>VSPV01000043.1 GCA_009775605.1 Paramuribaculum sp.
AAAGATATGGTGTTGGGCGCAACGCCTCGCTTGTGGTGCCATGCCTCGTATGCCTCCATTATCTCGGATGTCAGACAATCCAGCATTATATCTTCATCTTCCCGGTACTTCCTGAAACTATTGAGAGTGGACTTGTAGGTCTCTGAAGTCCTAACCTTGCCATTCTGTTTGAGTTTGGCGATAATGCTCTCCATGTAGTTGAATAGGGAGTATTCATCTGCGTATCGGTTGAACTCGTCGATAACATCATCGGCAGTATATAACAGGCCGTTGGCATCCATCTTACGGTCAATCTTTGTCAACCGCTCCACATCCCAACGGATACGTTCACGGATTGATAGAATGAACGATTTGCGTTCACTTTTCTGGGTTGTCGTAACCATTGAGCGGGACTCATCCCATTCTGACGGGAATACCTTGTAATCGGAAAGAAGTTGTCGCACCTTCCTTTCGTGGATAATCTGATAGTAGATTGTGCCCTCGTGGTCTGCGACAGTCGAGGGACGGAACTTTACTTTTATCGAAGCCATTTGTTTTTGGTGTTTTTTTATAAGATACAGCAAGGGGATACACTCCGAAAAGAGTGCATCCCCTCGGTGCATTATTAGACGCTGAATGTTACGGAATGAAGAGGGCGGCAAGCTCCGTGAGCCTGCGATTGTATAAGCCTTTATGTCTTTTGCCTTTGTAACGGCAGTGGGAGGTGTAGGCTTTGAAGATGTTGCGGTCGCCGGATTTCAGTTTTTTCAGGATGCTGCTTTTGTTGACTACGCCGGGACCACAGTTGTCGGCGAGTGCGCCGAGAAGAACGGAGTCTTTGCCGTATTGGGAATAGAGGGAGCAGAACTTGGCGAGGTCTTTGCGGAGCAATGCGTCAGCCTGTGCCTCGGTCAGTTGTACGCCTCTGCGGTATGGTTCGCCCGGCTGGACTTGATGACCGTAGCCAACGTAGGGCCAATGCTTCGGCTTATGGAGCGTTTCAAACTTTTTGATTATCAGAACTGCCCGCTCAAAGAGCGGCAGCTCCATTATACTTCGCTTAGTGGCGAAGGCCGGCGAAGTGACCGCGAGGGTCACTATCGCCATGAGAAATATCAGGATTCTTTTCATAAGCTGATGGGTGTTATGGTTCCGGGATTGATGGGAGTGATGATGCCGGGAGTCTTGCCTCCGTCATCATCGCCGCTGTCTTTGCCGTTGAACTCGAAGGTCTATTCCCAGGGAGTAGATCCGAAATTATCTTCCACCACGACGAGGAATTTGTGGGCGTCGGAAGACTGGGCAGTGTAGTTCAGTCGGAAAGTCTTGCTTTCGAGAAGCACACGGTCGTTGTTGACCAGCACCGGTCCATCGACAAGTTTGAGAGTGCCTTCGCCGTCATACTGGAAGTAGCGGATTGTGTAGAGGGTGTTGGCATAGTTGCCTTCGGGCTTGATCTCGAAGCGCAGCTCGACAGTCTCGCCCTTGGTGATTTTGTCTCCATAAGGCATGACTTCGACTGTAAAGGGATAGGACTGCTGTACGTCGAGGTCGTCAGAACAGGAGGTCAGAGAGATGACGATTGCAAAGAGTGCAATCCAGAAGCCGAAAAAGCGACCGGGAGTGAGGCGAATGTCGCCGATTTTATTGAGGATTGTATTCATATTGTTTTTCAGAGTTTTAATTTTGAATTATTTGATATTTTGGGTTGTGTAGCCACAAGGTACTCGTTGAGATCCTTGTGGTCAGGATAGAGAGCGGACTTGTCCATTACCTTGTCGCCCAACTCCCTGCGGAGTCTGGCGAGAGCGGCTCGCCCTGCCTCGTCGTTGTCAAGGTAGCAGGCAATAATGGAATAGTCCGGGAGGACAGTCAGGGCTTTGCCGACATTGGCAACGGAGTTGAGAATCACAGAGTCAAAGCCGTCATTCAGTCCGAGGCGTTCCGCCGAAAGAAAGTCGATGAAGCCCTCAAACACGTTACACCGGGCGTTGCCGTTGGCAATATGGGTTATGTGCTTGGGCGGATACGACCCTTTGAATAAAGATGAGCGCAGTTCAAATCCATGAGCGTTGTTCTCGAAGCCTATGGCATAGTAGTCTTTGCCATGTAATCGGTAATTGACCTGCACACACCACCACTGAGCGATGTTCCGGGGAATACCTCTGTCAGCGAGGTATTTCAGCAATGCCGGAGATTCGAGTTTTGATACTCTAACATCTTCAAATGTCGGCTGCTCGATGAACGGCACAGGCTTGTATGGCTTTTCAATCGGCATACTCATTTTCTGGGCGATGAACTCCGCCTGCCTGATGAAGTCGGTGGAGTTGCATAGTTCACCTGCAAGAGTGAAGATGTCGCCACCTGCGCCACTGCCAAAATCGAACCATACTCCCTTGCGGGGATTTACATGAAACGAGGGTTTACGCTCACTTCGGCAAGGGGAATAAAACCACAGACCTTTGCTGTCGCGTCCGGTAGGCTGATAGCCCAACTGATTGAGAAACTCGACAAGCGATATTTTCCGGATTTCTTCGATGTTCATAGGCGCATCTTCCGTTTCGGTTTGTCAGGCTCCGGCTCCTGTTTGGGCGGCTCTACCTTCTGGGACTTCTCCATGCCGGACATCTGTCCTGCAATATAGTGGTTCAACTCCGACATATTGCACGAGCTTGTCAGCTCATAAGCGAGGTCATAGATTCCTCCGTATGCGCCGGACTTGGTATCACGCCATAGGTTTGTTTCCGTGTTGATTACCATAGTCGGCTCGTGCTTGTCATCGTAAGGGGCTTTGTAAACCCTGAGATTGCCGTCAGCTGCCACGGGGTGTTCCTGACCGAGAACCTTCATAAAGTCGGTGAGTTTCAGCTTCTTTATGTCGAGGTTGATAACCGTCGGCTCCTGAGGACGACGTGCCATTGCCGAAAGTTCCTTACCCTGCTCATACTCGTTCATGTACTTCAGAATGAAGTCCCGTGGATCCGTGTAGAGACTGGAGTTCATCTTCATGGCGGCAAGGTCGATTATGTCACCGCTCTGGTCAGTGGCGTGGTCATACCATCGGTTCGTGTTGGTATCGACCACCAGCAGAGGCTCAGGGTCGTCACGCTGCGGCGCATAGTATAGTTTCATATCCTCGAAAGCCTTGACCGGCTTTTCGCCGAGAGCCGCCATGAACTCTGTCAGCGGTATTTGGGGAATATCCTGTTTATGATATGTCATAATTTGAGCTTTCTTTTGTTTTTCGGAGTTTGTTTCTTGTCAGATGCGGAGATATTGTGTTCCTTTCTTTCGGCATCATTTTGTCTGGGTTTATTGACTTGGGCCTCACACCGTTTGCGGTAGGCAGCCATCTCATCCAAGATAAATCCCACAATCTTTAGTTCGTTATAATACCCGGTCATATCGTGGGCGAGGAAAAAAGGGGTTGCCACGGAGAGTAATATTTATCGCGCCAAAGATTACGTTCCGTATCGACAAGACACGTCGGTTTCCCAAACGTCTCGGGACCGCCCCATTCCATATCAAAATCATACGGGGCATTGTAGGTCAGGATGTTCCCCTCCCGTTTTATAGGTTTAATGTCCAAAGCCGCAAGAAAGTCCTCGATTTTGATCTTATTGACCTTGTCTATCAGTTCCTTTGTGGTCTCCATAGTTTCTAAAGTCTAAATTTGATACCTATACCATACTGCGTATGGAAATGTCCGGTTGAGTTTCCGAACACAAATCTCTCCTTTACATTGGCTGTCAGGATGATTTTATCTGAGAAATAAAAATCCGCAGAAAGAGTGAGCGCACCGCCATAGATGAATGAATTTCCGTTATGAAGAGTGGAACCGTCGGGCAAAAGCCGTTTGCCCCAGTTGACCGCCTCGTAGCCTGCGAGTGCCGACACACCGCCATAGAGATGGAATGTCTGCGAGTAGTCGCTGACAATACGGAGATTGTAGCCGGCTTCGCCTGTGAATTGAACCACGGGGATGCGACCTTTCTCGCCGTAGGGCTTATAGGTCTGGAGATATTCGGCACCGAAAGACCATGTATTTGCATTGTTGCCCTTGATGACCGAGTAGAACACTCCGAGATTATATCCGCAGTTGCGGGAGTTGCCGGTGTAGAAACCGTTTACCATATCGGCGCGTACCTCAATCGCCGACATCCCGGGGAGGTTCCGCTGGGCGAATGCCTCCCCTCCGCAGAGGGAAAGCACTGCCACAGCGAAGATTGAAAGAATCTTCTTCATGGGCTGTTACTGGATTGAAAGTTCGTCAATTACATTTGCTCTCACGATGTCTTCGTTATCGACTACGAAGGACTGATGGCGACCGCCTTCTTTCTCGGCGACCTCGATAACGAGCTGCTTGTCGTCAGGAATGGTGAATTTCTCCAATGCGAACACCGTTCTCTCGGAAGACTTGCCATGCACCACCGTCACATAGTTCTGGGCACGGAGCGGTTCCAACACCAGTTCCTGCATAGCTGTTCGCTTGATGACCTTCTTGTCCGCAATTTTGAAGCTCACATAGTCAATGTCGAAAGCAATGTTGGAGGTGTTCTTCAGTTCCGTGTGGAAATAGAGAAGTCCATTGTTGGTGTAGATGGATTTCAGAAGGAACTGCACTCCGAAACGCTTAGAGCCGATATGCTTGATTTCGCGCTTGTTCTGCTTGTGGATTGACTTCATAATCAGCTTGACAAGCATCGGCGACTCCTGTCCGAGTTTCTCCAGATAAACCTCCTGAGCGTTGTTGGGACGATTGACAGCTTCACCGTCATGTAGGAAGTCTGTCATCTCAATGCTCAGAAGCAGAGGCTCTTTCGCAAATTTGACGTTAAATGTGTAGTAGCTCCCATCATCGGTGATTACCGAGAGGTTGGTCTCTTGCTTGAACGACTTGAAGGCTGACTTGACGCGCAGCACATTCTTTGCGCCGTCGGCAAGACCGGCCACGAGGTTCTCGTTGCCCAAATCTACATAGGTGATTTCAGCCGGGAAGATGATGTGAGTGGTCTTGTTGTAGCATACCTCCAGTGCGTGAGGGGGAATCATGCGGTCGAAACCTACCTTGCGGGTCAGACCGTCGAACTTGTCGCCGTCAGTGTAGTTGGCTCCGTACACGTTCATGTCGTGTTCGGTGACCTGTTCTGTGTCAGGCGACATATTTTTATCGGTGTTATTGACTTTGTTTGTCTTGGCAAAAGCCGGGGTTGCCATACCGATGACGGCGATGGCTGAGAGAATAAATGTTTTCAGTTTCATAAAAATTTTCGTTGGATTTAAGTTTTTAATTGTTTTCAGGCTGGTACAGCATTACCCTGTACCCGGATTTAAGGTGCACCTTGACGGTACGCATCTTTTTTGTGAGATACTGGCTCACGCCGTTGATAAGTCCTCTGCCCACATCTGAGGCTATCTGTGCTCCGGCATCGGTCGAGATGTTGATTGAGCTGCCCATCGTACTGCCCATGTTGGCACCGATTTCGTGGAGAGCGTCCGACTCCATAGAGTTGGGGATATTGATACCCTCCTGACCGTCGGAGTCATAGACTTTCAACTCCACCTCATAGATCGAGCCGTTTGTCTCAACCGATGTAATCTCAATTTCCAGACGCTCGTCCTGCAACCTTGCGGTACCGACAATGGTAGTGTTCCGGGGAATCATGCGGCTCCCTATCCACATCGGTTCGATTGTTCTCAACTTCACAGACTGACCATTGGTTACGGACTGGTTCCCGGCTATGACAGCGGCTATTGTATTCTTGCCGACCGACCTTTTTATGCCGACTGAGGTATTGAAGCCCCGCTCGTTAGTGGCTGCGCTCAATGTCGATACAACATTGTGGGTCACGTTCTGAACCGGCTGCATATTCCGTTTCCCTTTTTCATCGGACTGAGGCAGAACCTGATAATTGCCATTGCCCATGTATTGTGCGGCAAGCTGGTACGACCTTTCGAGAAGTTCCATCTCATCGGGCTGCTGCATCTGCTGCTGTGCCATAGCGTTCTGCATCTCCAGTTCGTCGATGCGAGCCTGTAACTCCGCCACTTGCTCGGTTTGGCTGTAATCGGGGACATAGAAGTCCTGCAAGGAAGCCTGAGCCTGCTGATAGGCATTTGCCGAGTTCTGGATTTCATCGGGAACAGTCTGCTCAATTGGAGTTGTCACGGTGTCAAGCTGGAGTGTTACCGCATTGATTGTGCTGTCGGACTGTGCTTTCTCCTTTTTCATCGCCTCCTGTTCGTATGCCGCGAGTTTTGTCTCAGGCATACCGTCGGTTGTTCCGTCGGGCAGTTCTGTGTTAGCCTTTCCCTTGACTGTCTGGTCATCACCGCTTGGGGCGAAGATGAGCCAGAGGCAGACGAGACACGAAAGTGTCAGAAGCGTATATACCGCCAGTCTTTTCAGTCGCTCACGCTCTGCCGAGGTCTTGGGCGTGAGCCTTGCTTTGAGGTCATCGAGCAGCTTCATCTTCTGTCAGTTTAGGTGAAATATCGGGATTGTTTTTAGCTGGAATTTCCAGCTGGCGGATATGCTCTACTTCGATAGTCTGGCGGGCGTGTCCGGCTCCAATCTTGTAGCAGGCATGACCGAATACGAAGAAGGCTATGAGGACAAACGCCGAGAGAAGCACGGTTACAACCGTTAGGCGTTGTCTGTGGGGCATCTCGTCGCAGGCTTTCTTTACCCGCTCGCGGATTTCCCTCTTGGGCTCGTGCCACACCTTATTATATAATGGTGCCACGAAGTTGCGGATTTTCTGTTTTATACTTATACTCATTGGGATAAAGTACGTTTTGTGGTTATCAAATTTTTATTCTCTAAAATTGTCAGACTTTCGATCATGAAACCGTTGGGATTGTCGTCGGAGCGCGAGGTGTTGACCAGTCGGCAATTCGTAATCAGCGACCTTTCGGTCACGTTGCTCTGACGGATGATCATCTGCCGGGCATAGGTGCGGACATTGTAGGGATAGTCGTTGAAGTCGGCGACTATGCTGTCCACCTGCAACACCTGTGTGATATTTCCGGCGATGATGCGGTTGTAATATCCCTTCTCCACATAATCGGAGTAGTAGTTATAGGCACTCTTGTCGGCCAGTGACATGGCGCGGTTGATGTTGTGTTCAATCGCCGACTTGTCGGGCGACAGAGTGAAGAACAGTTCGTGAAAGCGTCGGACGTGTTCACGCGCCTCCGCCGGGCGGTTCTGCTCCATGTCCTGCGACAGCGCGAGCATCAGGCTCTTGCCGTTGTCCAGCACATAGATTTTCTCCCGCTGCTTTTCGGCAAAGTTCAGCGATAGCACCACCGAGCCGATGGCGACCAAGGCGCAGAGCGATACCATGACGATGCCGAACAGCCTTATCTGCCGAAAAGAGGTCTCGATGTTTTTTAATGACTTAAATTCCATAGTTAGATTATAGATTCTAAATTTTGAGATAATGCAGAATATGTCGGATCACATCTACTGTCCATCCATTGCCGAGCATCCTGTATGTCTGGGCCTCACTGCATATCCATTCATACCATTCTGGAACAGTCTGAAGGCGACAGCACTCTGCCGGGGTCAGTTTCCGTAATGCCATATCGTCACCATTTATTATCAGGCAAGCTGCGTAATTGCTTGATGTGGCTAACAGACATGGGCTTTTACCATTCATTATCGGTCTGAACCCACCTCCGAACTGGGGAGATACAATCGCACCCGAAATGACATATGTATTATTGGAATTGACAGATAGCCCCTCAATCAAATGCTCATTCTGGATTGCGGATAACGGCACTCTCTTGACTTCGGATGGAAGCTCTATGCTACTCTTGTAGATATTCCGGTTGTCTGATACGTATTCGCGAATAATAGGATGTTGAAAATCATAATAATCCCCACCGCAATATTCACAATCCAAATCAAATAACCCTGACTCGTGAAACACAGGAATCTCCTTATAATCATACTCTCTGACTTTGACAAGCCTGTCAATTTCTTTTCTCGAAAGAAAATATCGGCTGTCCACATTGGCATCGAGAATATCCCGGAGATAGATACGTCTGTCAGAGGGGTGGGGAATATTGGTATGAATTGTATGGCCGAATAAATTATCGACTCTCCTCACAGCGATATTCGTCCAATACAGTCTGGCTCTATTTTGGGCAGAAACAAGCGCGGAATTGATCATCACAGGGAACAGCCCCAGTTCCTTGCTGATGACATTTTCATACTCAGTTCGCATCCTGACATTCTCCAACAAAAACTTCACATCCGGATTATATGTCTGAATCTCACGCAGAATCCTGACATACTCGAAAAACAATTTACTTCGTGGGTCACTGAAATTCAACTGTTTCCCTGCAAAACTGAATCCCTGACAGGGCGAGCCACCTATCAACAGGTCAATGGGAGGGAGCTCTGACACCTTTACATCCGTCACGCTACCAAGTTGGATTGTATCGGGAAAGTTAGGTTGTGTCTGCCTTATTGCCTGTCTGTCAATCTCGGAAGCGAAGTATTGTTTCACTGAGATACCTGCCTCACGCAATGCTATGGCCCCGCACGACATACCGTCAAATAATGACAGCACGGTAAGTCCGTCTTTAGACATAGACAAGATAGAGCCATATTATTTGAGGAGTTTTCCGTCTCGCCCAGACAGGATTGGTTAGCATGGCTATGGATTCTGCGTTCAACTATAATTTCAACAATGCGCTTCATCTCATCGGCTTCCCTAATGTCAACCTCACTCGCCGCGAAGTTGTAGTCCTCGACTTCCTCCGTGCCCTTGACGAGCACATTGACGAATCGTTCCGTTCGCCGTCCATCTTCAAACTCTGCCTCAATCCCGGAACGGGAATGGGAATGATGAGCGAACAATCGTGGGACACCATCGAGGAAGCGGAAGCCGCCTTGAAGTCACTCAATTTTCCCACGATGCTCCCCGTGGAGATGGAAATCAGCATCGACGACAAGCAACCTCAGTTGTTCAGCACAACCACACTTCAGACAGAGGCCTTCCGCAAACTGCATCTCCTTCCCGGGCGTACAATGTCCACCGCCCGAAACCTGTTCAACCGTGGGGTGATCACTTCTCCCTTCACCCATAAGGCATCCATCACGACAATAGCCAATCCGGTGGCAAGTATGAGCCGTGCAGAGAATAACCTTTATCAGCTCATCCGCGACCGCAAAAACGCCGTAAAAGGTGCCGGTCTGTTCACAAGCGGTAAAATCTCCTATTCAACCGGAGGCATCGACTTCACGCACACCCTTTCTGCATCGCGGGTGCAGAACGCGCCCCTCGGAATATCGCTGTGCGGGGAGCCGTTCATCGAAGCGGTCGTCAGGGAGATTGCACCCTCTCCGGCCATAACATACGACCTGACCTCTGTTCTCTCCACTCTCATGCAGGAGTTTACCGACTCCGAAATGCCTTTCAGAGTAAAAGGGGATGACTTCGGCAGCGTAATATCGTCCCTCATAGGCAAGAATCTCGTCAAAGAGTGCGAGGGAATAATATTCCTTTCAGAGACAGCCGAGGATATTATGGACAACATCGGTCGTCTCTATCCCGGCGCCAACCTCGTGGCATTCCAGTTCGATGCCGACTCACTTGCGGCCGGAATCGGCACCGGCAAACAGTGCATCGCCGATTTTGGCGAGTGGCTCTATTCATTCACTGCTGAGATGCTCGACGGCAAGCTCATCGACAGCGAATATGCCGGAACTGTATGCCCCGTCTGCGGAGCCCATGCCATCTACCACGCAAACCACAACATCCGCTGCGCCGAATGCAACTACCGCATCGCCGATTCATATCTCGGGCGCAGACTCACGCCCGAACTTACACGTCAGTTGCTGACGTTCTTCTACACTTCCGAGGTCAAGGGGCTTCAGATCGAAGACGGTCAGAGATTCTCCTCGGTGCTGGCTCTGGACGCCAATTATCAGCCGATCCATGTGCGGGTTCCTGATACGGACTCATTCCGCCCTGCGGTCTGATCCACAACCACGCTGACTTTATATTGTCAGCACTTTAATGGCGGCGGTTTGCAAGCCGCCGCCATTTTATAACCTTACTTCAATGTGATATTGAATGCAGAGTATAAGAACCGTCCACATCGAAGAGTCGGTGTTTGAAGATATGGTTAATCATATGGAAATGCTCCATACTATTGTTTCGGTGATGTTTGAAAAACTGGTTGACAAAAAGTTGTCCGATTGGGTAAGTGGAGAATTTGTATGCGAATATTTGAATATCGCGCCGCGGACTTTAAGGTCATATCAAGAGCATGGTCTCATCCCGTTTGCCAAATTAGGGAAAGCCAACCGTTACAAGGGACATGATGTAGATGCTTTGATAAAAAGATGAAAACACTGATTGACCGGAACGACAGCAGGGTGAGAATGTTTTTCCACCATGCTAACAGTATTATTGAAAAATGTGAGCATTTAGGCAAAGAGTATTATCCGATGCTTAATGGCCGGAGATTCCTTACCGTGAGGCAAGTATCCGAAAGGCTTCACATTTCGAGGCGTACTATTTTCGACATGATTGACAAGGGAACTGTCCCTCATTATAAAATTGGTGGAAAACTCCTGATTGCTGAGCAGGATCTTGAAAATTTACTTAACGCCAGTTATAGACCGTCATACTGAATACATTATGCAAATGACCGCTGGGAAAAGCCCTGGCGGTCATTTGTTTTGATTGGGATAAATCCGTCTTATCCTTTGGAATTGAACTTCTGGCGCATTTTCTCCATATCCTCATAGATGGTGTGGTCCTGCATTTTTGCGTAAATCTGGGTCGTCTTTATATCCACGTGCCCAAGCATCTTTGAGATGCTTTCGATTGGCACATGATTGGCCAGCGACATTGTCGCAAAGGTATGTCTCGCTATATGCGACGTCAGGTGTTTCTTGATTTTAGCCAGCGATGCTATCTCTTTCAGATATGAGTTTGTGCGCTGGTTGGAGAAAACCGGTATCACCACGTCTTCGGCAACAACTTTTGGATGGTCGGCATATTTCTCCATTATCTTCTGGGGTATTTCCAGAAGCGGGATGGTGCTGAGTTCGCCGGTTTTCTCCCGATGCTTGCGTATCCACTTGTTGCCGTCGGCATCAACATAGATGTCGCTACGTTTCAGCGACGATATGTCGATGAAAGCGAGCCCGGTGAAGCAGCAGAACACGAATGTGTCGCGTACTGTTTCCAATCTCGGGAACTCATGCAGGTCAACATTCATCATCGCTTGCAGTTCCGGTTCTGTCAGAAATTCTCTTTCCGCAACTGTACGCTTGAAGCGTTTGCCCACGAAGGGATCTTCGGAGACCCATTTGTGAGCCATTGCATACTGCATAACATTCTTCAGGTAACGCAGGTAGCGGACTGTGGTGTTGTTGGCCGTTTGCTTTGTCATTCTCAGGAAGTGCTCGAAGTCCTGAATGAAGCCACGGCTCACCTCCTTGATAGGAATGTCCTTTGCGTCTTTGGTTAACGTCATGAACTCCTCCAGATAGGTGACACAGCGTTCCCAACGTCCGAGGGTGGCGGCACAGATGTCTCCACGCTCGAACTCTTCTTTGCGCTGCTTGTTCACTTCGCGAAAAACATCGCAAAGCATCTTGGGCTTCTCTACCGTACCCAGATAGTGGTCACGGAGTGTTTTGGGGGTGACAGGCTTGTTCTCCCGAATAAGCATATTATGGATTTCATTGAAACGTGTACGCACATTCTCAATATACTTGTTGAGTTCAAGTTCCTTTTTAGAACGTCCGGTAGCTACGTTTCGCTTTTGGTCCCATTGTTCGGGACGGACACTTCGACCGATATTCATCTCCATAAGCTGTCCGCTTACGGAGATACGGACGAAGATTGGTAGTTCACCGTTTCGCAACGGTCTCGCTTTCCTCACGAAGAAGGCCAGCGTAAAATAACTGTCGTGTAACATAGAGGTGGATTAAAAGGGTTAATAAATATAATCATTTTTCTCCACATATGCAAATCTAAGAGGCATAAAATCAGCGGTGTGCAAATCAAAATCGTGTGCAAATCGTGTGCATTTTCCAACTGTTATTTTTTGCACACGGCGCATTGATGCAATTCGATGAAATTGTGGCTTCCAATCGTCGTACAAAAATGCTATTGATTGGAAAGAATAGGCAATTCCTGTTGGCTTATAGTTAATCTCTATTAATTATTAGCAAACTTGTATCTAAATTGTTAATAGATATTAAATGTTGCCGATTCCACACGATTTGAACCTTGAATCTGAGCAAAATCTTGTTCAAAACCCCACTTTTGAGGCTCGTAACTTCCGTACTACGTTGATATACCGTATATTGGAAGTCCACATCCTCAATCGTGTGCAAAACGACACACGATTGGTCTTGCACACGAATTGCACACGGCAGAGCCGCACAGGGCGCACTCAGATGCCGTTTGGACATAAAGAAAAAAACACTGCTACTGAACCAGTTGCAGTGTTTTGCAGTATTCTGCCGAATACCTTGGTGATCCGCGAGTGCTTTGTTCTACTCGTGTATATCTTTGAATATTAAGCGGTTACAACTCCTGTTTATGTGTCAATGTACCACAGTGTGTACCACATTTGGTACGTTGACGAGGACAAAATTACGCCCGATTTTGGACCTGTCAAAGTCACATCTCTAATTTTAACAATTATTTCGAGAATATCGCCTAATTAAACAATATTTAACAATAAGTCTTTCTGTCTCTTCCATTATAACGCCGCTCGCTCCACCAGTGTTCGCCATCTTTGGCATGGTATATCATAGCGTTGAAATGTGGCTGTAAAGGTGGCGGCAAAGCTGACGGTAAAGGTGGCGGCAAAGGTGTCCGAAATTTCGGACACTTCGGGGAAATGGCTGGAGATAAGGAGCCGCATAGCTGACTTATGGGTGTCTGTAAAAGTGTCCCCAAAGGTGTCGGAAAAAGTGTCTGTAATAGTGTCCCCATGTGTGACGGCAAAAGCGTCCGAACAGGTGTCGGGAATACTGTCGGCAATCGCGACGTCAGATGTGGCGCCATCCGTAACGGCGAAAAGGAGCCTCGGCGGACAGCTTGGCCAACTTCAGGATAAATCCCACAGCAGGGAACACACCTTAATTTCCCTGTTGTCCCCAAAATCCATTTGAACCACTCAGGGAGCGGAACGCATACGGTACTCACGATACCGGTTAATCGCATTATGCCATAGCCAGCATATCAGACACCAGGACAATCTCAGTATCCGACGGATGAGTTTAAGGGATATACGGAGTATCATTACGACAGACCATCTCACTATCCGAACAAGCAGGCATAGCACTACCAATACAGGCAATAGATATATCATCAGGAGAAGAGCAAACATATTCACCGGGTTTAACAGATTAAGATACTCCCGACACCTCGCGACCGAAGTGCTGGATTATCATTACAAATGATGCTTAGAGTATGTAAATATACTAATTCTCAACGATATAGCCAAATAATACAGCGACTATTTTTATATCAGATTTTATCATAATCCCATTATTCAAACCAATCGGTACCTGATAGAACAGGCTACGGATAATCGGTTAAATCCGTTCATCGGACAAAGAAGTAATGCGTATATGAGGACACCGTGTTACCATATCTTCGCAATATCGTTGCAAATGGAACTGAAATCATCGGATACGGGTATGATTGGAAGAAACGGCTGCAAGATTGTGTTCGGAATTTGTGCATGAACCATGAAAGGCAGGTAATTTAGCGGCCAATAATCAGGCGGGAAAACAGGCTTATGGATTTTGTTAAGCAAGTTGTACTTTTCCCCGGATAAAACGGAGTTTTACCGCCGAAAAGTAACTTGCCGCCCGTGCCGGACGGAGAAAAACAGGCTCGCGACTCGCCGTTTTTAATCACAGACAACATGAAGAGACGAACCAACCGAATCGAGATATTGCTGACCGATGAAGAACTGGCAGGGCTGAAATCCAAAGCAGCATCCTTTGGCAGCCTCAGCTTCTATATACGCTCCGCCCTCAAAGAATTTTCCGATACCAATGCCCGGACAAGAATGGAAGCCCTCGACCGGATGGCATCGGCGAGCCGGAAATTCAGCGATGACCTTTCGTGGGCCGGAAGCAATCTGAACCAGGCAATGAAAAGGGCAAACGAGCTTGCCGTAACCGGACTGCTGACCGCCACCTTTTATAAAGAGGTCGTGTTGCCATCCATTAACGAGACCAGGAGAATCCTCGATAATATGATATTGACACAACAGGACACCCTGAACAGGATAATAAAGGAATGTCTGCGCAACGGATTATCAGAATGACCGACTACCACACGGCAGATAAAACGGATAGCCCTGTAAAGGAATACTGGCATTATCCCATAATCACATAATGACACTGTAACATGATAGCGACAATTCTTCCATCAAGCACATCTTTCCATGCCGTGGGATACAACGAGCGCAAGGTAGCCAAGGGTGTCGCCCATCTGCTGGAGATGAAAAACTTTGGAGCCGTCGAAATGCTCACCAGGCATACTGCAAACGACCTCGTTTCATATTTGCAGAACTATTCTTCAAGGAACCCACGGATAAGGAAGGCACAGTTTCATGTGGCCGTATCATGCCGGGGGCATGAGAAAACGGAAGAGGAACTGCTTGCCTTCGCCCATGAGTACATGAAAGAAATGGGATATGGCGAGCCGGGCCAGCCAATGCTTGTGTATGCCCATACCGATACCGCCAACACGCATCTGCACATAATAACATCGAGAATAGCGCCGAACGGCAGAAAGATAGACCACAACCATGAAAGGGTGCGTTCACAGAAAGTCATAGACAAGCTGCTCGGTAATGATAACAGGGAAAAGGTCAAGGAGGATTTTGCCGAAGCCATGTCTTATCGTTTCAGCTCCATAACACAGTTCAAGGCCCTGATGAACTCCCTGGGATATGAATGTTACGAGAAAAACGGCACTGTCTCGATAAAACGGAGCGGCACCGTGCTTATGAGAATACCACTTGCAGAAATATCCGGCCGATATGAAAGCCGCACATTCGACAAGAACCGGCGTCGCCAGCTCAGGGCCATATTCAGGAAATACCGGGATTCAAGCGCGGACAGGGCCGAGCTGACGGCAGAACTGAAGAGAAAATTCGGCATAGACCTCGTATTCTTCGGCAAAAGCGACTCTCCCTATGGCTACATGATAATCGACCACAACACCAAATCCGTAATGAACGGAGGAAAGATACTACTGATAGGAGAACTGCTCGACTTCGCGACAGTCGATGAACGCTTCGCCCGGATGGACTCTTTCATCGACACGCTTCTGGCCGACAATCCCAAAATGAGTATTGTCGAGCTTAACGACAGACTGTCCCGTAAATATCATGCCTATGTAAAGGGAGGCCGCATCTGGAGAAACAAAGAGTCGAGGCCTGTCAAGGCCTTCATGTGGGAGACACTGAAAATGAACAACCGCATCGCGTGGGTGGAGTCCTTCAATCCCTCGACAGAATCCGAGCGTGATTTTCTTTGCCGGATCGGGAAAGTCACTGCGGTGGATAAGGTCCGGCTCTCTGACAAGAGATATAATACATATTACAACAGGCTGTCGGACCTCCGGCAGATATTCAGCGCCGATGACACTTTCATTCCGGGCAGCCGGTTCAGCGAAGAGGGATTCAGGATACGGGACATCGGCGGCGAACACTATGCCGTGGATTTCCATAGCAAGATACTGATAAACCTTGATGCCGAAGGATTCGATACAAGGAAACTAAGGTATAGGAAACCTGAGACAGTCAAAAATAATACCACGGTTAAAACGAAAACCGGAACAGTGTCACGAATAAGACCCATGAGGGATGCCGGTGTCGGTCATGGCGAGAAACGTGAATGGGAGGTCGGCTACCGGGGAGATTACGACAGGATAGACGATGAGAACAACCTGAGACGATGACATCACTGCAACGCATATCCGGTGACAGCGTGTGCGTTTAACCTCGGTTTTTCACTATTTCATATCCGGAATATCTAAAAGCGGGAGTATGTGGTAATGAAAAGTATTCGGAATTTCCAGTTTAGCAATCGGCCGGTGATAATTTTGCCATGAAACCAATTAAAGGTGCTGAAAATGGACCCGACCTGCATCATCACATACGCAAACCAGAAAGGGGGTGTCGGCAAGACAACACTCTGCGCCCTCTTTGCGAGCTACCTTGTAAGCAAGGGGCACCGGGTGGCGGTGTTCGACACAGACCCCCAGCAGTCCATCGCCAAGAAGAGAGCTTCCGACATGGAGGTGTATTCCGGATGTCAGGTACCCTACGCCGTCTATTCATTCTCGCTCAACAACGAAAAGGCGCTTATCTCCCTTATCGGTAACATTCGTGGCAGCGGACATTTCGATTTCGTATTGTTCGATTCAGCCGGGAGCCTGAAAGACCAGGCACTGCTGGCACTGTTCGCCAACACGGACTATCTGCTGACACCCTTTCATTACGACTACCTTTCGGTGCCCTCGACAGCGGTGTTCATCGCCCTTATCGTGAAGCTGCGCAAGTCACTCGGACGGCAGATGAAGACGAGGCACTATCTGATTCCCAATCTCGATGATCCGAGAGTCGGGACATCCGAAGAAAAAGCTCTGTGGGCCGAGACCGAAGAGAAATTCTCCAGACACGCCGTAATAACGCCGCGTATCGGGAAACGTGCAACGATGGAGCGTTTCAGCACCATGTCGGAGATGGACGAACAGATGATAGTCGTGTCCCCGGCCTTCGAGATTATCTACAAAGACATATCCGCCCTCCAAACCATACAATAATGAAAAACGACTCAACCTATCCCGACATCAACGGCCTTCTCGGAGACCTCGGCAATCTTGTCCCCGACAAAGGATCTGCGGTCGCTCCCGCCGATACACAGGCCGGTACCGACGGACAGATACAGCCCGACGGAGAGGATGAAGACTGGGAGCTGTTCAGGAAAAATCTGTCTCTCTACAATTTCAGGGAGAAAAAGGATGACCGCATGATCTGCAAGCTCGACCGTGACCTTGCCGACTCTCTCGACGACTGCGACATCGACCGCAAGTGCCGCTCGGACATAGTGAACGCCATCGTCAGAACATTTGTGAACCGCTACCTGCCCAGGTTAAGGCAATATAAAAGAAACAACAGGTCGCTGCTCGACTCGGCCCCGAACAATATATAAATATGAGCAAGATTACATGGACTGAAGAGATGCTCGGCATCCTCACGGAAAGATTCCCGAATGAAACCAATGTCTCCATAGCTGATGAACTCGGTGTCTGTCGCCGTTGCGTGGCGTCAAAGGCAAGGGAACTCGGCCTTGAAAAACAGACATCTCGGCTGCGGGATGAGACAATACGCCTCGTGGTCGAGAATTATTCCCGGCTCTCTTATGCGGAGCTGGCGAAACTCGCCAATATCTCCAGACGCACCGTGCAGCGTATTGTCGCTGAACAGGGGCTGGAGCGCAGGCCCGAGGAAATATCCCGCTTCATATCCCGGCGACGCACCGAGCTGATCCGGCGCGAAAGACGCCGAATCACATTCGGTCTCCCTCAGGTCTCCAATATGAAAGTTGTCAGCAACCCCCATAGGATAAGACTCAGGCACCGGCTGAAAAAGGCCGGGTACACAGTCATTCAGGGGAGCAACACAATCTACTATACCGAGGAAATAAAGCGAAGCCCTGTGAGGGAACATAACGGTGTAAGGCTCGGACTCCGCTTCATGCCTTATCCCGGACAGGAGACGCAATCATTAACCGCTGTAATATAACTGCCATATGGTATTCGGAGAAATTTTCATTTCCCTTCTTGTCATCCTGATACTCTATTATGCGGTGGCAATCTCGATGGAGCTGTTCATGAAGCC
>VSPV01000044.1 GCA_009775605.1 Paramuribaculum sp.
TTATGGTTTATCACCCGATATGTCCATTAGTGATTTTTCTGGCCCTTTTCATCACCCAAAATGTCCATTAGACCGCGTTGTTTGCTCGTTCTACTAATCCGGGCAATGCGAAGGCCTCAACAAGCGGGACGGGCGACAAGTACGGCTCTCACGCTTTTTTTATAAACCAATCTAATGCCAATGTGGTGAGCCCGGCGGTAATATTAATATTATGAGCGGCAAGTTTGCCAAGCGAATGGGTTCACTGTCCGAACAGTTATGGGGATGGTCTTTTGCCATAGCCATCCTTGGTATTGTCATTGTAACCTTCACCATTTCAGATACACACGATCTGCCTATGACTATTATAGGTGCCGTTCTTGGAGTTGCCATGACAGTGTTTGCCACATTTTTCCTTTTCAAAGGACAAGCCAAGCAGCAGGCGGCAATGCTAAATCAACAACGGGAACAAGAGAAAGATGTGGAGATTTTCAAGCAGAAACTCATCTCATATAACGCATTCCTCGATTCTTTGCGTAAATATGTTACTGAATCTAATGAAATCACCAAAAAAGAGGTCATCTTCAATGCTATGGCAATTCGCATGCATTGCAGTGCGAATATTATTGATTCCATTGATGAAAACATCACCGCCATAATAAAAGATGCAGGGGAGGATGCTGAAGTCCGGTCATTGGTCTGGTCGCTAAATAAGATAGCATGCCTGTTTCGCGAAGAGTTATACGGTGAGACTTATAACGCTGACTCTAAGAAATTGCAGGAATTTGAAAAGGCTATTTCCGGCAGCACAGAGGAACCGACCGAGGAACAGAAAAAGACACAGACAATAGAAGATGAACGGGAGGATGCAGATATAGCAGCCAAGACAGTGCCCGGATGGGATGAAATAACCAAGCGACTGAAAGGGGATGGTTGGCATCTTGAAAATGGCACGGATTCGTTCAAACTGACATCTTCGGATTCACCCGTAGTTATTTCAGTGTATCGTAAAAAGGGAAAATATATAGTAGAAGCAGCCAAAGAAGATGACTGTGACTTTTCGCAAACATTGAAAACCAGTTTCAAAGGTGCCAGACGTTACGGCACTTGGTGGCGTGAACTCCCTATATCAAATTATGGTGTCACAGAAGGTTCTTTACTGGAACAACTTCCATCAAACGATCGGGCCAGAGCGTCAGTAATCAAATGGATTGACAAGCTAATAAAATATATTTAATAATATGGGACTATTTGATAATGTTGCCCATAGGGCGCAAAAACTTGCTGAATCGGCTGTTAAGTCGGCAATCGAATCTGTTAAGGAATCAGTGGATTTTTCACCCAATGAAAAAGACTCTCAACCAAAGAAGCACTCCCCCAAAAAACAAAAGACTGTGGGAAAGAGCAAGGACGATTCGAGTTGGGGCGTCACAGATATTGTGGATGATTTGATGGATATATTCTGACCAATATCTTTGGCTCAATAAATTTATCAAATGGAAAGATAACCACCCTGTCTCATTAAATATAAAATGAAGGATTATGGGATTATTCGATAATATAACGAAGAAAGCCAAAGAAATAGCCGATTCCGCAGCTGAAAGTATGGAAGAAGCTGCAAATACAGCTATGTCATATACCTCAGAGATGGCATCCAGAGTATGCAATACAACGAGTGATATTGCCGGCAAAGTTGGCAACAGCGTGGCCGGAATCGCATCCGATGCCGCCAAAGGCATCGGTGAGGGAGTCTCATACATAGGGGAATCGCTCACAGAGGCGGGTGAAGGGGATTATACCAAACTGAAGGGGATGGCATCAGCTACAGGAGTTTTTTTAGTTGATGCAGCTAAAGATATGACTGGTATAAATGCCTACAACCACTATCAGTCTGCTAAAGAAAATCGGGAAGAGGCAGATAATATCGTACGTAATGTTGAGACTGAGGTGGAAAAGGTTCGCTACCTTGCAAATGACCGCCTGCAATATATGGGTCAGATACGCCTTGATGCTCTTAAAAAAACAGTGGGACGATTCATAAAAATTGTTGAGCGCATGAATCAGGGAGTCCGAGACAAAGAGTATGAAATGCTCAGCCGGATTGATATGTCTCAAGAGGAATTTAAAGAGATGGAGGTTGTGGCTATAAATCAGCGAAAGATGGTTACAACGGCAGGCATCGGAATGTCAGCTGCCGTAGCTGCGGCATATGGTTCCCAAGTTGCTTTAAAATGGGGAGTTCAGAAACTGGCGGCTGCATCAACAGGCACAGCGATAAAACAATTGAGTGGTGCCGCGGCTGAAAAGGCCACAATGGCATGGCTTGGAGGTGGCAGTGTCGCTTCCGGGGGAGGTGGTGTTGCAGTCGGGGCTTCCCGAATGGCAATGTTAGGGACCGCAGCTGCGGGGATTACCATTCTTACCACTGTTGCGACCATAGCTTCGGTATACTACTCTCAGAAACATACCGAGGCAACTCAATATCTGGCCGATGTCAAAGTCTGGGAGGCAAAGACATTGGCGGCATGCGAGCTGATGAAAATGATAGTGCGCCGCAGTGATGAAATAGCCACTTTGACAATACGGCTTGAAACAAGGTGCTCTGATGCGCTTGATTTTCTTGAGGAAGTAGCCGATGATTTCGACTCTCTAAACATAGAACATGTCAAGGCTTTTCAGAAAGCGGCTCTTCTTGTGAAATCGACAAGCCAATTGTGTCAGACTCCTCTGATTGACGAAAACGGGGGACTGAATGACGGCTTAAATGCCGTGGCTCTTTCTTCGGAAAAAGTTTTAAATAAGAATCTATGACGATGGATTGGAACAGAATTGCAAAGGGTATATCACAGGCGGTAGAATCGGCGCAATCCATTGGAGAAAAAGCAATGGATATATCCAATAAAGTCAGGAATGGTCTTGACACATTGAAAAATGCGTCTGAAGTCATAAAAGGAGATTCTTCTGTAATCAACAAGGAAGCGAAGCTTGCTGAAATTGCGAAAACAGCATTTCCTCAATCAGGCGAAACTCTTGAAGCCTTCTCCGAGAGCGAACCGATTGAATCCTCGTATGGAATCGAAGTATCAAACTGTGAACAATCGGCCGTGGAAATTCCAGCTGCATTAAGGACGCCTACTGACGCAATATCTGCTCTGTCTATAATGGGAACTGAAATTGCAAAAGCAGTTCAGGTATGCCAGATAGAGGAAACAAAACGTGTTGAAATCAGATCACGCATGGAAGTTGAGGTGACAAGAATCAATGCGATATCCAATTTGCTGTCCGACTACCTTAACAAGACATTCGACGAACGTGCCGAACTGTTTGATAATTATTTCGCAGTCCTTGACAAAGCTATCGCATCAGGAGACAGTGACCTTATGGCCGCCACTTTAGGGAGTATCAATTCGCTTGCCGCTCAAAGTCCGTTCAAAAACCTGGCGGATTTATCCGCTGTGCAACAACGGCTCGGACAGGACGATACGCTGTGGGACATATAAACATCGAAAATCAACTAAATATTAATAATTATGAACGCAACTCGATTTACGGCATTAACACACAGTATGCCGCCTATTATGAATTTCACCCCATCCTCTCCAATCAAGGAGATGGAAGTCGAAACCCCAATGTATGACTATTTCCGTCAGGTAACGGAATACGATATGAGAACGGTCAGCACCAAAAGCATCCACCGCGAGTCAACAAGAAAGAAAAGCGGATCAACCGGCTATGTAACTGCAAGTGATGCAAAGAATGCTGCCGATGATACCAAATCAGTAAAATGATTCTTATTGTCACAAATAAGGAAGATATTCATCCGACTCCAGTTATTGAGCATCTTGAGAGAATAGGGAGCCCGTTCTTCCGCCTTAACACAGAGTCATTGCTTTCCGACTATGACTTCGAGTGGGTATGTGATTCCATCCGGGGCGACGATTTCCGCATAAAGAACCGACATACAGGACTCGAAGCATTCGGACATGAAATCAATTCGGTGTGGGAACGGCGTCCGCTTGTTCCCGCTGAATTGCGATGTGTCAACAAGCCTGAGATAAACAGACATAATCTCAAGGAAGCGCATGGATTTCTGTCTTTTCTCCTTTACTACCTTGGCGATAGATTTTGTCTCGGTCATCATTTATACGACCGCAGCTCGGCATCCAAGATGCTTCAACAGAGGATTGCGAGGAGTTTAGGAATGCCTACACCCGATACATGCTTCACTAATAACAGGGCTGCACTCGAGACATTCTGTCGCAACCACGATAAAGTATGTCTAAAGTCGATAGACAATGACAATATTTGGTTTAATGATGAAATGCGCGAGCATGTGCTTTACACGCAGGCAGTACCGACAGATGCATTGCTGGCATTGGACGAAGACGCTTTTTCACAGACGGTGAGCTATGTGCAGAATTATATCGAAAAGGCTTTTGAACTACGCATTACCGTAGTTGACAAAAATGTCTTTTCCTGTAAAATTGATTCTCAGGCAATGCGGCCGGAATCCGGCGGGACAGATTGGCGTCAAGGTCTGGATTTCGGAATGCGACACAGCAAATTCTATTTGCCAAAATCAATTTCTGATTTTTGTGTGGCATTCCTTAAACGGCTTCATTTGAATTTTGGTTGCTTTGACTTCATAGTCACGCCGAAAGGAGACTATGTGTTTTTAGAATGCAATCCAAACGGCCAATGGCTGTGGATAGAACATGAGACCGGTCTACCCATTTCCAAAAGCATAGCGGAAACGCTGTATGAACATGACCATAAATCATAAAAATAGACAACAATATGGCAAAGGTAACAATCAAAGGGGTTTTCCTGATGAACGGCCCCAAACCGTTCACGAGAGTAATCGAGTGCTCGTCATCTGAGACCGGATATTATTCGCAACTGATGGGCAACAAGTCAAAACAGGCACAATGGATCCGCGCCAATTTCCCCGGTGCCGATACCGATCGCGGTTTCTCCCTGTCGGTCAATATAAAATAGATAAAAATATATGAATATGAAAAATTATGATCATCTTATTTTTCCCATTTTTTTAATTGCAATGGGAATTATCGCTCTCAGTGGAGTTGATATCTTTGGAGCTGCAATTCTTGAAGGTGCGGCATGGAAACAGAATGTGATTTTCGCACTTCTTCTGATATTCGGCATGTTGCCACCTTCTGTGAGAGGGATGAAAGAAACTTGGATGGTTGCAGGATTTGCTCTTGCCTTCTTTATGTTTGGAGGTGCCAATATAATCGGAACAGTAGGAATTATGCTCGGCTTTGAGAAAATAGCGCTCGCCGTTCTTGTTCTTTTCATGGGTTACCGATTATGGAAAGAAACATGGCATACCAATAAACTATACATGATAGCACCCGTATTGGGAATCATATTCATCGCTTTGTTGCTCCCAATTCAAGATCAGAATATTGTTGGCAGCGGATTTGACGCATTGATGGACTGGTCTGCATCAAAGTTTACAAGCGATAAGGGATTTCATATCTTCCTCGGGCTTTCCGGATTATGTGCCGGGGTGACTGAAATGTTTATTCAAACAAAATCTTCCGAGGAAGTTGCTATTGAAATATCTTCGGCAGCAGAGCGATGAATACATTCCTGTCTACCCGGCATTGAGTTCGGCGCGGATGAATTCGGCGGTGGGGGAATTGCCGGCGGCGATTTCCTCAGGGGTTCCGGCGGCTATTATGCGGCCGCCTTCGCTGCCACCGTCGGGACCCATGTCTATCACATAGTCGGCGCATTTTATCACATCAAGATTATGCTCTATGACCAATACGGTGTTTCCTTTGTCGACGAGACGGTTGAATACGTCGAGAAGCACGCGTATGTCCTCGAAATGAAGGCCGGTAGTGGGTTCGTCGAGTATGAAGAGGGTTTTGCCGGTGTCGCGTTTCGATAGTTCCGCAGCGAGTTTCACACGCTGGTTCTCGCCTCCCGAGAGGGTTGATGAAGGCTGACCGAGCTTGATATAGCCGAGGCCTATGTCCTGAAGCACTTTGATCTTTCGCAGGATGGAGGGGACGGCTTCGAAGAATTCCACGGCCTGGTTTATGGTCATGTCCAGCACGTCGGCTATGGATTTGCCCTTGAAGCGCACCTCGAGTGTCTCGCGGTTGTAGCGTTTACCGCCGCACACCTCGCAGGGCACGAGCACATCCGGCAGGAAATTCATCTCTATGGTGCGGTAGCCGTTGCCGTTGCAGGCGTCGCACCGCCCTCCCGAGATATTGAAAGAGAAGCGTCCGGGCCGGTAGCCTCTTATTTTGGCTTCCGGCAGATTCACGAAAAGGTTGCGGATGTCGGAGAACACACCGGTGTAGGTGGCGGGATTGGAGCGGGGTGAACGGCCGAGAGGAGTCTGGTCGACGGTCACCACTTTATCTATGTTCTCAATTCCGAGCAGCTGACGGTAGGGGAGCGGTTGCTGCTGCGAGCGGTAGAAGCGGCGCGAGAGGATGGGCTGCAGGGTGGCGTTGACCAGCGATGACTTTCCGCTGCCCGACACGCCTGCCACACAGGTGAGGGTGCCCAGCGGGAGCGTAAGGTCCACATTCTTGAGGTTGTGGCCGGATGCGCCTTCGAGTTTCAGGAACTTTCCGTTGCCGGGACGTCTCTGCGCGGGAATCTCTATGCTTTTGCTTCCCGTTAGATATGATGCGGTGAGAGTAGCGGTCTCAAGCATCTTGGCGGGAGTACCCTGGAACACCACTTCACCTCCCTTTCGGCCGGCTTTGGGACCGATGTCCACTATATAGTCGGCCTCCAGCATCATGTCTTTGTCGTGCTCCACCACTATTATGGAATTGGAGGCGTCGCGCAGCTTTTTCAGCGACGTGATAAGACGGTGATTGTCGCGCTGATGCAGGCCGATACTCGGCTCGTCGAGAATGTAGAGCACATTTACAAGCTCCGAGCCTATCTGCGTGGCGAGTCTTATGCGCTGGCTTTCTCCGCCCGACAGTGTGGCCGAACGGCGGTCGAGCGAGAGGTAAGAAAGGCCTACGTCCACCAGAAACGACAGGCGTGTGCGTATTTCCTTTACTATTTCGCGAGCTATCAGAGCCTGAGTCGGCGACAGTCGTTGCTCGAATGTGGAGGCCCACCGGTAAAGCTCGCCGATGTCCATGCGGGTGAGTTCGGCGATGTTCTTTCCGTCGACAAAGAAATGAAGAGCCTCGCGGTTGAGGCGCTGTCCGTGGCATTCGGGGCACTCAACCTTGGAGAAGAACTGTTCGCTCCAGTTGCGTGCGGCCGCTCCGGCATCGTCATCGCGCTGCATCTCCAGATACTTCACAAGGCCCTCATAGGTCAGGAAGTAGTTGTTCATTGACATGGTGCCGTTTTCAATCACCAGCCGTTCGTCGGTGCCGTCGAAGATGTCGTTGAGCGCATCTTCACTTATCTCGGATATCGGCGTCTTGAGAGTGTGGCCATATTTCTTTAGTATGGCCTCAATCTGCCAGAATATCATGGGGTTGCGATATTTCCCCAGCGGCACGATTCCGCCGGCGTGTATGGAAAGCGACGGGTCGGGCATCACCTTCTCGCGGTCGACCTCGTTGACATAGCCGAGGCCTTTGCAGCGGGGACACGCGCCCTGCGGTGAGTTGAACGAGAAGTTGTGGGGAGCGGGTTCGCGGTAGCTGAGGCCCGTGGCGGGATCCATGAGCTGCTGCGAGTAATGGCTTACGGCGTCGGCGTCCACATCGTAGATCATCATCTGCTTCTCGCCCTGACGCAATGCTTCATCCACGGTTTCGCGCAGACGGGTGGTATCCTTGGCCGAGGCCTTCAGACGGTCTATCACAAGCTCCACGGAATGGTTCTTGTAGCGGTCGAGCTTCATGCCGGGAGTGATTTCGCGGAGTTCGCCGTCCACTCTCACGGTCAGGTAGCCTTTCTTACGGAGGGATTCGAAAAGCTCTTTATAATGGCCCTTGCGGTTTTTCACAAGGGGAGCGAGGATGTAGATTTTCTTACCCTCGAATTTGGTGAGAATCAGGTCAAGGATTTTCTCCTCGGTGTATTTTACCATCGGTTCGCCCGAGAGATAGCTCACGGCCTGACCGATGCGGGCATAGAGCAGTCGCAGGAAGTCGTAGATTTCCGTAGTGGTGCCGATGGTGCTTCGCGGGTTGCGGTTTACGGTTTTCTGCTCGATGGCTATTACCGGACTCAGTCCGGTGATTTTGTCTACGTCGGGACGCTCGAGATTGCCAAGCATGTTGCGGGCGTAGGTGCTGAATGTTTCTATATAGCGTCGCTGGCCCTCGGCATAGATGGTGTCGAATGCCAGGGATGACTTGCCGCTGCCGCTCAGACCGGTTATGACGGTGAGGGCATTGTGCGGTATGCTCACGTCGATGTTCTTGAGGTTATTGACTCTCGCGCCATAAACCTCAAGAGTGTCGAGCGGGCCATCGGTCACGATGTTTTCCTCGAACTTTTCAGTATGCTCCTTATCTTTCATTAATCCAGTTATGGTCAAAGACTTTAAGTTTGGACGGGTCGGTGGTTCTCTGCAGGGATGCTTTGGTGGGAATCAGCACCTTGTAGGCTTTGCCCGTTTTGTTTGGAAGCGATTTGGCGCGTATCCAGGGATTGTTGTCGCGCAGAATCAGGTAGTTTATACCCTGTTCCTGTGCCCATGTAGGCCAGTCTTCCACAGGATAATCCACAGTCACCGTCTTGTATTCGAGCGGCTGGTAGAGCTGGTCGGCCGTGAGATTGAAGCCATATTTAGCGGGGTGCTCCATAATCTCCTTCATGGCCAGAAGACGGAACATATAGCGCGAGGTTTCCTCTACCAGATAAAGATCCAAGGCGCTGGATGCCTGCTGTGCCTCGAGTTCGCGGCTCACACGGGCCACTCCCGTATTGTAGGATGCGGCGGCCGATTCCCAGTTGCCGAAACGGTTGTAGCTTGATTTGAGATAGCGGGCGGCGGCTGCCGTGGCTTTTTCAAGATTGTAGCGTTCGTCAACGTAGTCGTTGATTTCAAGGCCGTACTCTTTTCCGGCCGAGGGTATGAACTGCCAGAAACCGGCAGCCTTTGCGGGAGAGTAAGCGCGTGGATTGAGATAGCTCTCGATGCAAGCCAGGTAAGCAAGATCGGTAGGAACGCCGTTGGCCTTCAGTATGGGCATTATTACGGGGAAATATCTGTTGGCGCGTTTGATGGTGAGGAGTGTGTTGCCGTGGGTGTAGACCATCGACGTCAGTTCCCGGTCGTAGCGTTCCCAGAGGTCGGGACGGTCAAGCTTTACGGCTTTCCCTGCAAATTCCACTTTGGAGGGAATCACAGGATTTACTACGGGGGCTGATTCAAGTCGTTGCTGCTGGGCATAGGCCGTACACGACATGAATGGGAAAGAAAGAATCAGAAGATAGTTTATGTAACGTTTCATCAGTCAGGTATTTGGTTTGGATGGTTTTAATGAGAAGGAAGTGTCTGGAGGAGTCCGGGTCAGATTACTTCGAGATTGGCTTTCAGTCGCTGCCGGACAACTTCGTACATAAGAACACCGGCAGCGACGGATACGTTCAGCGACCCTATGTGGCCGAACATGGGAATGGATACGAATGTGTCGCACTCTTTCAGCACTTCCGGACTGATGCCGGTGTCCTCGGCGCCGAGCACAAGGGCTGTCGGCACGGTATAGTCGGCCGTGGTATAATTGATGTCGGCTTTCTCCGAAACGGCCACTACGTTGAAGCCTGACTGGCGCAGGCGCTTCACCGCCGACAGGGTGGTGCGTTCGCGGCAAACCGGCAGATGCATCAGCGCGCCGGCTGAGGTCTTTACGGCGTCTCCTCCAACACTCACGCTGCCGTGCTCGGGAATCACTATGGCGTCGGCTCCCGCGCACTCGGCCGTACGGGCTATGGCACCGAAGTTTCTCACATCAGTGATGCCGTCGAGCACTATCACAAAGGGAAGTACTCCGGCCTCGAAAAGCTCGGGTACGAGATTGTCGATGGAATGATAGGTGATGGCCGACATCATGGCTATCACGCCCTGATGGTTCTTGCGGGTGATGCGGTTGAGACGCTCCTCGGGCACACGCTGCACCACGAGCCTGTTTTCGCGCGCGAGGGCAAGAAGTTCTGTTGCAAGAGGCCCCGAAAGGTCTTTCCGTACAAACAGCTTGTCTATTTCTTTACCGGCCTCGATGGCTTCCATCACAGCTCTCAGACCGAAGATGTAATCGTTTGGTTGCATTATTTAGGGTATTTTATATTAGAAAAACAGGAGGGGAAATAGTTTAGGAAAGCCCTAAGAGTTTTCCGGCGGTATGTCGCGCCGATTCGTCGTCGGGCGAACCTGACAGCATCAGTGCCAGCTCGTCGATTCGCCTTTCCGGGGTCAGGCGTTCCATGCGGGTGTGGGTTGATAGGTCGTCATCCTCTTTAAACACTTTGAAATGCACTTTGCCTTTAGCGGCTACCTGAGGCAGATGAGTAATGGCTATCACCTGCAGTCCGGTGGCAAGGTCAAGCATCATCAGGCCCATACGGTTGGCTACGTCGCCCGACACTCCAGTGTCAACTTCGTCGAATATGATTGACGGAAGTTCTATGCGGTTGGCGATAATGGACTTTATGGAGAGCATTATGCGCGATATCTCGCCTCCCGAGGCCGCTCCGCCTACCGGTATGGGTTCCTGGTTCTTATTGAAGGCAAACCGGAATTCCACGGAGTCCATTCCCGTGGGGCCGAGTTCGGAGGGCTCGACCGCAATGTTTACCTGAAGATTTTTCATGCCAAGGGGGCGTGCGGTTTCTATCAGCTTCTCTCCGAAATCATGGGCTGCCTCCGAACGGCGTTCGGAAATGGTGCGGGCCAGTTCCCGTGCGCGCGATTTGGCGCGCTTGGCCTGTGTCTCAAGCCGCAGGGCAAGAGAATCCGCTTCCGCGAGATGACTCAAGCGGTGTTCAAGCCGGTCGCGTATCGCAATCAGCTCCGATTCGGTTTCCACGCCATGTTTCCTCATCATGGCCCTTATTTCGGTTATACGGGCATCGGCAATCTCAAGTTCCGAGGGGTCAACGAGAATGGAGGCGTCGATTGTCTCAACAGTCTCGGCTATATCGTTAAGCTCTATACTTGCCGATTCCAGCCTGTCAAGTAGATTCTGGTTGCGGACACTTTCGGTATAGGTTTCCAGATCAGCTATGGCGTCGCGGGCCGTTTCTATAAGCGAAAGTATATTGCTGTCGCCGGTTTTCAGAGCCTCAAGGGCTTCGTTTGCCAGGCTCTTGCCACGCGTGGAATCGGCGAGCTGGTCGCGCGACTGTTCGAGCGTGTCAAGTTCGCCGGGGTGGAGATTAAGTTCTTCGAGCTGTTCAAGCTGGAACTGCATGAAATCGGCGTTTGCCTTGTCGCGCTCCACTCCTGCCTTGAAGACCTTGAGCTTATGGAGAGCCTCACGGAAGGAGGAGTAGAGTTTGCCATATTCCTCGAGCAACTGTTGGTTGGAGGCAAGGGCGTCGATTACATTGAGCTGAAAATCGGGTGTTGCAAGAAGCTGGTTCTGATGCTGTGAGTGAATGTCGACCAGATGCAGTCCTACTTCCCGTAGCAGAGTGAGATTCACAGGGGTATCGTTGATGAAGGCTCTTGATCTGCCACCGGGAGAAATCTCGCGCCGGAGAATACACGTGGTGGGGTCGAAATCCACGTCGGCCCCTTTAAGAATATCTGCCAACGGTGTGGTGGGTGACAGGCTGAAAGTGCCTTCTATCACCGATTTCATGTCTTCACGGCGTATGGCTTTGGTGTCGGTGCGTCCGCCGAGCAGCATTGACAGCGCGCCGATAATAATGGACTTACCGGCACCGGTCTCGCCGGTAATGATGTTCAGGCCGCTGTCAAATTCGATATCAAGCGAATCTATCAGGGCATAGTTGGATATATGGAGAGACTTCAGCATTTTATTCTGGATTGGAGGGGTGGAGAATAGCCGAGAGCCTGGCGTTCTCAGCCGGATAAATATTTTCAAGTATTTCGTAGGCCCGTTTACGCTCGCTTTCCGCTCCGCGGCTGTAGACGTTTATCAGTTCGTCGAGTTTTGAGTCGTGGAACATTGTCAGCGCTACCGAAAAAGGAGCCATTTCATTGACCTTGCTCAGCGTGGCGAGTGACGATGTAATGGCGTCGCGGCCTTTGTCTGGGCTCAGGGACATTACGTCGAGTCCGTTGCGATGATATTCATAGCTCATGTCGCGCAGGGCAGCCGGTGCGGCGGCTGAAAGGGCCTCGGCTATGGCCGCGCGGTTTCGGTTGTCGTCAAACATGCGCCATCCGCTTGAACCGCTTGCCTGGGCCTGCTGCACTATGGAGGCCATGCGTTCTACATACGGCTGGCCTCCGCGGGGAGAGAATGAATCGAAGTCAAGAGCCAATATGAGATAGGCATAGAAATCGAGGAGCGCCGTGAGATTGCTCTCCACGGTGGTTTCCGAAAACGTCAGGCGGTCCGCCGGACGGAAAGGAAATGCGATGTGCTCATCCTTGATGTTGAGCAGCGTGGAATTATAGGAGCTGTTGAAAACCGGGCGCACCGACTGCACCTGAAGCTCGCCTGAAACCACACCGTCGTTATAACCCGTGACGGTGAGGAAGAGACGGCATCCGATTCTTTCGTTAACTGCGAACTTCGTGTCTGTGAACCGGGTGTGGTTCATGTAATCGCTTACAGTCTGCTGCAGCTCTGTGAAAATCTCCTCACGGGTGTCCGACAGCTGGTCAGTGTTAACCTCTACCTTACAGTCAAGTTCCTGCGCCAAGACACCCGCGGCCGTAAAAACGGCCGCAAGAACAGTGAGTGCAATCCGGGCGAGGTTCATCAGTTGGGTCAGTGTAATTTTATGATTTCGTCAAGAATGTCTACGGCCACTTCGCGCTTTGACTTCACGGGAAAGCGCAGAGGCTCTGCTCCCTGACGGAAGATGGTGATTTTGTTTGTGTCCGTGCCGAAGCCAGCCTGAGGGTCGCGGAGGGAGTTCAGCACGATCATGTCGAGATTCTTGCTGTGAAGTTTTTTTACTGCGTTGGATTCCTCGCTGTCGGTCTCGAGGGCGAAGCCCACGAGAATCTGCCCCGGACGTTTCTCCGCGCCGAGAGTGGCGGCTATATCTGGATTCTTGACCAGGGTAATCTGCGGAGGTTCGTTTCCCTCACGTTTGATTTTGGTGCCGGAGGGATTCGCCGGTGCATAATCGGCCACTGCGGCGCACATTATGGCTATGTCGGTCTCTGGCCATGCTTTCTGGCAGCTGGCGAGCATCTCCCGCGCCGATTCCACATGTTCGGTCGTCACCCCTTTTTCAGAAGCCTTGACTGAGACTGGGCCGCTCACGAGAGTGACTTCCGCACCCATGCGCGCGGCGGCATCGGCTATGGCATAGCCCATCTTTCCGGTGGAGAAATTGCCTATGAAACGCACCGGGTCTATTCGCTCGTAGGTAGGGCCGGCGGTAACCAGCACTTTTTTCCCGGCAAGGGGCTGCTTGCGCGAGAAAAACTCGTCGAGCACTTCCACGATACGCTCCGGTTCTTCCATGCGTCCGCGTCCGGTAAGATGGCTTGCGAGTTCGCCTTCAGCCGGTTCGATTATATGATTGCCGTAAGAGCGGAGCAGGGCGAGGTTGGCGGTTGTCGACGGATGGGCCATCATGTCAAGATCCATGGCCGGAGCCACAAACACCGGGGCTTTCGCCGAGAGATAGGTGGTGACCAGCATATTGTCGGCGATGCCGTGGGCCATTTTGCCTATTGTGCAGGCTGTGGCCGGGGCTATTACCATGGCGTCGGCCCACAGGCCTATGTCCACGTGGCTGTGCCATTCGCCGGTATTGGCCGTGAAAAAATCGCATATCACTGGCTTCCCGCTCAGAGCCGAAAGTGTGACGGGGGTGATAAACTCTTTTCCGGAAGGGGTGATCACGACCTGCACTTCAGCTCCTCTCTTGACAAGAAGCCGCAGAAGAGTCACAGACTTGTATGCCGCGATGCCGCCTGTTATTCCGAGGACTATATGTTTGCCTTTTAACATGATTTCTTATTCTTGGCCTGGTCGATGCGAAGCCTTATTCGTGCGAATGCGTCTTTGGTGTTCTGAGGGAAGTCACCCTGCATTATCCAGCTATAGTAGCCCGGTTCTTTTCTGAGAACCTCTTCGGCCGGACACCCTTTGTGCTTGCCGAAGTTGATAATCTCCACATTGTTGTCGTCGTAAATGAGACGGCCGGCGAAGTCAACGTTGCGGTTGTGCGACGAATAGTCGGAAAGCGCGTTCACATCGTTGGGCAGATCAGGGTAACGGTCGAGCTGGGCCTTGAGTACCTCGAGCGTGGCTCTTGTGTCGGCATTGGCCGAGTGGGCTGCCTCAAGGTCGCCTCCGCAGTAGAATCTGTAGGCCGCGGTGAGGTTTCTGGGCTCACGTTTGTGGAATATGGTCTGCACATCCACAAAACGGGCCGTATGGATGTCGATGGGGACGTCTACACGGTTGAATTCCTCCAGAAGCATCGGAATGTCGAATCTGTTGGAATTGAATCCGGCGATGTCGCAACCGCTGAAGAGTTCGGCCAGCGATTTGGCAACCTGACGGAATGTGGGTTCGCCGCACACGTCCTCGTCGGTGATATGGTGTATGGCTGTCGCCTCTGCCGGAATCGGCATCTCGGGATTTATGCGGCGTGTGCGTTCAATCTCTGTGCCGTCGGGCATCACTTTTATAAGGGAAATCTCCACGATGCGGTCGTGGGTGATGTTGGTGCCGGTAGTCTCCAGATCGAAGAACACTATTGGTCTTGTGAGTTTCAGTTCCATCAGCGGATCAGTCTACAATGTTCATCGGCATGAGAATCATCAGCAGCTCGCTCTCAGGGTCGTTCTCTCCGGGGAGGAAGAGGGCCGGGCGCGAGGGATCGGCGAGCTTGATTACGACATCGGGGGTGGAGAGGGTGGAAAGAATCTCCACGAGATACTGGCTGCCGAAGCCTATCGTGAGTTCTTTACCGGTGTAATCGCAGGGCACTTCCTCTTTGCCGAATGTACCGAAGCTGTTGTCGCAGGCGTTGAGCTCCACGGAGTTGGCGCTGAGGCGCATACGGATGAGGCCGCCTCCTTCGTCGCCGAACGCAGCCACACGTCTTACGGCCGTGAGCAGCGACAGACGGTCGACGGTGAGGATATATGAGTTGGTGGAAGGAATCACACGGTCGTAAGGAGGGAAATTGCCCTTTATCAGGCGACAGTCGAAAGTGAACGATTCCGATTCAAACAATACCGCGGTGGGGCTGACGGTGATTTTGATTTCGTCCTCTTTAGAGAATACATTCTTTAGCACGGTTGCGCCTTTAACCGGCAGTATGAAAGAGCAGGTCACACCGGGTTTTATAGCTGAATTGGTGTATTTCACCAGCTTTCGGGTATCGGTGGAGACGAAAATCACCGAATCGGGACGCACGTCCCAGAGAATACCCATCATCTGCGGGCGGATTTCGTCGGTGCTCACGGCAAAAAGAGTGTTTTCGATGCCATGTATCACGTCGGCGGTTCCGGCCACAAAAGTCTCTTTTATGCCGTTTTCCTCTGGCTTTTCACCGGGATATTCCGCGCCGGATATGGCCATGGTGTTGTAAACGCCGTTGGAATAAGATATCTTTACTTCAAGTGTTTCTTCCTTGATTTCAAACAGAATGCCCTGATCGGGAAGCTCCTTGAGAAGTTCCACTATTCTGCGGGCGTCAAGACAGAAAGAACCGTCGCCCTGGGCTTCTGTCACGTTCAGGCGTCCCACAAGCGAGTTTTCCATATCGGCCGCCTTGACGGTGAGGGTATCGCCTTCAAGGGTGAAAAGGAAGTTGTTGAGGATAGCCATAGGGTTCTTGGCGTTGATAACCTTGCTGACTGCAGATGCAAAAGCATAGAGCGTTTTGCTGGAGACACTGAATTTCATCTGATTATATGGTTTTATTTGTTTTTACGTAAAAAGGATTATTCGAATACGTCCTCTCCCATGGAAATGTCGGCAGAGGCGTCTTCAGGAGTGGAATCTGAGAATTCGCTTGAGCAGAGGTCTACGTTGGCCGGGAATTCAAAGCGGTCTGTCTGGCGGTAAGGAAGCGATGAATCGCCATATACTTTCTTCATGAACAGACCATAGATGGGAAGGGCCATGGAAGCGCCCTGTCCGTTGGCCATGCCGTTGAAGTGGATGAAGCGCTCTTCGCCTCCCACCCAGGTCCCGGCCACCAGACGGGGGGTGAAAGCCATGAACCATCCGTCGGCATTGTAGTTGGTGGTTCCGGTTTTGCCTCCGGTCTGGGCCGTGAGGTTATAGGGCGCGCGGCGTATGCGGTTGCCGGTACCGGAATCAACTACACCGAGAAGCATGGAAAGGATACGCCAATAGGCTGTTTCGGAGATAACCTCCGTGTGGCGCGGGGTGAATTCAGATATGATGTTGCCGTTTGAATCGGTGATTGAGGTTACAAAAATCGGATCCACGCGCATGCCTTTGTTGGCGAAGGCGGTATATGCGCTCACCATTTCTTTCACGGAAATGTCGGCCGGTCCGAGAAAAAGTGACATAACAGGATCGAGCTTTGAGGTCACTCCGAAGTTCTGGATGGTTCTCACGAGTTCTTCGGGAGAAAGCTGGCTTATGAGGCGTGCCGAAATCCAGTTGTTGGAGTTGGTGAGCGCCCAGCGCAGATCCACGTCCTCTCCCACACGCGCGCTGCCGGAGTTGCGGGGAGCCCAGGTGCGGCCGAGTTCGTCGGTAAACACCGGCTGGGTGTTGCTGAACATGGAGCATGGGGTGAAGCCTTCCTCCATCGCATAGGTGTAGAGGAACGGTTTCATTGTCGAACCTATCTGACGGCGACCCTGCGAGACCATGTCGTACTGGAAGTAAGAGAAGTTGGGGCCTCCTACGTATGCTTTCACCTGGCCGTTTACGGGGTCCATGGCCATGAATCCGGTGCGCAGGAACTTCTTCTGGTGCAGCAGGGAGTCCATCGGGGTCATCACCGTGTCAAGGGGGCCGGCATAGCTGAATATCTTCATCTCGCGGGGCGTGCTGAAGGCTTTCTTGATTTCATCCATTGAAGCTCCGGCCTTTTTCATCATGCGGTAACGGTCGGTGAGTTTCATGGCGTTGCGTATGAGGTGGTTTACCCTGATTTCCGATATTTCGGTGCGGTTGGTGGAATAAGGCGCGCCCTTTGTGCCTTTTTTCTCGCGGTCGAATGCCGGCTGGAGGTAGCCTCCCATGTGTTCGGCCACGGCTTCCTCGGCATATTTCTGCATCCTTGAGTCAATTGACGTGTGGATTATGAGGCCGTCGGTATAGATGTCGTACTTCGAGCCGTCGGGCTTGGGATTCTTTTCAATCCAGCCGTAGAGCGGATTACGTTCCCAGGAGATGGAGTCGGTGCGATAGGTCTGATCGTCCCAGGATGGATAGTCGGAGCGCACAGGCTTTTTGGCCTGCATCATCAGGCGTATCTGCTCGCGGAAGTAAGGGGCTGTACCCTCTTTGTGGTCCACGCGGTGGAAATCGAGCTTGATGGGGAGTGCCGCAAGGGAATCATATTCCTGCTTGGTGATCATGTCGTTTTCCTTCATGAGGTTGAGCACCACGTTGCGGCGGCCGAGCGCGCGCTCGGGCTTGCGCACGGGATTGTAGGAAGAGGGGTTCTTCCCCATGCCCCCCAGCCGGGCGGCTTCGTCAACGTTGAGATCCTTCGGTTCTTTGCCGAAATAAACCCATGCGGCCGATTTGATACCGACGGCATTGTAGAGGA
>VSPV01000045.1 GCA_009775605.1 Paramuribaculum sp.
TTTCGCTCAAAAATTAAACGAAAACATAGGTGTTGCATTTATAACTTGAATCCACCTTTTAATTCAACCAACGGGTTTGTATATTGTAAAAAAGTCTACATTGCCATTATGCATGATCTGATTATAATCATTGTTTTGATTATTCTTAACGGTGTTTTCTCCATGTCGGAGGTTGCGCTTATATCAGCCAGAAAGTCAAAGCTGACGTCCGAAGCAAAGAATGGAAACCGTAATGCCATCACGGCGTTGAAGCTCCAGAGCGAGCCTGACCGTTTTCTCTCGACCATACAGATTGGAATTACCCTGATCGGTATTCTCACCGGTCTGTACTCCGGAGCAACCATTGCTTCCGATCTCGGTAATTATTTCGCTGGACTCGGGGTAGAGCGTCACCTTGCCCTCAACCTTTCCAAAGTCGTAATAGTGGCACTGGTTACCTATCTTTCGATTGTGGTGGGAGAGCTCGTACCCAAACGCATCGGTATGGGAAAAGCCGACACCATTGCCAAAATAGTGGCTGGACCCATGAAACTGCTGTCGGTGGTCACTTATCCGATAGTCTGGCTTCTGTCTGCTTCGACGGCGTTGCTGGTCAGACTGCTTCACATAGGAAACTCATCGTCAAAAGTCACGGAAGATGAGATAAAATCGCTTATCCGTGAGGGAGCCGATTCCGGAGAGGTGAGGGAAGTGGAACAGGATATCATGGAGCGCGCGTTGGTGATGGGCGACAGCCGTATAGAAGCCATCATGACAAGCCGTAAAGACGTGGTTTCGCTGACAATCGGCATGAATCCGGAATGCATACGCCAGGTACTTGCCCATGACCTGCATTCCTCCTATCCCGTGTTTGACAGCGAAAAAAAGGAAATATGTGGTGTGATTTCTCTTAAGCGTCTCATTCTCACTCTTGGTTTGCCCGACTTCAATATTGAGAAAGAACTGACATCAGGATTGTGTCTGCCCGACTCCATGACTTTCTATGACGCTCTGGAAACCTTCAGGATATCCAACGAACATTCAGCGCTCGTATATGATGAATATGGAAATTTCCAAGGCATCGTTACCCTCCGTGACATTCTTGACGGTCTTGTAGGAAATCTGACTCAGGGGGATGACGGCCCGGCAATAGTAAAACGTGCCGGTAAAGAGGAATGGCTCGTAGACGGCCAGTGCCCGGTATATGATTTCCTTGAATACTTCGGAATGGAGAGTCTTTACAAGCCCTCGGCCTACTCGACCATAGGAGGTCTGATTATCGAGGCGATGAAAAAAGTGCCGGTCGAAGGCGATATTGTGACCTGGAACAGTTTTCGCCTTGAAGTGGCGGACATGGATCGCGCCCGCATCGACAAGGTAGCTGTCTCAAGAATCGAATCTGATACCTGATAGCCGGCTTATTTCCCGCCAAACATCCAGGGGAATGCGCGGTTGAGGCGCAGTTCTCCGTATTGGTAATGGTTGCCGGGAACGAGTTCAAAAAAGTCGTTGATGCCGTTGTCATGCAGATAACTGACAATTTCCACGGTGTCGGTCTGCACCGGCTGGAACGCCTTGACTTTTGTTTTTGCTTCCTGGTCGCCGAGAAGGAAATATGCGCGTCCTGATTTACGGGGTACGGGTTGCGCTTTGATCCATTCCACAAACCGGGCATACCAGAACGAGCCCGATAGACTGATGATGTTATGGAACGTATCATTTATCATCCACTGCCAGAGTGCGAACAGACCGGATAGTGAAACCCCTGTCAGAGTTCGCTCGGCATTTTCGGACATCCCAAGCCGTTGTTCAACCTCAGGCAATACGTCGGTGATGAGTGTGGAAAGGAACCGGGTGGCATATCCCCGGAAATCGGGACATCCCGGCGGTTGACCGGCGGCCGGCCACGGAGTTAGGTCGTCGTCCCAGTCCATTCCGGTGACCACCACTATTGTAACGCCAAATCTCTGCGCGGCTTCCTCTATCCATTCTCCCAGATTTTCAAGAGGATAAAGCACATAACAGATTTTGTCGGCCGATTCTTTCACGGCTTTTATTTCAAGATTAGCTATTCTGAATGTCTGCATATTTCATTATTCCGGGTAAATCATTGAATCCTATGCTTTTATATAATGGTTGCGCCATGTCGGTAGTTTCAAGATAAATCTTGTCGCATCCGAGCTGACGGGCTTTGTCTACAAGCCAGCGAACGATTGCGTGGGCTACCCCTCGGCTGCGGAACTCCTCGCGCACATAGATGTTCATCAGGTAGGCGCAGCGTCCAGAGGGATTGTCGGGCGAAGGCAGTTCTTCCGTCAGGCATATCGCCCCGCAGCCGGCGTCGGTGTCATCTATAGAAGCCACTATTGCAATATGTGTGCCGTCGGCTATGTGCCGCCGATAATACTGCCGGTTGGCCACCAGTAGTCTTTTCGATGGTTCAGTACCGAATACATTCTCTATCACCTCCCTGCGCCAGTGCATCAGGGTGGGTATGGCTGTTATCTCTCTTATATCCAGTTTCATTCCGGTTCTCCTTCCTTCATTACCACGGGCAACAGGCGGTCATTGACTTTTCCGCGCCGGGTGAGCGGTATTTCATCCATTTTCACAAAAAATTCAGGCACCATGAAGTCGGCCAGGCGTGAGTGCAGAAATCTCTTTATGTGGCTTATCCGGCAGTTTTTGTGCGATGGCACGAAATAGGCCGTGAGGTATGCAAGACCCTCCTCGTCGGTGAACGCACGCACCACCCCGCGCTCCACACACGGCGATTCGTTCAGCACATTTTCCACCTCTTCGGGCTCCACTCGTTTGCCGAGTATCATCACCTGTTTGTCCTTGCGGTGTAGAAACGCTATGTTACCGTCGGGCAGACGATATCCCAGGTCGCCGCTACGATACATCCTTCGGCCGTCATCCAAGGTGACGAAATTCACCTGTTCGGGAGGATTGCCAAGATATCCCCGCGATACCCCTTCGCCGAAAATGCAGATTTCTCCCGCTGTACCATCCGCTACTTCATGCAGGTCATTGTCGAGAATCTTTACCTCCACGCCTTTTACGGCGTTGCCTACGGGATACGTGCCGTCATCAAGGGGCTCGGCCGTGTCAACACGGAAATATGTGGCGCAGACCGTGGTTTCACTTGGTCCGTAAGTGTTGTAAATCACGAAATCCCGGTCTTTTAGCCAGCTGATATATGATGCCCGTATCACATCCCCACCGCTTATGAGCACACGCAGTTTGCGTGGATATGTCTGATACCGGTTCATATCGGCAAGCAGATAGGGAAACCCGCTGATTTCAGTGACGCCATGCCTTTCGCAGAAAGCCATGAGGTTGGCAAGAGATCCGGCCAGTATCTCTTTCGAGGGTATGGCAAGAGTGGCTCCGTTGAGCAGGGTAGTGAAGACTTCTTCCACAAAAATATCGAAGGAACAGATGGAATACTGAAGCATCACATCGCCCGGGACCACATGAAACTCGTGCTCAAACGCCTCGGCGTAGTTGACCACACTGTGGTTTTCGACCACCACTCCTTTCGGACGTCCTGAGGTGCCGGAGGTGTATAGAATATAAGCCACGCCGTCGGGCACAGACCGGTCGGGCAGCGGCGCTCCATCCGGAAGATTACGGCAGAAATCATCGGTGATTATAAAATCCGTTCCGGCTGTGCGCATCATGTAGTCAATGCGGTTCTGCGGCAATGATGGCTCCGCCGGAACGTAAGCCGCTCCGCTTTTCAGCACGGCGAGCATCGCCGCAATCATTTCTATGCCGTGGCTCATAACGATTCCTACTGTGGGGTAATCCTCGGTATAGAATTTCGTCATGATGGCATTAGCCATCACGTCAAGCTGCCGGTATGTCACAGAGCGGCCGTCCTCCACCACCGCTGTCGCGTCCGGCTGTAGACTCACCCACCGTGAAAATATATTGTAAATGGTTTTCCTGTTCATGCAGTTCTGATTATATAACAAAAAGAGAATAATTACCGCATTTGTTCATTATCTCTGCGTAGATTAACAGCGTCGGAACAGCGTTCTGGACCATCGTGGCGGAATTAGCCGGTGAAAAATGGAATTTGAGCCGCTGAGAAATTGAATGATATCCTTTTATTGTTAATTTCGCAGTCAGAACATAAATGACACATGACAATGAACCAGGAAGAGAATCTGGGTCCGATGAAGCTTATATTCAATTATAACAATGTATTCTACAGCTTCTTCTATGATGATATCAGCGGTTGTATACATCGCTCGCAGGAATATGCCCTCAACTATGTGTATTCGGGCGAGATGATTCTCGACAACGGTGCTGAACAGATCCATGTGCGCAAAGGTGAATGCGTTTTTATTCCGCGTGACCACCATATCACAATGTATAAGAAGACCTATCAGGGTGAGCGCTACTGCGGCATCTTTCTGATGTTTACCCGAGGATTCCTCAGGGAAATGTACGGTAAGCTGTCACTGAATAAGGTAAGGGTGAAAACCGGCAAACTTCCGGAAGGAGTGATAAAGCTGCCACGGACGGTGGAACTTGCAAGCCTATTCGCTTCCATGACTCCGTATTTTGATCCGGAAGTCAAGCCTAAGGACAATTTCATGGAGCTGAAACTGCAGGAGGGGCTTATGGCTCTTCTTGCGATAGACGAGAGATTCATTCCGACCATGTTTGATTTCAACGAGCCGTGGAAGATAGATATACTCGGCTTCATGGAGGAGAATTTCATGTGCGACCTGAGCATCGAGGAGATTGCCCATTATACCGGCCGGAGTCTCGCCACTTTCAAGCGTGATTTCAAGAAGATAAGTGACCTTACCCCTGAAAAATGGCTTATCAAGAAGCGCCTCGGAAAAGCGTATGAACTGATGAAAACCGGTAAGAAGAAAGTTGTGGATGTCTATGCCGAGGTCGGTTTCCGCAATCCTTCCCATTTCTCCACTGCGTTCAAGAAAGAATTCGGAATTGCCCCGTCTTCCTTCATGAATTAATAAAACAGGGATCCGAGCCTTTCAGAAATCAAAATTGAGCCTCACAGCAATTTTGCTGCGGGGCTCTTTCTCTATTTTTGCACTATGATATTAAACAAGCTCTAAATCAAATATGACTCTGAAACAAACACTGGCAATAAGTCTTGTTGTTCTTGCTGGAACTATAGACCTCTACGCCTCCAATCCAAAAGAAAACAGAAACAGTATGGAAAATCTTACTCTGACAAAAGAATGGGACAAGACGTTTCCCAAGAGTGACAAAGTTGACCACAGCAAGGTGATATTCGTAAACCGCTACGGCATCACGCTTGCCGCAGATATGTATAAACCCAAAGGCGCGACAGGTAAACTCCCCGCCATAGCCGTATGCGGCCCCTTCGGGGCGGTCAAGGAGCAGGCGGCAGGTCTGTATGCTCAGGAAATGGCGGAACGCGGTTTCCTTACAATCGCTTTCGACCCCTCCTTCACAGGCGAAAGCGGCGGCACTCCCCGCTACATGACATCGCCAGACATCAACACCGAGGATTTCAGCGCCGCGGTGGACTATCTTGTTACCAATCCGGAAGTTGACCCTCAAAGAGTAGGCGTCATAGGCATCTGCGGCTGGGGCGGCATAGCCATAAACGCGGCGGCCGCTGACCCACGTATCAAGGCCACTCTCGCATCCACCATGTATGATATGAGCCGCGTGAACGCCAACGGTTATTTCGATGCCGATGACAGTGCCGAAGCCCGCAATGCTCTCCGTGAGAAATTAGCCGCACAGCGCACCGAGGACTATATCAACGGCACTCCCAAACTTGGTGGTGGTGTTCCCGATGTACTGCCCGACGACGCACCCAAGTTCCTCCGCGACTATTACGACTACTACAAGACCAAGCGCGGCTATCATCCCCGCTCGCTCAACTCCAATGGCGGACGAAACGCGACATCTCCGATACCCTGGATCAATTTCCCGCTGATGAGCCGTGCCGGAGAAATAGAGAACGCCGTGATGATTCTTCACGGAGAGAAAGCCCACTCGTTCTATTTCGGCAGCGACGCCTACAAGAAACTCACCGTGACTCCCAGCAAACCAAACAACAAGCTCTTCATGGTGATTCCCGGCGCAAGCCACACCGATCTCTACGACCAGAAAGATATCATCCCCTTCGCTGCAATCGAGAAATTCTTCAGCGAAAACCTCAGCAAATAAATATTTAAGTGAGGCTGCGCCATTTTTTTGACACAGCCTCTAACATTTTTATGGTTTAGCGGACAGTATTAAAAAAGACAGCCTCCGGTTGCTATCTCCGAAGACTGTCTTTTATGTACTACGTTTGAGTGCTTATAGTTATCGCCACCCCATAAACATTTTTACAACCTCAGGGGCATGGTGATCGAAGAAGAGGCTTTTCCGGGTGTCCAGTAGGGCAATCTCCGCCATGTCTGTTTCGCTGAGAGTAAAATCAAGAATGTCAAGATTCTGCTCCATACGCGCGATATGTGTGGATTTGGGGATGATTATGACATCACGCTGCACGAGCCAGCGTAATGCCACCTGTGCCACACTCTTGCCGTATTTCTTACCGATTTTTTCAAGGACAGGATTGGAGAAGAAGTTGTTGCGGCCCTCGGCAAGGGGCGCCCACGCCATCATGTGCGTTCCAAACTCTTTCATATACTGCTGTGCCTCCCTCTGTTGGTCAAAAACGTGAGTCTCCACCTGATTGACCGCCGGAACAATCTCCACATTGCTTGCGAGGTCAATGAAATGGTCGGGATAGAAATTGCTAACGCCTATGGCACGAAGCTTCCCGTTCCTGTAAGCTGTCTCAAGTGCGCGATAAGCTCCATAACGGTCGCAGAAAGGTTGGTGCAGAAGCATCAGGTCAATGTAATCCGTGCCGAGTTTTCGCAGACTTTCATCTATGGAAGCGAGGGCTTTGTCGTATCCATAGTTGGAAATCCAGATTTTTGATACAAGAAACAGCTCGTCGCGCGGAATGCCGCTTTTTCTTACGGCCGCTCCTACTCCTTCCTCGTTATTATAGGCCTGAGCTGTATCAATCATCCGATAACCGGTCTTAAGGGCATCGCTGACGCAGCGCTATACCTGATATACTCCGTAGCCGATTTGAGGCATTTCCACGCCGTTATTAAGTGTTATATTCCTCATTGTTCAATCCATTTTTTTATCTGTTCGGGTTTGGCCGGGAGACGCAGCCCGGTTTTCCAGTTGAGGTCAGGAAAACCTTTCCTGAGAGTCGTGTCGGCTTCCGACATCGGACTTTCGTAGGAGGTGCAGAATGGATAGAGCGTTTTGCCTTTGAGCTGTTCGCGGTAGTTGTCAAGGAACGTGCGGATTACAGCTGGTTCTTCATGCCACCAGATCGGGAAGCTGATGAAGACTGTGTCGGTTTCGGCAAAATTGACGTCAACAGGCTTTATTGCGGGGCGCAGCGACTGATTGAGGTGTTCCTGCGTGCAGCGTGACTGTTCGTTGACCCAGTCCACGTCTTCCGACGAATATGGCTCCTCGGGCATAAGCCGAATCATTTTCGCTCCGGTGACGGCGGCGATTTCTTTCGCTGCAAGCTCCGTGTTGCCGGAATGCGTGAAATAAATAATTACTGATTTCATATCATTATCGTTTTGAGACAGCCCGGCGGCACTGTCGTTCGCCGTTTTTGAAGCATATGCACTGAGCGACAGCGCTAAGGCCAGAACAGTCAGTATTGGTTTTAATATTTTCATTTGTCAAAGTTTTATGAGTTTTTTTTGTGAAATCTGTAGCGAAGCCAGACTATGCCGTTGCTTGCGGTCTCGGAGGACAGTAGCTCCAGCGATTGCCCGGCGGCGGGGCGTTCGTCAGCGGCTCCGATGTATTCAAAAATCGACGGTGCCGAGGCTTGACCGTCGATACCCGGATAAATCACCAGGCTCAGTCCGCTGATAAGGCCTGCGGCGAGCATGGCCCCGTTTATGATGCCTCCGCCCTGGTTATATTTCAGTCATCCTTTGTTCCGCAAAGTTACTCCCGGTTTTTCCGCGGAATGTTACATATAATTCGGGAAAACGATACATAAACAGACAAAGAGCACCGAAGAATTACAGTTTCGTGAAACCCGAATGTGATATTTTGTAAATTTGCGTATGGTACCACTGAAGGATGTTATAATAGAAGAGACTCTTGAAGGAGTAGGTTCAGCCCGTTTCGAGAATTATCTTGCTCATGCTTTATCTTCCGGAATAATGATGATATCAATGTCAGGGAATGGTGGTATATTTGTCGGAAAATTGAATATTGGAATAGTATGCTCACAACAGGGAAACTTGGATTCTGGGGACTGACGGCACTCGTATTCGGACTTATGGTAGGCGTAGGTATCTACAACCTGCCGCAGAATATGGCTGCCGTGGCTTCTCCCGCGTCGGTGTTTATGGCCTGGATCATTACCGCGGCCGGGATTCTGCCACTTGTCATAGCCTTCAAATGGCTTAGCGACAAATATCCGCAATATAATGCCGGTATATACCAGTATGCGCAGGCCGGATTCGGAAACTATATAGGATTTAATATAGCTTGGGGCTACTGGCTTTGCACGGCCTTCTCGAATGTGGCCTACGGGGTCATGCTCAACGATGCTTTTGGCGCCTTTTTCCCGTCGCTCCTCAGGCATGGCTGGGAAACGGTGGTGTTCGGGTCAGTTCTTATCTGGCTGATGTATTACATCGTGGCCATGGGAATCAAAACGGCCAAGATTGTCAATACGCTTCTTGCCGGTGTGAAAGTGATGATGCTCGTTTTCATAATCATCACTTTTGCCATGCTGTTCAATTCCGACCTATTCAGTTATAATCTGGTTCAGAATCAGTCTCTGACCGCTTCTGGCGGCACTCAGATAAAATCAACCATGATGGTGACTCTGTTTTGTTTCTTCGGCGTGGAGGGCGCAGTGATGATGTCGGCTCGGGCAAAACGGGCTTCTGACGTCGGCCGGGCCGGTATTGCCGGGTTTGTAATCTCGTTGATTCTTTACATGGCGGTATCGTTGTTGTGCTACGGCCTGCTCAGCCGGGTTGATTTGTCGGAACTGCCCGATCCGTCTATTGCCTACATTCTGAAGGAGACGTGTGGCGCTTGGGCCTACTGGTTTGTAATCAGTGCTGTCATAGTCTCGCTCATCGGTGGCTGGGTGGCGTGGACGCTGGTCGTGGCGCAGGTACCTTATGAGGCATCTATGGTAGGGATTCTCCCTCCGGTATTCAGGCGCATGAACGACAAGGGGATGCCTACATTCGGGCTTTTCGCTTCAAGCATAGTCATGGAGCTGTTTCTGCTTCTGGTGGTGATGGCCGATGATGTATATCTCGCGGCTCTTCATATTACCGGGTTGATGATTATTCCATGTTACCTTTTTACCGGCCTTTTCCTTCTGAAAAAAGCCGACTCCGCCGGTATGAAGATAGTTGCCGTCATAACAACAGCATTCTGTCTGTGGATGGCCTATGCCGGTGGACTGCTCAATATTTTCATGACCTCGATTTTCTACCTCTCCGGCATCGGTTTTTATCTCAAGGCCCGTAAAATCGGGAAAAATAAAAATTTTCCCGTCTTTACCCGAAAAGAGCGCTACCTGCTCTATGCTATCGTTATCTCATCGGTCATTACCCTGATACTCTTGATACGTGAATTTTAACACCGTATAATTCAACGGCAGTCCGTCGAAAAACTCCAATCCCATAATATAATTTCTTCGGTTAGAAATACATTTTTTACCGATACCACGTGCCTCCGTTTCCGGGAAAACAAAAATCCGGCCCGCAGATTTCTGCAGTCCGGATTTTCGACAATTTATTGAGGCGCGTTCAACTCAGTTCGTCTCAGCTCCAGGATATCCGTGCAGTACTTGGTCACTTCATGGCTGTGAGTAACGATTATGACCGTATGCGAATGTGGCAAGCCGCCGATCAGCCTGGTCATCAGCCCTTTCTGCGTTGCAGCGTCGAGCGCGGAGGTCGGGGCAGTGTGGGACACGGCCATGCGCAGTTTGAGGCTGCGTTTGTGCTGATATCGGTAGTGGAGGTGAAGGCATCGTGTAGCTAAAAATCAAGTGCCTGAATTCTAATAATCTATATCCAATGACCGTTATTTACAATAAATTGCGTATCTTTGTAAACGCGAAGTGTCACTCTCTTAAAGAGATAGTTGCCGTTTTGCACGACGGAAGTGTGGTAGTGCTTAGAATCTTATTCAGTTTTCATCAATGAGATTATTTTTCTGTTGGCCTTGTCGACAACCGATGAGTCAATAGACCTCAGATATATGAGTGTAGTGGCCTCGGAGTCGTGGCCCATTGCTTTGCTTATGGTCGAGAGGGGGATGTTGTTATGATGGGCTATGCTCGCCCATGCATGCCGGGCCACGTAGAGAGTCAGTTTCGATTCAAGATTAAGCATCTCCCCGATTGTTTTTAGGTTGCGGTTCACTCTGTTGTAGGCTTTCTTATACTGAAATTCCGCATCTTCAGTCTCGTTGCATATCAGCGGAAGCAGGTAGGTGCTGGGGCTTTCGCCGAGTTTGGCTATGATGTCTCTCGTCTGGGGTTCCAGCTTCACCTGAATCTGCTGGCTCGTCTTGCGGCGGAAATACGTCAGGACTCCGTTGGAAATATCGCTCTTCTTTAGAAACGCTATATCCACGAACGACATGCCCCGGGTGTAAAATGCAAACAGGAACACGTTTCTGGCAAAGTCGAGATGCGGATAACCCGTCAGGTCCACGTCTCTTATCCTGCAGACAGTTTTCAGCGTCACGGCCCTCTTGATGGTCTTGTCGACACCCGTGTATACATATTTGAATGGGTTTCCGGGCACCTCGAAGTCACTTTCCGAAGCGCGGTTTACGATAGAGCGGAGATTGCGCATGTAGAAAGAGGTCGAATTCCTGCAAAGGCCGCGCTTGCGGAGAAACTCCTCGAAGCCGGCCACAAACGTGGAATTGAAATCGTGCCATTCTATATCCAGGCCCTCTGTAAACTTAAGAAGGCCATTTAGAATCAGGCCGTATCTCCGTGCCATCGGATGCTTGCCTATCCCATTCAGATCCTCCGTCAGCTTTCGGATGAATGATAATACTCCGGAAGAGCTTCCCTCCGGGGTTGCAAAAGCCGAGGCCACATCCTCCACGGTATAATTGCTGCCTGAAGATTCAAGCCGTCTCACGATGGAATTCAATGAATCGAGACCGTTCCGGATGCCGTTGCTTACGGATGAAAGATAAGTGGCTCGTGAGGTGTCGCGTCCGTTATCAATGATTACCGAGTCGTTTTCTACATCCCATTCATCGCCTCTGAGACGATAGTCGGTATAAAGTTGTTTGACAGCTCTCTTATGGATAATTTGATAATAGAGTGTACCACCATTGTCCTTGACCTTTGACTGTCTGAACCGAATTTTGATTGTTGCCATTTCACTTGAAATTTTAAGGATTAAAAAATGCGTAAGGCAACATACTATAAACTATCGAGACAACGGTAAGCGGAGTTTATTCCGTTTATAGCATCGGGGAAATCATTCGTGAGGCAAAAGAGCCGCCGTAGGCCGGGGACCACTCATGGCCATCTTATGTCATGTTGGAAGCTCGTCGTGGTCATTAGCGACATGGTTGACCGACAGGAGGGTGTGGTTCATGATTCTTTACAATTCCACCGGCTTTTGCTGCAGTCCCTGATCCTCCTTCGTTTTCGGTTTAACATTGACCCGGTTTAACTCTGTGAGCGCAATTATAGTCAAATAAAAGAAAAAAGCAGCTATCTTTGTCGGATAACTGCTTGATTTTCAGCGTTTTATTGGTGATCCGCCTGGAGCCGTTAAACTCCGACGCTGTATGGTGAGTATCAGCGAGTTATCAATCAGTTGGTTGGGTGACTCACTTATCTATCACGCTGATTCTTCAATGTTCTGCACAAGATTGCAAATCCTGTAATGCAAAGTTATAAATTCTTTCCCAATCCCCAATATTCCAGACTGTTAAAAATGCTTGGGTTCATGATATATGGGATCATGGGGTCAAATCCTATTTCACAAGTTTAATACTTTCATTCAAAGACTATATTTTACACTAATCTGATTCTATATTGCCGATAGCTATTTGAGCACCACAAACCATAAGAAGTAACGCACAAAATACCATGCATAGGATTTTAATTATAGAAGAATGACTATCTGGGATAGCGCATGAAAGAATTGGTATAGCGATAGAACTTATTAAAGTAATAATTGCAATTATGAGAGTCTGTTGTGCTTTCTTTACTTGTTTTTTAGCCGCATCTAACGATGCCTCTGCAAGTCTTTCCGACTCTGTTTTGAAATTATGACCAATTATTTCTTTAAGTGTAATGGTTGGGTATATAAATGCATTAACATAGCGATATAGATCGTCCTTTATATTGCCTCCAAAACCTATGGCACCAATATAAGTATTTGGATGTAGATGAACTTGTACATTGCTATAACTCCGAATATAACCATCGCTCACAAAAGACTGGTATTTAAAGTCGATACCATCATCAATATTACCCTGATAATTGTTAACAGTTGTATCGCCTCTACGTTCACTATCTACACATGTAGTTTCAATATGTGTATAATGATAACCACCACAGTACAGACACGGTTTATTTGTGGGACCATCCATTATATAGATAAGACGATTATTTTCTAAGTATTTCATAAGAGAAACGAATGCTACTACGCGCTCCCTCATTACGGCATGGGATCTTCCTCCGTCATGTAACGCAAGAAGAAATAATACCGAATGATATTCTTTGCCAATTAGTACATCTTCGGGGATAAATATAGCACCTTCATTTTTAGGAAAGAGGATTTCTCTTCCTGCATATCCAAAGGGATGGATTGTGTTTAGGTCTTGCGCAGCAATTGTGTTTATGATTCTTTTTTCAAATTCTGTAAATATCATAAATTCTCTTATAATATAGTTCGATCTATTATTTGGAGTTTCGCCTGCGAAGGTTCTTCGTAGGCGTTGCAGGCAGCGAGGTAATTTTTTAGCTCAGTGAAGTCTGTGCCGTATAGGTTATCGCTGAATTGATGGAGCTTGGTCATTACGTTTATGTATGCCAGTGGATCTTTGTGGCGGGTGAGTTTTCGCAAGGCCAGTATATAATCTTCTCGGAACACTGTCGGGACAATGATGCGCGATTGGTCAGCACGGACAAGTTCGGCGTTCATCATCACACGGGCGACACGGCCGTTGCCGTCATTGAATGGATGCACCTCACTAATCATGAACATCATGAAAATTGCACGAGCAAACGGATCAGTTAAGGCTGCATAATATTTGAAGCCTTGCGAGAGCGTGCCTTTCACAAGTTTATAGTCTACGAACTCCGTCATTCCGGCACGATTGTTCTTTGTTTTGAAAATGCCGGGGTTCATGTGCGGTCGTCCTTCAAGAAGGATGCTGTGCCTGTGGCTAAGAATCGAAAACAATTCTTTTGGCGATGTCGGAGTCTTCATCATTTCGGCACGGTTTGAAAGCACTTTGAATGTTCCGAGTATGTCGTGTGAATCCTCATCACGGCGAGGCATGGGGATACCGGAGTCAACAATCGCTTTCGCTTCATCAATCTCAAACTCCGTTCCTTCTATATAATTAGAGAAATAGCTTTCAAAGAATGAGAAAAGACGGAACGAATCTTCATCGGTATTGCGATTGTTGCGAATTACAAAATACCGGTCCTTTATTGCTTCAAAAAGCACTTCAAACAATTCAACCCTTGTCTTGTCAAACGGATTACCGACTGCTAAGGCTTTCGCAGAGTCTGTTGACAACACTTTAGCATCATGAGTGGAGAGCAACGCGGAAATTATACTGTTGATCTTGGCAAATTCCGTCTGCATACCCAATTCTTCGGCAACGGTTCTCAGTTCATCGCGATATTCGTTAAGCCGGTCTTCACCACCGGTGAGCAGTATCTGTTCGAGTTTATTTTCAATTACGCTAATAGGAAGAACACGTGATGCATCACCAGATTTTCTTGACACTTGCATATTCTCAAGCATATACCGGTGTTCTCCCGATATATGCATACCCATAAACGGTATATCATGCGGCGACGCTTTTGGCCCTTTGACAAAATTGAGAATTATACCGGGTAAGTCAGTTACTCTCCTTGTAGTTGAATTGGTAAGAAAGAAATCACCAGTAGCTGTCGGGCGCATTTCTTTGGCACTGCGATGGCTTATGATAGCGTCCGGATACCGATATACCAGAATATCTATGAGGTTGCGACGCACGATATTCTCCAAACGATCAACTAAATTGGTTGTGTATATGCGCGGGGCAACCTTCCGCAACTCACCATCCTTTTCCTTTTTGCTGAGTACACGGGAAATGTTCGGATCAGATGAGCCGAAGATAATCTCTTTCCAGGTGTCAACTTTCACTGCCATACAAAAAATCACGATTAAGAGAATACAAAGGTACAAATTTTTGCGACTATAACCGCTATTTTTACAAAAAAATGAGTACAAGCGATGCCTTTCAATGGGAAAAGACCACAATAGCTCATGGTATTTTCGTTGGATATCTTCAGAATGGTACAAAAAATTGCGACTATAAACACTGCTGGTACAAATTTTTGCGATTATGGCCGCTAATTTTACAAAAAACTGAGTTTAGAACACATTTCACTGCGAAAACTGCGAGAGGCTCGGCGCCTCACAGTGTTGCCGTCGGCTATGCCGTCAGAGAGTGACGGCGAAGCAGGCTTCGCTGACACTATCCGACCGCACGCCGACTATGGGAGCAGGCTCAACACCGACTGCCTCATACGCCTTGTGAGATTGCGACAGGGATGTCGCACACACAAGACTTCTAATCGACAGCCCGTGTTCTTAACGCCAGCTCCTTGCATGGAATTTGAGCCGCCGCGCCACTCTACGTTTGTTACGGCCCACGGCGGCAAAGAACGTGTCGCTTACGATCCCGACATAAATTCCGGGGTCGTCCCCGACACATACATTGCCTTATACCGGGGCTGGCATAGCGGTTTCTAATGAAAGTATAGACATTATCATCGGTGAGAAAGCATGACATACATTAGTTTAGGAAATGTTTATGGACATTACTCTTTTCTTACGGATTGCATTCTCTGTATGTCTGTCGTTCAGTGTCACCTCATAGGGCGTTGCCAGCTCTATGTTTATCGCGGATTATAATCGAGGTTCAAAGTCTGTTCGCTCGGAGTTGATGAACACGCCGGGACGGGGTATTCTTTTGCATTCGCCTGAAAAAATCTCCACAGCTCCCGTTGGTCGGTAGTATTCTTTCCGGCGAGTGCAGAACACCCCTTTCCTCCCGTCGTGCAAGTGTGTCAACGAGCGAACAAACTTCAAACAGCGATTATACGCATTAAAAAAATATCGCTTTATGACACTGAACAACAGACATATCAAAAATACGAGCTTCACTCCTTCTCCAGCTCATACCGCATTAAAAATGGCGGCGAGAGTAATAGGGATAATAGCCGGTCTGATTGTCGGAGTGCTTCTTTGGGCGATACTGAAACCGATATTCCGTGGCGTAGGCTGGATAATATCAATCCTCACCGCAATAGGGATAATCTATTGGATAACGACACTCTAAAACATTTACGACTATGGCAATGAACACAATGAAAGGAACACAAGCGTTCCAAGACACAATCGCCCGGTATCTTATGGAAAGGGCTGAGAACGACCCTCTCGTAGCGGTAAGGCTGGCAAATCCCTCCAAGACTATGGAGCAGTGTTGCGCCTATATCATCGGAGAGGTAAAGAAAAGCGGATGTTGCGGTTTTACCGACGATGAAATCTTCGGTTGGGCTATGCACTTTTGGGATGAACCCGAAATCGAGGTAATCAATATAGCCACCAACTGCCAAGTGGTAGTAAACCATACGGTAGAACTTACCGAGGAGGAAAAGGAACAGGCACGGCAGGACGCCATCAACAAACTCCGTGACGAGGAAATGGCTAAAATGCGCAGACCCAAGACCACCGAGAAGAAAGCACCCGAAGTCCAACCAAGTCTATTTGACTTCTAAAACATTACGACTATGAAACCGAGAACGAAATACGAACAAGCGGTAATATCACAGAGTGGGCATCTTCGCTCACTCCCGACCGCCCCACGCCGTTGGGCGTTCACCAACACTATCAACCACTATGCTTTCCGTCTGCCCAAAGGTCGCACCACTTGTATGGACTGCGGACACTCGTGGATTATGTCGGAGTCAGCCGAGATATGCAAATGCCCCAACTGTAAGGCGAAACTTGAAGTCAAGGGAACCTATACACGCAAGTGTCAGCAGAAATCCTATTTCAATGTGATAACCACTTGCGGAGAGTATCAAATACTGCGGATTTTCCTTCTTATAGTGGAAATGCGCAAAGGCTTCAAGGCATCCCCCCCATTTCTGGAGATAGGTCAATATTGGATTGCCCCTAACGGCAAGACTGCGCTTGTAGCTCTCCAACGTACTATGGGAATGTATCTTGACTGCTTCGCTTTCGGCTCGCCAATGGAGATTAGAAAGGACAGCGACATATATCAGCACATCGCAAACCAATACCTCTATCCGAAAATCAAGGTCATACCGGAATTGAAAAGAAACGGATTTGACGGCAGTTTCCACGACATCTACCCCGTCAGCTATTTCTCAATGTTGCTTTCAGCACCGCAAGCCGAGACATTGCTGAAAGAAGGCAATATAAGGATGCTCAGATATATGGCAGGAAATACCGCAGAGGTAAAGCACTTTTGGTCTTCGTATCTCATCGCCAAGCGTCACGGATATGAAATTCCCCATCTTTCAACGTGGTACGACTATCTGCGTATGCTGGAGCGTTTCGGCAGGGATACCCACTCGCCCAAACTGATAATGCCCTCCAATCTCTTTGACGCACACGATGAATATATGCGGAAAGTCAACCGCCATCGGGAAAAGGAGCGTAGAGAGGCTGACCGCATAAAGGCGTTGGAGAACGATGCCAAGTTCAAGGAACTTAAAGGTCGTTTTATCGGACTTGTGTTCACCGACAACGAGATAGAAATCAAGACCCTTGACAGCGTTGACGAATACTATATGGAAGGCAGTACACAGCATATCTGTGTAGGTAGCAGTCAATACTATCTCAAAGCCGAGACTCTTGTATTTTCCGCCCGTATAGACGGCAAAATTGTGGCAACCATAGAGATAGACCTAAAGACACTCAAAGTGATACAATGCCGTGCTGCTTGCAACAAGGTAAGCGAATATCGGGAGCGCATAGAAAACACTATCGCAAACCACAGAAAAGAAATCAGAGCGAGAATGACCGCCTAAATGTCTAACCCGACCTGCGTCAGCAATGGCGCAGGTCATAAAAACCAACGATTATGAACGTGACATTTGAACACCCCACCATCATCTTTGATGATAAGATAGCCGAAATCATCATAACCCGTTGGTTGAATTAAAAGGTGGATTCAAGTTATAAATGCAACACCTATGTTTTCGTTTAATTTTTGAGCGA
>VSPV01000046.1 GCA_009775605.1 Paramuribaculum sp.
AAAGTCATAACTTTATTTGGTGGAGAGCCCTTGCTTATGGAGAATAGAGAAATTCTCAAATATATCGTTGAGAGAGGTGCTAGGCAAAGTTATAAGTTTACGGTGATATCCAATGGGTATGAGGCGGATATGTTGTTGGATCTATTTGGACAGGGCAAAATAGTCGGCGCCCAAATAACGATTGACGGAACTTCACTTATTCATAATTCAAGACGTCTTTTATCAGATGGAAGCGCGACATATGATAAAATCATAGAAAACATAATTCTACTGCTGGAAAAAGGGGTTACTGTACGGGTAAGGGTAAATGTTGATAGTGGAAATGTTGACGATTTAGTGAATCTTGAAAATGATTTAGAGAGAAAGGGCTTATTGTTGATAGTGGAAATGTTGACGATTTAGTGAATCTTGAAAATGATTTAGAGAGAAAGGGCTTATTTAAGTTTAATAAGTTTTCAATATACACTGAATTTATTGGTGGCGAATGCAATTTTAATCCTGAAGGATATATGCAGAACGCAGTATCTTATTCAGATTTTGTGACTAAAGTATCTAAATGCAGATTTGCATCAGCAGAGAAGAAAATAAGAACTAGGATAGAAAATGCAATAAATATGAAAAAGGCTCTTGCATTATCACCAAGTCATTGTAATGCACATTATGGAAATATCGTTTTCGATCCGTTTGGTAATATTTATTCTTGTCTGGAGGTGCTGGGCGATCAAACGAAATCAATAGGAAAATACAATAAGGACGGGATTATTTGGAACGAAAGTTCTAAATCTCTTTGGTATGATAGAAAATATAGTGAACGGTGTAGAAAATGTAAATTCATTTTATTATGTGGAGGTGGTTGTTTTGTAAAGTCAATGAAAAAGACCACACAATACTGTGATAATTTTTATGAGAAACTAAGATATGCAGTTAAAAGAATATATGTCGAATCCCTAAAACATTAATTCAAATAATTCACAGTTATGACAAAAAAAATCGAATCCTTAAATGAAGGGCTTTTTTCAGACTTTGAGATACAAGAACTTGAAGCTCGTTTTGAAACAGACCCTCTTATTCCATCTGCATCATTAGGAGTTATGATGCAGGAGCCAAGTGACTTTGACTGTTTTACATGCTACTTGTGCTTTTCATGTGATCTTTCTCTCTGATCTTTAATTTTAATTAGTAACTGTATGATACCTCATTTTCCCATAAACATCATTATCCTTATTCTATCTCTAATCTCTATTCCCGAAATTTATTCCCAAAATAAGTTGACGGGTATCGTGAAAGATAGCGATGGCAATGGTATCGGGTATGTCAAAATAATAGTTATGAGGGATTCGGCAATTATCTGTCACAATACCGCTGACAGCGTCGGACGATACGAAATCCGGGATATCGAAAAAGGAAAATATGAGGTATCATACGGTTTTTTGGGTTATTCAAGTTTGACTGATACCGTTGAGCTGCAAGATGAAGTATTGAGACATGATGTAATTCTCCATTCCTTGAGAAATTTGGATGAAGTTACTGTAAGAGCAAGTCGTTTCGTAAGAAGCGGAGATAAATTGATTGTGACTCCATCCTCCAACCAGATTAAACATTCCACTGATGCTTACGGATTGCTTGACATTCTTATGATTCCTGGAATTAAAATTGACAATAATGGAGTGAGGGCCTTTGGGGAAGTAGTGACGATATATATTGATGGCGTAAAGGCTTCGGAGCTTGATTTGAAGAATCTTAGACCAAAAGAAATTCTTAAGGTAGAGTTTATGACGGCTCCTTCGGGTAGATATTTAGGTGATATCACTGCACTTAATTTTGTGTTACATAAAGTAGCCTCTGGTGGATTTGTATATGGCGATGCCATGCAACGGATAGCTTACCTTAATGGGAACTATAATGTAACTGGGAAAGTATATAGGGGCAATTCTCATTTTTCTATTTTTGGAGGATATGAGGATATAAAGGTGACGGATAACTATAGCTATTCTTGTGAGAGATTTTTATTTAATGGTATTAGTGCCACCCGTACTGCTGACTCTCATAGCGGAATATCCAAGCATAATAATCAATATATTCAGCTTAATTCGGAAAACTCGACAGACCGGAGACAAATAAAGATTAGTGGCATTTTTGTGCGTAATGCATCACCCGTGGGATCCAGGGGTATGAGTGTGGATTTATCTGACATTTCGGGCGTAGCTGGATATAAGAGTTTTGCGCAAAGCAAGGATCAAGCAATGAGATATGGTACTGTGATAAATTTTATGCAAAGTATAAGGCAAAATCAATCATTGAGATTGAATCTTACCGGTAACTATATACGTAATCATCATGATTATTCTTATACTGGAGATGTTACTTCAGATATTTTCTCCAATGTTCGGGAGAATGCCTTCGACTGGCTGGCTGATTTGAATTATATTATTTCTTTCCGAAATGGAGCGCAACTCACAAGCAAACTATTGTATTCATATAGGGTGAGTATGTCAGACTATTTAGGTTCTGTTCAATCGTGGCAACATTTGCGATCGGGCGAGAGTATGGCATATGCTGAGTATCTACATCGTTTCGGAAAGATGTCGTTGCGTTTCAGTCCTGGTGTGTCGTGGCTTCAGTATTGCGTACATGGACATGAAGTGAGAAATGAAGTTAGTCCCCGGTTGTCTTTTATGCTCACATGGCAACCACGAACAAATAGTTTCCTTATGCTCAATGGGGCTATAGGCAACTCATACCCTACCATGGCATTGCTTAGTGATGTCGACCAAAATGTCAATGAATTTGTGATTACGCGCGGTAATCCTTTATTGGATGTCACCAAAATGTATAGATTTATGAGTAGTTACAATATTACTTTAAGGAAAGTCAATATACAAACGGCAGTAGTTTGGCAGATAATGAAGGATCTTCCCGTTACAACTTATACGCCTGAGGACAGACACATAGTGCGTAGCTTTGCATCTGATGTCACCGGACATAATCTCAATGCTTATATTGCCTTTACCATGCGTCCGGTAGAAAGACTCGGTATTTCTCTCTCGGCAAATTATGGTTTGTATGATTATGGAGAACGCGTTTCAACTCTCAATCGGTTTTCGGGCTCGGGACAAATTTCGTATTACTTTGGAGAGTTTTCTGTTGGAGGTCATGTCCAGTCGTCAAATGCTGTGCTTGGAACTGATTTGAGACATGTCACTATCCCGTGTTCATATGGGGTAACTGGAGGTTGGGCTCATAAAGGGTTTTCCATGACTTTGGGATTTGAGAATCCTTTCTCTCGGAACCTTAAATATCGATTTAAGACTATCACTCCATATTATGAGAACCGAGGTTATGAAACATCTGCTAAAACAGGTATGTCTGCTTATTTAAAAGTAAGCTATACTTTTGATTTTGGTCAAAAAACTAATCATATCCAATTTCAGGGTGATAAAACAATTAATAGTGCTATCCTAAAATAATCCAATGATGACATACACAGACATAGAGGTCAGCGAGCTTGAGAGTTCGGCCAAGGGGGCGCGGTATGTGCTGAGCCACGGCGGAAGGCATTACGAGGCCAACGCCACGGTGGTGGAGCTGCTGCGCACTCTGCAGAGCCACGCCGATGAGGCCGAGGCGATAGCCGACTATGCCGCCCGCAGCGGGGGGCGATATTCGCCCGACGAGGTGGAGGCTTTCGTGGCACAACGGCTCCGGCCCATAGTGGCCGGCGGCGGGGCGGGAAAGTCGCGGCAGTTCCTCTATGAGCGGGAACTCCTTCCGGCCTCGGCCATAGACCGGCTGAGCGACGCGCTGGCGGTGATGTTCACCCCGTGGGTGATGGCGGTGACGGTGACGCTGGCGCTGGGTGCCGACCTCTGGTTCATGCTCACGGCCGACAATCTGCTGAGGGTGGACGGTGGCGTAAGCATCTACGGCGTGGCGGGGCTGATGGTGTTTATGTGTGCCTCGTCGATGCTGCACGAGCTGGGCCATGCGGCGGCGTGCAAGCGCATGGGTGTGGCCCACGGAGGGATAGGCTTCGGGATGTACCTGACGTTTCCGGTGTTTTACACCGACGTGAGCCGCGTGTGGCGCCTTCCGCGCAGGAAGCGGCTGGTGGTGAATCTGGCCGGAGTGTATTTCCAGTGCTTCATACTGGCGGGACTGCTTGTGTGGTATTACGCCGGAGGCGCCTCTGACGACGTTGCCCGCTATCTGATACTGACCATGAATCTGGGATTTGTGCTGACGCTCAACCCGTTTTTCCGCTTTGACGGCTACTGGATAGCCTCCGACGCCCTGGGCGTGCCGAATCTGCGGGCGCGCTCGCGCGAGCTGATAGGCTGGGCGTGGCGCCGCCTGCGCCGCAAGCCGGAGGGCACGCGGCCCTATCTGCTGGGACTCAGCGGAGGCGCCAAGTGGCTGATGGGAGTGTATGCGGTGGCCGTGAACGCGTTTATGGGCTTCTATTTCTTCTATGCCCTGCCGATGTTTCTGTGGAGTTTCGCGCAGTCGTTCCCGGCCGAGGCCGAAAGGCTCATAATCTATCTGGGCAACGGAATGACGCCGCCATTCTCGCTGCTGCGCAACATTGTGATGCAACTGCTGTTTCTGGCCATGATAGGCTATATGATATGGGGTCTCTCGCGTCCGCTGTGGAAGAAATATGCCGGTAGCAGGGGGAAATAAGGCCGTCACGGCGGCTGCGGCCGTAGCTCTGGCGCTTGCCGCAGGTGTGGCGCTGATGCAGGTGAGGGATCCATGGCTATTGGTGCCGTGGATGCTTGTGGCTGTCCTTGCCGTACAGCCGGGGCAGATAGTGCCGCGGAAGGTTACGTGGACAGATGGCGCCATGGGGGCGGTGTGGGTCTGGAGTCTGGCGCAGATGGCGCTGACGGTGAACCCGCTGCCTACCCTTTTCATGGCTCTGATGCAGACGGCGGCTATGGCGGCCTATCTTCTGGCGCGGCGCACGCGCCCGGGCGCCCTTACGGCCGGAGTGGCGGCTGCCGGAACGGTGGCGGCGCTGATAGTGGCGGGGTCGTTTGTGGTGTTCCGGCGCAATGTGCTGGCGGCGGGATTCGGAAGCGTGTATGATTTCAGATTTCTTTTCCACCCCATGCACATTCACTGCAATATGCTGGCCTCGGCCATGCTGGCATGCTCGGGCGTGGTGCTCGCCGGAATGCCTGAGAAGCGCCGGGGATGGCGGATAGCCGCCGCGGCGCTGATGTGGATGGCCGTGGCGCTCACTTTCTCGCGCGGCGCATGGCTGGCGATGGCCGTGACGTGGGTGGGGCTGATGGTCGGCGTGAGGCCTCTGAGGCTTAAACTCGGTATCGGTGTGGCGCTGCTTGTCGCCGTTCTTGTGGTGGCGGCCGCCTGTCCCGCCGAGACTCGCACGGCGCTGAGCATGGCCTCCACGCAGTCGCAGCAGCTCAGCGCCCGCGCCCGTCTGGACGGCGCTTCCGCTTCGGCCGGGGCTTTCGCTGCGCGCCCGCTCCAGGGCTACGGCCCGGGCAACTATTCTCTGGCCGTTGACCGCTTCACACCCGACGATAGCTCGGCCGCCTACTCGTCGATTCCGCCCAATGCCATAAGCGCCCTTGCCGTGGAGCAGGGCTCCGCCGGGCTGCTGATATGGGGCGTTCTGGCTGTTGCGGTCGCGGCCACGCTGTGGCGGTTTCGCCGCAGGAGGGCGTCGGCGGTCGGAGCGGCTGTGATTGCAGGACTGTGCGTCAAGGAAATGACGCAGTGCTCGCTCTGGAGCTCGTCGGGCACCATGCTTATGATGGCTCTGCTGCTCGCTCTGATTCAGCCTCAGGCGCATTACGGAGGCCGACGCTGGCGCCGTGCCGGATATGCGGTGCTGGTGGTGACAGCAGCTACACTCGTCACCGGTCTGGCCGTGCGCTCCGGCTTGCTCCCGCTGCATGCGCCGGGCACGGAGCAACTCCATCGCGGCATCGGGGCGCTGACGTGCTATCACGCAGACGGGAACCGCGCGCACCTCGACACCGCCGACGTGGTTCTGGACCGCGCCGCCCGTCAGATGCCATACGACCGGATTCCCGCACAGATGCACGCCGCGGACCGCTGGCTCAGAACCGGCGACCCTGCCGCGCTTCTCGGAGCCGCCGCGCGCTCCCCGCGCAACCACACACTCCGTTTTCTCGCCGCCCGCGCCTGCTTCGCCGGGAGTGACACTGCTGCGGCCATAGAGCACCTTGCCGCCGCTGTCAGGCTCGCGCCCCGACTGACTGGCGACGGTTTCGTGGACAGCCTGCTGCGTACCCGGAGTGTGGGGCAGGTGCTTCGTGATTCCATACTCGCGCGCGCTCCCGGCCCTGAAGCTTCCGCGGGAGAAAAAGCCCGCTACGGTTTTCTGCTTCACCGGTTCGGGATGCTGCCTCAGGCCGAAGCGATGCTGCGCGAGGCTATAGCCGTGATGCCCTCGCTCTCCACACCCTGGCGGCTGCTTGGCGAGATGGCGGAGGCACGGCATGACAGCGTGGCCGCACGGGATTGCCGCAAGCGCTACGAGGTGATAACGCGCGGCGCTTTCAGCGCGCAATCGGACAGTGCTTCGGATTTGTCAGCGGAAATGGCGATCCCCGCGCTCTGGACCCGCGAAAAGGCCATTCTGGCCTCGCGATACGGCTTTTGACGGGCATTCTTCAGTTTAGGGGTTTGTGGAAGAGGTCAGACGTGTCGGACGGGTCTGACATGTCTGATATGGAGATGGGTTTGGAGTCACTCGGTTGCCGACTTGGAAATAATTCGTAAATTTGCCTGAAATGTCACAAATAGTGCTTATGAATAAGATTTTGATGTACGCAGCCGTGGCTCTGGCGGCTGCGGTTGCCGGCACAGCGCAGGCCAAGGACCGGACAGTGGAGAAGATTATTGCCGAAGGAACGGCGAATCCGCAGGTGGGCGACCATCTGGATGTGCTTACAGGCCGTTTCGGCGGCCGCCTGGTGGGTTCGGCTGCGTTTGACGATGCCGCCGACTGGATGCTTTACAAATATGCCGGCTGGGGCATACCGGCCCGCAAGGAAGAGGCCGGACAGGTGCCGGTGGGCTTCAACCGCGACCACTGGCAGGGAAGGGCCTACGGCGTTGACGGCGTGGACCATCTTCATTTCGCCACCCCCTCGTATACCTCCGGAACCCACGGCCGTCAGCTGGGCCACGTGCTTATAGAGCCGGGCAGCAAAGCCGAATTCGACCGCATGCACGGCAAGCTCAAGGGGGCCTGGGTGCTCTTGAAAGGGAAGAGCAACGGTTTCCCCATCAACAAGTCGGCCAAAGGCGACTCGCTGCGCGCGGCCGCACGCCACTACAACGACTCCGTGTCGGCCATCAACCGCCGCAGGATGATGAACAACTACCGCAACGGCACCGACAGCGCCATGATAGCGCTGAAAGAGGAGCCGGCGCTGTTCTACCGCGAGATGTGCGACGCCGGAGTGCTGGGCTTCGTCCAGGCCGCAGAGACACCGATAAGGGCTCTCTACGACCGTCCGCTGGTGAACGACACCACCACCACGTTCGACAATCTGCCCACACAGCCTGAAATCAAGCTTGACGAGCATCAGTTTGCCCTCATAGAGCAGGCCGCGCGCGAACGCCGCGACATAATGCTGGAGTTTGACATCCGCAACCACTTCCGTCTCGGGCCGGTGAAATACCACAATGTGATAGCCGAGATAAAGGGCACGGAGAAGCCTGACGAATACGTGATAATAAGCGGTCACCTCGACGCCTACGACGTGGGCACCGGCGCCATCGACTGCGGCACCGGCATCGGCCCGATGCTCGAGGCCGCGCGCCTGCTTGCAGCCGCAGGAGCGAAGCCCCGGCGCACCATACGCTTTGTGGCATTCGCGGCCGAGGAATTCGGACTGCTCGGAGCGCAGGCCTACTGCAAAAAACATAAAAAAGAGCTTGACAAGATATCGCTGATACTCAACCGCGACGGCGGTCCGGAGCCTCCGGTGGGCATAGCCGTTCCCGCCGCCATGGTCGATGACATGAAGAAGGTGTGCGAGCCTATATCGGGCATTAACCCCGACTTCCCCTTCGAGGTGACCGTGGCCGAGCCGCGTAAACGTCCCACGAAATTCGGCAGCAACGACGCCACGGTGTTTGCCGTGGAGGGAGTTCCCACATACTATTTCCGCCTGGCCGACGTTGACGGCACCAACTTCAGCTACGGCGAAATCTGGCATACCGAAAACGATATTCTCAACCGCGAGAATCCCCGCTATCAGCAGCACGCCGCCATGGTGACCGCCATAGTGGCCTACGGCATCGCCAACCTCGACCATCAGCTGTCGCGCGAGGGAATGTTTACCTCCCACGGCGACGACAAATCCAAAAACTGACATCCGACAGACCCGGCACATGGCACGTTTCAGAATCAACATACTCGGATGCGGCTCCGCAACCCCCACACCGCGGCACAATCCCTCGGCGCAGGTGGTTGACTTCCGCGACACCCTCTATATGATTGATTGCGGCGAGGGCGCGCAGAAGATGATGCGCACCATGAGCCTGAAATTCAGTCGCCTGAGCCATATATTCATATCGCACATGCACGGCGACCACGTGCTGGGTCTGCCGGGACTGCTCTCCACCCTGGCGCTGCATGAGAAATCAGGGTGCGTCACCGTCCATCTGCCTGCATCGGGGCTGGAGCTGATGCGCTCCGTCACGGGCTACTTCTGCCGTGAGGCGCCTTACGACATAGTGTTCGAGCCGCTGCCTGCCGACGGGGGGGTGATAATCGACACTCCCGCGCTGACCATAAGCACGTTTCCGCTTTATCACCGCATCCCGGCCTACGGATTCCTGTTTGCCGAGAAGCCAAAGCCGCGCCACCTCATCGGCGCCATGCTCGAGCATTACGGTGTGCCGGTGGCCGCGCGCCACGCCTTGAAATACGGAGCCGATTTCGTGAGAGAAGACGGCACGGTGGTAGAAAACTCGCGCCTCACCACCGCGGCCGACCCCTCGGTGAGCTACGCCTATTGTAGCGACACGATGTTTGACCCCCGCGTGGCCGAGGCCGTGAAGGGCGTCCACACGCTCTATCACGAAGCAACTTACGACGACTCGCTTGCCTCACAGGCCCGCGAGCGCGGCCACTCCACGGCCCGCGAGGCGGGACGCATAGCGGCCATGGCCGGAGCGTCGCAGCTTGTGATAGGGCACTACTCCAACCGATACGACACCACCGACCTTCTCGCCGCGCAGGCACGCGAGGAATTCCCCTCAGTGGTTGCCGCCGCCGAAGGAATGAAACTGGATCTGCTATGAGTGAAGAAAATACAATCGCCAGGAAAACCGACGAACGCTTCATGCGCGCTGCCCTCTACGAGGCCCGGCATGCCGCAGAGTCAGGCGAGGTTCCCGTGGGAGCTGTGGTAGTGTGCAAAGGGCGCATAATAGGGCGTGGCCATAATCTCACCGAAACCCTCGGCGACGTGACTGCCCACGCCGAAATCCAGGCCATTACCGCCGCCGCGCAGACCCTCGGCGGCAAATATCTTACTGACTGCACGCTTTATGTTACCGTAGAGCCGTGCCTGATGTGCGCCGGGGCATTGGGCTGGAGCCAGTGTCCGCGCATAGTCTACGGCGCCGCAGATCCGCGCCGTGGCTACTCCGCATTCACTCTCCGTCCCTTTCATCCACGCGCCACGGTGACCGCCGGAGTGCTACAAGAAGAATGCGCCGCCCTGATGAAGACCTTCTTCGCCGCCCGCCGCAAGTAACCCTCGCCTTGCGAGCAACCCCGCGTTGCTGATGGTCGCAGAACGACGCAGGAACGGCAGAACGATGCAGGACTTTTTGCCTCGTTTTACCATGGTATTAATATCCCTATTTCTTTCATCATTTATCTTTAATAAAAGAGATATACCGTTTAGATGTAATGATAGTACAAACTAGATATAAGGAGTCTTCTGAAATAATCAAACACTTAACAATAGTCTGGAATATACTTATGTTCGGACTGAACTAATTTGGAAATATCTATGAAGAACTCTTCCCTAATATATTGATACATATGGTAAAAATAATCAGTTCATTAGGACTTCATGTCAGATTGATTTATTAACTTTGCAACTAATCCTAAAAGCGGTTAACATTAGGCACATCAATTAGTATGATAGAATGAATAAGGATTTAACTTCTTCGAAGGTAGCACGCCAAAATGTGCTTAATAATAAATATGCTCTTCAGGAAATTCAGAAAGCCGTTGGGCTTCCGGGTATTGTCTTTAGAGGACAACTTGTTTTTACGAAACAACAGGTTGCATCTTTCTTTGGTGTGAGTCAAAGAAGCATCGACACATGTATCAGAAGTAACGATGAAGAACTCTCTCTAAATGGTTACGAGATACTCAAAGGTAACCTATTGAAGAACTTTAAGTTGGAATGCATAAACAATGGACTTCATGAAGTTAACTTCGCGAAGAATACTCCTCAACTTGGTATTTTTAATTTCAGGGCAGTCTTAAATATCGCTATGCTGTTGACTCGCAGCGAAAGAGCAAAGGAAGTCCGTAGCCTTATTCTTGACATTGTAATCGATACAGTGAATAAACGTACCGGAGGAGCGACTAAATATATTAATCAAAGAGATGAAGACTTCATTCATAACTTGTTGACAAATGTCGACTATCACCAAGAGTTGGTGGATGCCCTTAGAGATTGTGTAAATTTAGGGCAGATTAAGTATATTCGCTATAATGATATGGTATACAAAAGTATTTTTAAGGAAAATGCAGATGAATACCGTCGAATTTTACGTTTATCCGCTGGGGAAGACGAGCGTATGACAATGTATAGCGAGGTCCTTGATCTTATTGCAAGCTATGAAGCAGGATTCGCAGATGTTATCAGACGTGAGTTTGAAAAAAATGGAAGAGAATTACTTTCTCCGGCTAAAGTGGACGAGCTATATTCAATTTTTGAATCTCAACGTCTTTGGGTTCCTCTAATGAATAAAGCACGCTCTAAAATGGCAAGTCGCGACCTTTGCTTTCGTGATGCGCTTCATCAAAATCTGGTGGATCATATTGGTGCAGTTCCTCCAGAAGATTTTAACCGCTTTATTGGAGAACGGAGTATGGCTCTTACAGAACGTATAGAACAATATGTAGATGCTCTCAAGAGGTTGAAAGATAGGGATTAATGATATATTTAACAATAGAACGTGCAATTGAAATCCATCGTGAGACAATAAAAAATAGCGGTGGTGGAGATTATGGACAGATAAATATAGGCTATTTGTCCAGTTGTCTTGAGCATATCCAAAATGATGATTACTATCCTACTTTTGAGGATAAACTGGTTCATTTGATTTGGTCTGTTAATAGAAACCATTCATTTTCTGATGGAAATAAGCGACTTTCTATTACATTAGGAGCGGCATTTTTAATTATAAATGGTTATATGGCTTGTCTTGGCCGCTTTATGGTTGAGATGGAGAATATTAGTTACCATCTTGCCGCAGGGCGAATTTCAAAAGAATTGCTTCAGAAATTAATCCATTCATTCTTAGAGGGAGAACTTGACTTTGAAGAAAGTCTAAAATTAGAATACCTGGAGGCATCTGCAAATGAACAAATCGGGTTTATAGATTGATATATATTTGTGTGGCACATAATAAGTTTTTCCTGTAGAGACAAGACTACAAGTCCTATAATAATCAATAAAAGACATACATCTATTTTGTATAACTTTGTAATCTCTTGAGCACGCAAAATATATGGTCTTTGGGATAATGATTTTCTTGAAATCGCTTGTGTTCATCGTTCCATAAATAATCGATTACCATTTTGATGTCTTCAACTATTGGAGCTGTCAAAAGAGGGCGAGCTATTGTATTCTCTATTGTAAATCCGCACCTGTGAATCCAATCATTCTGCTCAAATAGTTTATTTATAGCATCTTTTTCTGTGAGACCTTCAATGATGCCTAAAACTTGGCAATTCTCTATATCGATATCTGAATTTAGTCCATATGTGTATCCTTCCTTTGTATATACGATATATTCATTCACGGCTCACCAGATTAAATGTTCTTGTTGGGAGAGGTTTGAATGCAGAGAGGCAACTTTGTCATAGGTGATAAATTCGACCCGATTTTTTATCGGAGAAAAAATGGAAGCATTGATTTTATCCTTGAATTCATTCTCTCGATGGCTATTTGCCACAATATAGAACGAGGAAAAGAAATCCTGAAGTTCGTAGAATTTCGATAGGGAATTTTTGATATCCGTGGTATGCTCTACCTCATAGAAATGGGTGGGCATACTTCTTTCATTGAACCATATTACATCGACAGTCCTCGCTTTACGCAACAAAGTCTCGAATGTAAATTGTGGAATAATTTTATGGTCGGTTAAATCTCCCAATTCCTTATCAAGAAACAATTTGTGTTGATCTTGCGGCGGAACATACGTTGAAGCCTTTCGATAATGACCGATTTCGATTAGGAGGCCTTGATAGTAAGCATGATTGAACTGCTCGATGCTTTTAGCGTCCCCTTCCTTTATCTTGAATTTTCTCAGGACCTTATCTCGAGATTCTTCAAGAGCCCACAATCCTGGCTGTATTCTAAAAATAGCATCGCTATTCTGCACAATCCTCCTGACGCTGGCTTTTGGAGTTTTGGTCTTCCATGTAGAGAAATCCATGACTTCGTTAAGCCGACGCAAGGTGGCGTAACCTCCTTGATTGCGCAATGTATCAATAACTTGTTGCTCTTGAGTCATACTTAAACGGAAAACTCCAAATGTAGTATCTGAAGGCCGACCAAAGCCCGTAACGACTACAGTGGAGTTCTCAAAGTTTGTTCGGTTCTCGCCGTATGTCTTTGTTTGTGATCAGCTGGTCATTTTCATGATTAGCGTTACATTTCCTAACTCCAAAATTACTAAGAATTTCTGACATGGCAATCGAATATGTTCGGAAACATAAAGACATTCCGACATGGCAACGTCCTGAGTTTTCTCATAAAAAGGATGAATCAGGAGTTGCGTTCGCGGAAGAGGCCGTGTTCGTAGCCCTGGATGGTGGGGTCGGTGTCGGCGCGGAGGAGGCGTTTGGCGGCCCACAGGCAGTAGTCGCGGTTCACTTCCACGCCACAGAAACGGCGCCCGAGCTTGCGGGCCACCACCGCTGCTGTGCCGCTGCCCATGAAGGGGTCGAAAATGCGGTCGCCTGGCCGCGACGAGGCGAGAATCAGTTTAGCATAGAGTTTTTCGGGCTTCTGGGTGGGATGGTCAGTGTTCTCGGGCATTGACCAGAAGGGCACGGTGATGTCGTCCCACAAGTTGGACGGACATGTGACGCGGAAATTTCCCTCAGGGGATTCCTCCCAGTCCTTCGGGCGTCCGTCGACCCGGTATGGGGCAATCACGCGGCGACGTATTTTCACGGCCTCGAGATTGAAATAATAGTCGGCGGGATTCTTCACGGCAAACCATATATCCTCCATGGAGTTTTTCCAGTTGGCGGCGGCTCCGCGTCCTTTCTCACGCTGCCAGGTAATGCGGTTCATCACCGTGAGGTGTTCTTCAAGCACGCGCTGCATGGCCGAGCCGCACCGCCAGTCGCCGCACAGGTAGAGCGAGCCGTCGGGCGCGAGTTTATCGGCCACGCGTCCCAGCCATCCGCGAAGATAACTCTCGTAATCCTCGCCCTTCATTGCCGAGAACTTCCGGCCGTGGAAATCTTTCGAGAGATTATAGGGCGGGTCGATGATTATTAGGTTGAAATAACCGTCGGGAATCAGGTCGAGGCAGTCGAACAGGTCGGCGTTCACAATCATATCGTCGTGAAAACCGGCGCGGATGTCCGCCGCAGAAGATATGAGTGGCTCGAGCGAGGGAATCTCATCCTCGCCGAGAGTCAGTGTGCGGTTGCGTGGTGCTCTTTGACCGGGCATGTGTCCTTTGGCTGAAAATTTGACTGCAAATTATCCTTTTTCCCCGAAACTGCCAAATTTTCGCTAAGTTTGCAGTCGGTAACAGCAGCCAGAGGCATGAACAGAATATTACGCGCTACCCGGATAGTGGTCTCGATTGCGGCATGGGTGATAATCTCGCTCATGCTGTCGTCGTCGGCGTTCACGGTGCCCGTGATAGGACCGTTCCTGCTCAAGGCGCAGATAGGCACGGCAGTGGCGTCGCTCACGGTTTTCAGCTTCGTGGTGTGGGTGATAATCACGCTTGTGTTCGGCCGCGTCTACTGCTCGACCGTCTGCCCGCTGGGCACGCTCCAGGACATTGTGGCGCGCGTGGCCGGTTTCGGCACCTCGCGCGAAGGCCACCGGCACTACCGCTGGAGTCCGCCATGCCATTTCACCCGACTTTTTTTCCTGGCGCTTGCCGTGGCTATGGCGGTGCTTGGCATGTCGGCCATAGTGTCGATTCTCGAACCCCTGCAGATCTATCGCCATATATGCCGCGGAATCGGCTCTCCGGGCCTGCGCGCTCTCGAATGGATTGCGGGCTATGTGGGTCTGGCTCCCGAGAAGGTTGTGGAGATATTCACAGCATCGGCCGCCTCTACGGCGCTTGCGTTCGTGCTGTTTATAGGCGTCTCGGTGGGCGCGGCTTCGGGCGGCCGCACCCTCTGCAACACGTTCTGCCCCATCGGTACCATGCTGGGATTCGTGAGCCGTTTCTCTATTCTGCAGATGGACATCGACACGGATCTGTGTATCAATTGCCGTAAATGCGAGGATGTGTGCAAAGGGCAGTGCATAGACCTCACGGACCATGTGGTTGACGGCTCACGCTGTGTGAACTGTTTTGACTGCGTGGACATCTGTCCCAACCGCGCCATTCGGTACACCACGCGGCGCCACAGGCTGTCGACTCCGCTGATGCAGCGTGTGAGCGGCCTTGCCAAGCGTCCCGACCCGGCCCTGGACAATGAAGGCTGCCTGTCGGCCTCCGCTCCCTGCGATTCTCCGGAATCCACCTGCGAAAACGAAAAAATCAAGGAAAAATGAAACAATATCTTCAGCTGCTCCGCCATATAATGGAAGAGGGCACAGACAAAAACGACCGCACCGGCACCGGCACACGCTCGGTGTTCGGCTATCAGATGCGCTTCGATCTTTCGGAAGGCTTCCCGTTGCTCACCACCAAGAAACTGCACCTGAAATCCATAATCCACGAGCTCCTGTGGTTTCTGAAAGGCGACACAAATGTGAAATACCTCCAGGACAACGGCGTGAGAATCTGGAACGAATGGGCCGACGAGAACGGCGACCTGGGCCACGTGTACGGCTACCAGTGGCGCTCATGGCCCGACTACAACGGCGGATTCATCGACCAGATAACGGAGGCCGTGGAGACGATAAAGAAGAATCCCGACTCGCGCCGTATAATAGTGAGCGCCTGGAACGTGGCCGACCTGCCCGACATGAAGCTTCCTCCGTGTCACGCCCTGTTTCAGTTCTATGTGGCCGACGGTCGGCTTAGCCTCCAGCTCTATCAGCGTTCGGCCGACTGCTTTCTCGGGGTGCCGTTCAACATCGCCTCCTATGCCTTGCTGCTTATGATGGTGGCGCAGGTTACGGGTCTGAAGCCCGGCGAGTTCATCCACACGCTGGGCGACGCGCACATCTACCGCAACCATTTCAGTCAGGTGGAAGAACAGCTCAGCCGCGAGCCGCGCAAACTGCCGCGGATGGTGCTCAACCCCCACGTGAAAGATATATTCGGTTTCACTTACGACGATTTCAGGCTTGAGGATTACGATCCGCTGCCTCACATCGCCGGTAAAGTATCGGTATGACCGTGCATGTTATGGAAGTTACCGTGATAGCAGCCGTGGCGCGCGACGGCGCCATAGGCATCAAAGGCGACATGCCTTTCCACATCAGTGCCGATCTGCGGCGCTTCAAGCAGATAACCATGGGCAAGCCTCTGGTGATGGGACGCCGCACATTCGAGTCTCTCCCCGGCGGAGCATTGCCCGGCCGGCGCAACATAGTGGTTACGCGCAACGCTTCTTTTGCCGCCGACGGCGCCGAGCGCGCTGCATCGCTTGAGGAGGCGCTGAGAATGTGCGACGGCGCTTCGGAGGTGATGATTATCGGCGGCGGCGAAATCTATAGTCAGGCTATGCCGCTTGCAACCAGGCTGGAACTCACGGCGATTGACGCCGATGAGCCGGAGGCAGATGTCCATTTCCCGCCCGTAGGCGAGGAATGGGTCGTCACTGAGCAATCCGACTCCGCCACCGACCCGCGCTCCGGCGCCTCCTACCGCTTCCTCACCCTCCACCGGCGCTGAGGACTTCCGGCGCCCCGCCTGGTGTCAAGAACGCAGAGCCGCGCGGGAACGGCAGAACCGCGCAGAACTTTTTATCAGGCCGATGTTTACCCTCGCGCTCATGGATTGTCAATATCCTTATCGATGGCACCCGTAATTTTGGCCCAGGTTTATATAGTTTTTCTGAAAAGTGCTTTCTCAAAAGAGCACTTTTGATGTGAAAATGTTGTTTGGGAAGAGCATTTTTAGGGGTTTGGAAACAATAATGACTTGCGAGTGTTATACAAATGCATTATTTTTGCCCTATAATGAATATCAGAATTATGAATACAACATCCCTTCACAGAAAACAGACCTCATTTCGTTTAAATGAAGATCTTCTTAATCGGCTTCAGGTAGAGGCAAAGCGTCATAATCGTAGCTTGAATAATCTTGTGGAAAGTGTGTTAATGGCATTTGTGGCAGACCGACCGAATAAAACCACAATTGCGGCAATGAAAGAAGCAGAAGCGTCGGACTCTCTTGAGACACTTGATCTGAACAATTTCCGAAGCTTTGTGGACTCTTTATGAATACTCTGAAGCTGACGTTGCAATTTAAGAAAGATCTTAAACGCTATAAACATAATCACGAAACAATAGGTAAGCTTGAAGAGATTCTCAGGCTTCTGGCTAACGGCCTTCCGATTCCAGAAATAAATCGGCCCCATTTACTTACGGGTAATTACAATGGCTACATGGAGTGTCATGTGGAAAGTGATACATTGTTGATATGGTGGGACAAAGACACAGGAGTAATCAAGCTTGTGCGTTTTGGCTCTCACTCAGAGCTCTTCTGATGCTTTCGGGCGTGAGATAAAGCCGAAGGTATCATCAGAGTGTGCATTTTAATAAATCACTCGGACTTTTACGCGATTTTCTAATTAAAGAAAATTTTTATTGAGGTGTAAAATATCAGAATAACACTTTTTATTATTATGGATAGAACAGAAACTATAAAAGATAAAGTGTGTGGATGTTTGTATGGACAAGCAGTTGGGGATGCGCTTGGCTTTGGAACAGAGGGAATGACTAAAGTTGAGGTTGAACTTCATTATAATTACCCGTTGGTTGAATTAAGAGGGTGTTTCATAACAACCGTTAAGAATACCCATCAAAAATGCCTCTGCTAAAGGAGAGGGCATTTCTAA
>VSPV01000047.1 GCA_009775605.1 Paramuribaculum sp.
ATGTTATGGTTTATCACCCGATATGTCCATTAGTGATTTTTCTGGCCCTTTTCATCACCCAAAATGTCCATTAGACCATTATGTTGAAATAACAGAGTAGGGGAACTAACACCTGTTTAGCATTAAATGTAAGCGCAGGATGCGCGATTTCTTTACAACCGGGGCGCGTAAGCCCCCGGAAAAGCAATCCTGTCAAAAAATGCGAGGCGAGCCACGGAGTGTGCGAGCCTCGCCATCCGCGCAAGCATAGGCAATCTAAATCAAGCAAAGGCAATCAAAACTCTGCGCCCTTCTGCCTTTCCGCGCAGTTCTGCGTTCCCCTCCGCACGCGTTTTCTCTTTCAAGCGCGTTCCCTCACCAAGCATTCAGGCCGTGCGAAGCACCCCTCAGTCCCCGCAGCTGTCAAGCCCCAGCTGCATAGAGCCGTCCTCTCCGCCCCACACCCATTCGCCCTCGCTGAGTAGAGTTTAGCAGAAAGCTGCGTAAGAACAAACCTTGGTCCTTACACAGCCTCCTTTTTATTTTTATTGTAACTCTATTTTGCCTGAGTGAACTTCACCCGGCAACCAAAATCACCTGCAAATATATCTATAGGAATTACACGTTCTTTGCCCGTGTCATTTGGCTTGACCTCTATTCTGATTCCTTGATGTAACTTTTCGTAAGGGAGTTTTACGGGTTCCACCGACGGAATCGGATAATAAACCCTGAACCATCCACCATCAAGTCCCTCCTGCTTCGGCTGTCCGGGAGGTGTCACTATCGGTTCTATCGGTGGATCCTCCTGATAGGCAGAAAACATCAGATATCCTCCTACCGTAGAATAGACATCCAGACTTTCCCCGCCAGCATCAAAGGTGTATTCTGTGATGTTTAGCTTGGGGTCACTACCTATTCCCTCAGGATTTTCCTCACTGCATGAAAACAAAAACACAGAGAATAAAATTGTCGAAATCAAATAAATGTGTTTCATAATGTCAGGGTTTCTTTACAGTTATCAGTTTTTGGTCATACATAAACAAAGAATCGGGCTTGGCTGCATAATAGGTATTTGCTCGGTACCATCCGTTATTGTCTCCGTTCCACCCTAAATTCATATAGTAAAATTCACCATATTGATTTTGATCCATAGAAGATGGGGGATATACATTTACAGCATAATCGAAATAAGGAGACCCTGGTTCATCAGGCTCGCCCCATTTGGGATCTATTACCATCGATATTACACCATCATATTTAACATTTTTGTAGCCTTCACAGACCCATGCATGTCCTTCGCCCTTACTATTTTCGCCTCTTATATAAGCAGGACGTCCTGCTGTGATTTCGTTTCGGAGTTTTATAAAATCGGGAAGACCTGCATCTGCTGCTTTATATCCTAAAGCACTAAATGCTTTCATAGCTTTCTTGTAATTTGACGACGTTCCTCCTGGCTTATACTCCACCTCACAGAGATTTCTTATATCTTTTATAAAGTATTTGAAAGCATCATTAAGGACCGGAGTCTTAAATATCTGACTCCAGTTATATTTTGTGGGATATTTGTAATAGTATGCAATTTGAGACACGGCAATAGGTACACACCCCGCTAATCTATTTGAAGCGTCCACATTAAACGGATATCCTTGATGCCAAGTCGTTCCGATTAAAGGACCTATAGTTTGGAAATCCCACGACTTTATGAAGAAAAGGGACACGTATTCATAATCGTACTGAGGGTCTGAATGCTCTTTTATATCCCTCATAAGATTCTGGTAATCGGTAGGAGACAGATAGTAGCTCGTTCCTCCAACCTTACCAATATAACTATATCCTTGAGCTTTCTTCTTAGCAATCTGTGTCTCGATCATTTTTTCTATTTCAGCGTATGATGCCCGGCTTTTCGGCTGTTTCTCGCTTTTTTCAAATACAGCCCATTCCGCAGCATGAATACGTCGCAATGAATCCACATCAGACTCATTCGCATCCATTATCATGCATTTATAGCCTTCAAGATAACTTTTTGCGGCAGGATCAGCATTCACATCAAATTTACCTATATCAGAGAATGCCAAAACAGGAGAAACTGTCTTCGTGGCGCTGACAATCATAAAGCCCTCATCATTTCCACGATTGATTATAAAAGCAAGAGACTTGCCGGTTTTCTGATCTAAGACTTGGGAAATCTCCAGACTTCCAGTGCGAAGATTACTACGGGATTTGAACCCATTGTCAAGAGTGCCGAAACGAATTGCCATTTTCTCTGCGTCAGCAGAAGTAAGGTTCATCGTCTCTTTGTCTATGAGCATAGACTCATCGAAAACCATTGCGTTTTCCTCATTGGCTATGTCTGCCGGAGATTCCTGGGAACAGGAGAAAAGCAATACGGCCAATGGTAATAAAAATAAAAAGGTGCGTTTTAACATGGCTGAGTGTTTTTTATTGGTTTATTGTGCTTTACAATAGTTTTCGCAATATTAAGATAATTAATATTAAAAGTCAAGTTCTATGATAGCAAATTACTGATTTTAATTATTCTTAACATAAAAGAGGCATAACACATTCCAACATGGGCCCATGACCCGTCCCTATCCCTATCAATATCCCTATCAATAGCCGTAACCCTCCTCCATAAAGCGCAGGATGCGCGATTTTTTTACAACCGGGGTGCGCAAGCCCCCGGAAAAGCACCCCCATACCAAAACTGCGAGGCAAGCCACGGAGTGCGCGCGCCTCGCCTTCCGCGCAAGCATAGGCAATCTAAATCAAGCAAAGGCAATCAAAACTCTGCGCCCTTCTGCCTTTCCGCGCAGTTCTGCGTTCCCCTCCGCACGCGTTTTCTCTTTCAAGCGCGTTCCCTCACCAAGCATTCAGGCCGTGCGAAGCACCCCTCAGTCCCCGCAGCTGTCAAGCCCCAGCTGCATAGAGCCGTCTTCTCCAGGCATCGCGCATCCATTCCTGAATTCAATCCTGCGGAGGAACCGCGCCGGATTGCCTGCCACCACGGTGTATGGTTCCACGTCCTTGGTCACGACGCTTCCGGCTCCTATCACGGCGCCTTCTCCCACCGTCACTCCTGGAAGAATTACCACGTTGCTCGCTAACCACACGTTATCACCTAACGTAACGGGCTTCGCGCGCATTATGCCCTCATTTCTGTCATCGGGCTGTAGCGCGTGTATCACCGTGCACAGCGTGCAGTTCGGCCCTATGAACACATTGTTGCCGATTCTCACCTCCGCCTCATCGAGAACGGTAAGGTTGAAATTCGCCACGAAATTCTCACCTGCCGTGATGTTAAACCCGAAATCGCAGTGAAACGGGCTGTGTATGGTGAATCTACGGCCGATGCTTCCGAACAGCCCACGGATTATCTCCTCTCTTTCCGGCCGTGCCGACGGCGCCAGAGCGTTAAGCCGGAAGCAGGCCTCTTCGGTTTCGGCAAGGGCATTTCCTATGCCCGGAGTAAAGCCGTTCATCCATACGCCTGAATTTAGCTGTTGCATTTCCGATTTTATATCGGCAGGAATATCTCTCATAGGAACTCGGTTCATTTCATTTCGGTGATAAGGTGGCGTATTGCCGCCACGGGATGCACAAAGAGCATCCGGGGGCCCGTATAGCGCATCACGGCGCGGATTTTCTCGCGGTTGGCAGGAGAATAGCAGTGAATCTCGCATTTGCGGCAGCTCGACTTTGCGTTCCCTTTCGGACAGCGGTCGAGGCGCGCGCGGGCATAGTCGAGCAGAGCGGCGCATTCGGGGCATAGATTGCCACTGCCGGCTCCGTGGTGTCGCCGACAGTAGATGGCTATCATCTGTGCGATGGTCTTCTTCTCGCGTTCTATGCGTGTCATTCCGCGTCTCAGAATTCGGTGAATGCCAGCGGAAGAAGCGATTTCACCGAGGGCGCGATATAGATTTCGCGGCTTCCGGCCAGAATCACCTTTACGTCCCGCCCGGCCAGCGTCTCATATTGCAGAAGAGCCTGGCGGCAGGCGCCGCAGGGCGAAATCGGCGCTTCCACCTCCCGGCCCGAGGCGTCGCGCGCGGCAATGGCTATTGCCTCGAAGCGCGCGGCGGGAAAATTGGCGTGGGCCCAGTAGGCCGCCGTGCGTTCGGCGCAGAGACTCGAAGGCGTGGCGGCGTTTTCCTGGTTTGCCCCCTTCACAATCTCGCCGTTGTCGAGCAGCACGGCTGCTCCCACATGGAAATTGCTGTAAGGCGCATACGACCCCTCTACGGCCGCGCGCGCGGCGTCAACCAGAAGGCGTTCGCGCTCGGTCAACTCGTCGTATCCGGCCGCCGTCAGCTCGAGTTTTATCGTTTCGTGTCTCATCGCTTGCGGGCTCAGTCGTTGCTTATCTCTATTACTTTCAGTCGTTCGCCACCGGCCGGATCGTTTACTATCGAGCGGTAATAGTTCTCGTCATATCCGGGGAAGTCGGGCGACACGGGCATGCCGTCGGGGGTGCGGGCGAATTTGCCGTCAGGCGTCATCTTCTTCACATTTCCATCGAGATACTTCACCAGCAGGAACTCGCCGAGTGAGCGGTATTTTTTCACATAGTCGGTGGTTGCTGAGCAGCTGTGGCTGTTGAGCGTGGCGGCTGCCTCTGCGTGGGGCACGGAGGCCAGTGTGGTGTAGTAGCTGTTCACCTGGTTCTCAAGAGAGTCCTCGAGGGCGGTCTGCACGCGGCGTATGTCGGGTATCATCTGACTGTAGCGGTGATAGGCTTGGTTTGCCACGAAGTTGGTTACCCAGAAGGCCGATTCCCAGCTGAACGTCAGCAGGTCGCCGTTGCCCTCGGCAAATTCGTGGGGAACGGTGGTGAGGCTGTTGTAGATGGGGATGTAGACGCTTGTGTTTGCATCGTCCACGCCAAACCAGAGCACACCCTTCATGGCCTCGGGAGCATCCTTGCGGAGCTGGGCCACGAGCGAGAATCCGGTCTGCTGTGTGGCTATGGCGCGCTCGTGGGTATATTCGGTGCCGTCAACCTTGTAGGTAAGGGGACGCCAGCGATAGGGCACCTTGTATGAGCCTGCGCCCACGTCCTTGGTCATGTCCAGGGGAGTGTCCTCGAAATGGTCGCGCATCATGTCCTTCATGTCGCGCACGGCGAGCTTGCGGTTGGGTTTCACCCACAGCGGCAGCGGTTTGCCTTTGCCTTCCAGAATCCAGGGAAGGTAGCGGTCCATGCCGTCGGCATACTTGTTGTAGAACGCCCACACGCGGCCGTCGCAGCCGCGGAGCGCGCCCATGTCGGCGGGTGCGTAGGCCTTGGAGAAGCTGAAATCCTTGTCCTTGCCGTTGAAGTAACCCTGCGAGCGTGCAAAGTCTATCACATCCTTCGAGTAGATGGTGTTGCCGCTCTTGTCGGCCAGTGGGAAGGTGTGGATGCGGGCATGGTTGGCGTGGCCCGAGATGCAGTCGTCGGGCACGCGGCGCGCTACCCACACGGCTCCCTTGTCGGTTTTTCCTTTGCCTATGAGTTCCATTATCCACACCTCGTCGGCGTCGGCTATGGTGAAGCTTTCGCCCGAGGAGGCGTATCCGTATTTATCCACCAGGTCTGTCATCACCTTGAGGGCCTCGCGGGCGGTCTTGGCGCGTTCCAGGCCCAGGAAAATCAGCGAGCCGTAGTCAATAAGGCCGGTGCCGTTCAGCTCCGGTCGTCCGCCCCAGGTGCTTTCGGTTATCACGAGTCCGTGCTCGTTCATGTTGCCCATGCGGGCGTAGGTGTGGGCTATCTCGGGTATCTCGCCCATATATTTGCCGGTGTCCCATTCGGTTACCTTGCGCATCGAGCCGGGTGCGTGGTCGGCGGCCGCGCGGTGGTAGAGCTCGCCGTAGAGCGTGTGGCTGTCGGCGGCATAGGTGGCGAACACTGAGCCGTCGGTGGTGGCTTTCCGGCCGGCTATGAGGTCGGAGCAGGCCAGAGCGGCCGAGGCGCCCGATATCAGGGCAAGTGAGAGTATTGTTGCTTTCAGTTTCATAAGTGATATGGTATTGTCAATGATTGGTATTTATGCAAAGATAATACTTTTTGCCTTGATTTAACCGTGCATTGCCTCCTTTTGTGGTTGTTTTATTGGAATTTTAGCTATCTTTGATGAAAATCCCCAAGAACTTGTATCAATAGTGGTTAGGAAACAGGTTCTTAAACTAAATCTAAATACCGCAAATCCAAAAAAACGATAATAAACCATGATTTTCCCTAAGTTTTATGCCGCAGCGGCAATGGCTCTTGCATTGCTGACGGGCTTTCAGGCGTCGGCGGCTCCGAAAGCGCCGTTCGAACGCGATAAGTATTACCGTGTGGTAACCCGCGAGAACCCCGCGGCCCTTACCCGTATCAATGACAACCGGGTGGCCCTTAGGCCTGTCAACGAGGCCGATACCGCCCAGATGTGGTGCATAGAAAGCCTTTCGGGCAGTTACCGCCTTCTCTCGCCCGACGGCCGCGAGGCTCTGCGCAACGCCGGCAATGATGTGGTCACCGGTGTGAACAACGGCTCCGACGAAGCCCAGTTCTGGCGCCTCGACGGCGTGAAGATCATAAGCGCCAACCGTCCCGATGTGGCCGTCGAGGCTCCGGCCATGACGCTTGTGCCCGTGAACCGCGCCACCCGATGGAATTTCGTTGTGGCTGGACAGCGCTCCGTGACCGACATGGCCGATGCCGAGCGCCGCAACAACTATTGGGAAAACGAAGCCATCTTCCAGGAGAACAAGGAACCCGGCATAGCCACCATCATGCCCTACGGCTCCGATGCGGCCATGCACGCCGACCGTGCCTATTACGACACTCCCTGGACCGTTCCCGTCAACGACCGGTTCCTGAGCCTCAACGGCACCTGGCGTTTCAATTTCGTCGACGAGCCTTCGAAGCGTCCACTCGATTTCTTCAGGCCGGGCTACGATTTCAGCTCGTGGGACACCATCCCCGTTCCCTCCAACTGGGAAATGCTCGGTTACGACAAGCCCATTTACTGCAACGTGGAATATCCCCACTCCAACACTCCTCCCTTCATCAACGCCCGTCCGGGATTCAACGACGGCGGCAAGAACTACGGCATAAACCCCGTTGGCTCCTACGCCCGCAAGTTCGAGGTGCCTGCCGACTGGGACGGCCGCCGCACCTTCCTGCATTTCGGCGGTATCTATTCGGCCGCTTTCGTGTGGGTCAACGGCAACTATGTGGGCTACACCCAGGGCTCCAACAATGTGGCTGAGTTCGATGTGACGAAATACCTTCATCCCGGCACCAACGACATCGCCGTGCAGGTGTTCCGCTGGAGCGACGGCTCTTATCTTGAGTGCCAGGACATGTTCAGAATGAGCGGCATATTCCGCGACACCTATCTCTACAATGTGCCTGAGGTGGCCGTGCGCGACCACCGCATCACGTCCTCCCTCTCGTCCGACATGCGCCATGCCGACATGAAGGTTGAGCTCGATCTCGACAACCGCGACGGACTGCGCCGCGACCTCGCTCTGGAGGTTCGACTTGTCGACCCGCAGGGCCAGACAATCGCTACCCGCTCGCTTCCGGTGCAGCTCGACGCCGCTCCCGGCACCACTACCGCCACCGTCAATTTCGCCGTGGACAATGTCCAGACATGGAATGCCGAAAGCCCCGCGCTCTACACCGTGGAGGTGGTGCAGCGCGACTCCAAGGGCAACGACGAGATGGCTTTCTCCACCAAACACGGTTTCCGCGATGTGAAGATTGATGGCTCGCTGCTCTATGTCAACGGAAAGCGCATCAACCTCAAGGGCGTGAACCGTCACGACACCCATCCCCGCCTTGGCCGCGCCGTCGATACCGAATCGATGCTCCGCGACGTCACCCTCATGAAGCAGAACAATATCAATACGCTCCGCACGAGCCATTATCCCAACAACGCCCGCATGATGGCCATGACGGACTATTACGGCATCTATGTGATTGACGAGGCCGACCTGGAGGACCACGCCAACCAGTCGATTTCCGACATGCCCGAGTGGATTCCCGCTTTCGTCGACCGCATCACGCGTCTGGTGACCCGCGACCGCAATAATCCTTCCGTGATTATATGGAGCCTCGGCAATGAGGCCGGAAACGGCGAGAATTTTGCCGCATGCTACGCCGAGGCACGCCGCCTCGACTCGCGCCCCATCCACTATGAGGGAACCCGCTCCGATAAACCTTACGGCGGCAGCCGCTTCTCCGATTTCTACTCCAAGATGTATCCCGGCATGAAATGGATGGAGGAGAACACCAGCGGCCTCGACAAGCCGATGATTCTCTGCGAGTATGCCCACGCCATGGGCAACGCCGTGGGTAATCTCGGCGAATATGTGGAGGCTATGGACAATTCCGACTCCACCATAGGCGGCTGTATCTGGGACTGGATCGACCAGGCCATCTACGACCCCCAGGAGATGAAACGCGGTGTCTACCGCCTCCACACCGGCTATGACTATCCCGGTCCCCATCAGGGCAATTTCTGCTCCAACGGCGTGATACCCGCCACCCGCGACGAGAGCCCCAAGCTCAAGGAAGTGAAGGGCGCTTACCAGAACGTTAAATTCCGGTTCGACGGTATGACCGACAAGCCTCTGAGCGCCCGCGTTACACTCACCAACGAATATACCTTCCGCACTCTCGCCGGTCTGAGCCTCGAGGTAGAGGTTACCGTGGATGGCGTGAAGGCTGAGACATACACCCGCCAGCTTCCGGCCACTCAGCCGGGCCAGAGCGTCACGTTCGACCTTCCTGTGGCTGTCAATCCCAAAGCGCGCGAAGTCAGGGGCAAGGAAGTCGTCCTGAGCCTTCGCGTGAAAGAAAACAGCGCCACCTCCTATGCTCCCGCCGGTCACGATGTGGCCCAGTGGCAGTTCGTCCTGATTCCCCGTGACGCTATGGCCAAAGTGAAAGGCTCCGGCCCGAAACTCGAGGTCACCGAGACCGCTGCCGCGCTCACCGTGGCCAACGCCCGCGTGAAGGCCGTCTTCGAGCGCTCCACCGCCACTCTCACCGCTCTCACTCTTGATGGTGTGGACGTGATTGCCGACGGCCGCGGCCTCACCTACGACAACCACCGCTGGATTGAAAACGACCGCTACACCGACACCATTCCCGGCACCGACCCCGCCAAATCTCAGCTCCTCTGGCGCCGCGAGGGCAAGAATGTGGTGGTCAGCGCCATCAACGACGGTTCGAAGTGCGGCACCGACCTTGTCTACACCATCTATCCCGACGGCACTGTCGACCTTTCCGCCACATTCGTGCCCCATTCGGCCGACCTGCGCCGTGCCGGACTCTCGGCAGGGATAAATCCCGCGCTGAACCGCGTAGGATATTACGCCTACGGTCCTATGGAGAACTACAATGACCGTAAGGACGGCGCCATGATAGGCCGCTACGCCACCGTGGTCGACTCCATGACGGTGGGCTACGTCAAGCCTCAGAGCACCGGCGGCCGCGAAGGCCTGCGCGATCTCGTGCTCACCGGAGCCGATGGCCGCGGAGTGCGCATAGAGACACGTGGCAAGGTAAGCTTCAGCATCCTGCCGTTCACCGATGCCGACCTCATGAACGCCTCCCATCAGTGGGAGCTGACGCCGCGCCCCTTCAACACCCTCCATCTTGATGCCGTGACGCGTGGCGTAGGCAACGCCTCCTGCGGTCAGGACGTAGACACCCTCCCCAAATTCCGCGTCCCCGACACCCCCCAGAACTACCGCCTCCGCATCACCCCCGTCACCCTCTGATTCCTTCGAATCCTAATCTCCCTCCCATATCCAAGGCCCTTCCGACCCTTCCCGGTCCGAAGGGCCTTTCTGTCTCTACCTTGTTTCAAAACTGCAAAAAGTAGGGCTGCTCCATGGATCAGCCGAATTCAATGCGTTGGTTCTCAGTGGATGCACGCTCGTGCATCCTACAATTTGGAAGGTAATTTGATTTTTGCAACACCTTCACGCCCCTTCATGGCACATGATAGCGCTTTCCCGTCGATAAGGATATCGACGCTCCATGCGTTTTGGAAGCCCCGGAGGGGCGCCTTCTGTAAAACTGGCTGCGTCAGCTGCCAGAAAAGTGTGTCTTCCCTCTTCTATGCGGCGAGCCTGGGAATGGCGACGCCGCATAAACGCGCCAGCATGGGCAGCCCGCGCCCTTCCGCGCATCCTGTGCCCCTCTGCATCTCTCTTGCTGAGTGCAGGCGGATGCAGTTTTGTCGTAGGATTTTGCTATCTTTGCATAGACCTATTGTCCCTTATAGCACAGACTGCATCCCCCATGAAACTTAAACCGTCATTATTCCCCGCCATAGTCTTCCTCGCCGTCCTTGCCATCCAGCTGCTTCCGGGCTGCACGCCATCGCCCGAGCGCTCCCGCCTCGAGCACATCGAGTCCATAATCGACGAGCACCCCGACTCGGCAATGGCCCTCATCAACAGCGTGGACACCGCCGCCCTCCGCTCCGACCGCGACCGCGCGCTGTATGGCATGCTCCGGAATCTTGCCATATTCAAGAATTTCAGTGACAGTCTGAACCCCGACGAGCCAAATCAAGCTTCTGAGATTTTCATTGATCTTAAAGATTATCCTCGTGCATCCCGAACTCTCTACCTGTTGGGTAACTTTCAAATGGCCAACAGCCAGTTCGGCAGTGCAGCTGTGGCCTTGACGAAAGGACTTGAATTTCCATCCCAAGATAAAGGTTCTTTCAGTAAAGGTCTTTGTGCTTTCAGTCTATATGAACTATATGGTAAATTTTATGACACTAACAATCAGATAGTATATGCAAGACTTGCGGCCGATAATTTCAGAGCTGCCAATAAACTTGATTGGGAGTTATACTCACAGATATATCTGGCCGGGGCCTACATAAATAAAGAGAGATATGATTCTTCCATGTATATCTTACAAGAAGTTTTATCTCATCCATATTGTGTAAAAGATTCATCCATGAATGCTCTTGCATCAGAATTATATGCCTTGTCTGCCTATAAATCCAATCAGCCAGATTTAGCTGTGGAGTATTATGCAAAAGCCTTTCGCCTTGATACAAACTTAGTAACCACAAGTATATATAATATACGAATGCTATTGGAGTTTTATGACACATCTAAAGCAAATTCCCAAGATATCAATTTATTAAAAGAATTGTCAGAAACCAGTTCATCCGAGAAACCTTTTCAAATCCTGGCGAAAATAGGGAATTATAAGGAGGCTTATGAAGAGATTGAGAAATACAGAACAAGACAGGATGATTTTATAAAAAATATCATGTCCCGCACAATTGATTCCTCTGTCTCGGAATTTCGGAAACAGCAGAACGAATTACTCGATACCAGACTTAAATCTATCCAACGCAACAGAATATATTCCGGTATCATACTGCTGCTTATTGCAATTGCCGCTTATACATGGGCCAAGAACAGATTAACAAAGCATAAACACGAATATGAAAAACAGAAACTTGAGAATGAAAAACTTGTAGAAAGAGCTCAACTTCTGTCTGAAAATCTGAATCTCCAGATTAAAAAATACGATAATCTCTCAGATGAGATCAAAGAACTATTCAAGGATAAATGCAGCACAATTGATCGCCTGTGCACCGCATATTACCAAACCAACAGTAATCGGACTGTAGAGGAAGTAAAGAAGATAATCCATGGTTTGACAGATTCCCCCTCAAATCTAAAGGAAATTGAAAAAAATATTGATTTACATTCTCAGAATCTGATTTCGCTTTTCCGTGAAGAGTTGCCAGAACTTAATGATTACGAATATGTGCTGTTCACATATTCCGCACTACAATTCTCAACGAATTCAATAGCTCTTCTGACGAACGAGAAAAAAGAAGTGCTCTACAATAGAAAATCGCGTTTAAAAGCAAAAATCAAGAGTTCCGATGCTCCTCACAAAGACAGATTTCTTTCCATTCTCACTTAAACCACTGTCATACAGAAAGGTAGCGAAATGCCAATACATTTTCAGCTTGTTTTCATAGTAGTAAAAGGTTTATTTTCAACGCATTGCCTCATATCAGATAGGCTGTTTAATCTTCAGATAGATTTTTAACTTTTAGCTCAACTGTAATAGCCAAATAACCAGCTATATACGACACTCGAGATAGATAAATAATATGAGAAATATGATGATTTAGATTTGGATATTAGATAACTTTGCAGTGTATCATTAACCCAAATTCAACCATCATGAAAAAACATTTTCAACATTATTTAACATTAATCTCGATTGCTCTTCTGTCCATTAATTTTGCTTTTGCCGACACTCCTCCTACTCCATCTTCTACTACATTGAATGAGATTACTTCTCTTTCAGGTAAAAAACGAATACCATCAAAAAGGCATGTAGTTTGTGAGGTTATAAACAATATGCTGGTATTCGATGCCAATTTCGAGTATGAATACATGGATGTAGAAGTTTCCGGATCGGAATCTATTACATCCGTACTCACTCCGACACAACCATTCATAGAGGTACATTTTCTTTCGGGCACATACACTATACGTTGTACGACCGATGGTGGAGCTGTCTATGAGGGGACAATAACGCTTTAACCTACCCGATATATAAATTACGTTACCTGCGGGAACTTTCCCGCAGGCAGCTTCTTCCTTACCTTTAAATTCTTCATATTAACTTATTTTTTACCAATCATGAAAAAACTCAATTTCTTAATCGTTGCTGCCGTTTTGGGCGCGGCAACCGCCTTAACGAGTTGTTCAGACGAAATGGTTCAACCACAGACCAAATCTTCCGCCGGCGAACTGCTCTCACGTGGAGCTTATGATTATCCCGCAGTGGAATGGGACAATGTAGATAAGATTGCTGTTGCTTGCAATCTTATACCATCTGTCACAGAACTTCCTGTACCTTGGGATGGCGGACAGTCAGGAAATGATGGTATACCCGAAGACTGGCTTGATGGAAACCGACGTAATTCCGACCCCAAACAACGTGCCTATTCCCGGCAGAACGGTTGGGATATGGTGTGCCACAACCTTTCGGATCCTACACAGCCGGCCAAATATTTCGGACTTTACAACAAGTATACCGGAGTGCTCCGACTGTTCTTTTATGAGATCAGCTCTTCTTCCGGAGTCGGAACCTCGAACTGTTGGGCCGGTCTGCGTGTCTCCGGTTCAACTTCTCTGCTGAATTTCAGTGGGAGATATCCGGCAGCAATGAGCGACCGCATGTCAGATCCGATGGTGTTTGCATCGCCCGAATGCGAGATTTCTAATAATTCCCTGCAAAAAGTTGGCTATAAAGCCAATAATTGGTATGGACTGGAAGTTGAACTCGCCTACGATGCCAATGCGGTTTCTTCCAACAAACTTTCAGCACGACTCTGGGGCCAGTATCTGACAAGTATAAGCATGACAGGGACGGCCAATGGATCCATTACAGGAAATGTCCAGACTCTATATTCCAATTCGTCAAGTTCAATGAATGTCTCTCTTTCGGCCAATGTCGGCAACACAACCATTAATAACGGCGAAAGTGCGGCAAAAGAAGAACTCCAGAAAAAGGCAGACCAAGGCGGCAATTTCTTCAATAGCCTTTGGAACAATCTCAAGGGACAGATACCACAACTTGCCGGGAAAGCCGCAAAGGAGGGCTTAGAAGCCTTGTTTTCCGGTGGCACTTCGCTAATAACAAAGGGTTTATCGAAACTCCTTGGGCTCTCCGGACGAAAAACATCGGCCCCCATGACCTCCACAAGCAAGGTGGATCTTGGGCTGACGTCGCAACTGACACTCACCGGCTCTGAGGAAACTGCTGTGGTGGGATTTGGGAAAATATCGGCTTTTGATCTGCCGCAGTTCGCCTCAAACAACAAACTGTACACCGGAAAACTCGGAGTATGGAATCTTCAGGACTATCCCACAGTGACGGTTGACCTGCTTATGACCTCAATGTTTTATCCTAAAGAACTCGTACCGAATCCCGACAGACCACGCGCAGCCTATCCAACCTACAGTTATCGTCTGACCAATGCTACTCTGGTGGTCAATCCAGAGCTTCTCACAAACTATAAGGTTGAGAATATGTCGCAACAGCTTGTCTACACTCGTTACGTCGGAGGCTCGCTCGGAACAATCGAGACCGGAAGTGCATACTCTTTAAACGGCGCAACTGAATTCTATAGGCCATCAAGCGGCAATACAGTTAAAATCAAAGACGATGCAATGGATTTTATGGGAGGACGTTGGGATCCATCCAATCCGGAATCTTCTTATTCCAGATACTGGTATAATTATGATGCCCCTGTAACCGGTTCCACTATAAAGTGTCACGTATATTTCGAACTCGTGTCAAAAACAGACTCCAACGAGCGCTACGCATACTCCAAGTATTTCCCCTGTAAAGCCGTGAAAGGAAGTTTCAGCCACCGAGAGGAAACAATAACCCAGTAATATTTTGGTCATTGTGATAAAGTGAGTGTCTGAATTTGTCCGAATGCGTAGGAGCAGACTTGAATTGATTCGAAGCGGGGGCGACTTGGAGAGTGCGAAGCCGCAATGCGCGACAGCCTGGGAGCCCATGCTTACGCAACCGGCGAGGCGCGTATGCTCCGCAGCTTGCCTCGAATATGGTGGCTGGTCTGCCTGTTACGCAGCCGGATGTACAGAAATCGCACCTCCGGTGCTTTCCCCAGTGCCGCGGCATCCTGTCAGAAAGACCGTAACATTAGCAAGATTGCCTCGAATCACGAAGACCGCACCGTCAGGAAGACCGTATTTAGAACGACCGCATCGCCGTTTTTGTTAAATAACATTAAATACCAAAGCTCCCATGCAGTCTTTCCACGGTTTTCATCTCTTTATTACAAACACCATAAAAAACTAACTAAACACATAAACCAATTTGTTTCACTATTCAAATTTTTCTTCCATGAAAAAATACATTTTCCCACTGCTCGCCCTTTTGGCGATGCCCTTAGTGTTTACAGCATGCAGTGATGATGATGACAAGACACCCGCTGTGACTATCACCACAGGCGAGATTCCATCAAAGAACGTGTTCGTGACAATCGACGGCAAATATATAGGTACCGCCGACGGCGTTACTGAAATCACAGGCACCGTAGATCCATCGGCCACCGAACAGCATCTTCAGCTGAAATGCCCCTCGATGTTTCTGGTTGAGCCTACGGGAAACAATACTCCCCCGCTCGAAAAAACAGTACCTGTTTTCGACATAACCGTAAGGACGCAGAACGGCCAGACAACCCTGAGCGGCGAAAGCAGCGTAGGGTCTATAACCGTGGCAGGAGATGTTACCGTGAACCATGCCGGCGAGAACGACTGGCGACTGCTCTTCGAGCACAAGAACCCCACCTCACTGCCATGCGAGTTGACCGGCAAGACGTTTGAAATAGAGTTTACAAGCAGGGATATCTATCCTCAACCCTCTTACATAGGCAGTGATATTCCTACCCAGGACTACGTTGAAATGACAAATACGCTCTTCGCAAAGATACCGGAGGCGTTCGTAAAGAACTCGGGGTTCACTGCCGCCCGGATCTCTTTTGTGGACAATGAGAGTTATGAGGTATCGTTCAGGGACGGAAAATCCGGCGAATGGGTAAAAGACGAGTCGGAACACAGATATATGACCTCCTCAAATCGCCTCTATCTGTTTGATGAGCCTGAATATAAAGAAAAACAGGCCGAATACTTCAACCTGAAATCAGCAGGCCTGAACTACAGTTGCTCGCCAATGTGTTTCGCCCAGCAGAAACTGGCCTACGATGTATTCTCCATCAAAGAATGGTGCGTAACGCTGCTGACATATCGATATCAGAACGGATGGGACGAGGCCTATTTCTTCCCGGCAAACACCAATGACTTCTTCTTCCTTGAGAACTGGAGCCAGATTTCCGATACGAGCAACCCTCTTGACGGAGAATTCAGCCTTATAACACGCCTTGAGAAAAACGGTACTCTGCTTATTGGGGCTACCGCAAAACTTCGCGTGGTAGAGTAAAAACGTGTATCATACCCCAACGCCACCGGGCGGGTGGGCCGGTGCTGACAGCCGGCCCATCCGCCCGCGGCGTTATTGGGAAGGACGGCATCCCATGGGGACCTGGGAGGAACGGCGATGTACTGGGAGGGTCGGCGCCAAACCCTCATGAAAATGACCTCGATACACTCCGATGGCCGGAGGCCGACCCTCCCAGGGAAGCCCCGGAGGGGCGCCTTCTGTAAAACTGGCTGCGTCAGCTGCCAGAAAAGTGTGTCTTCCCTCTTCTATGCGGCGAGCCTGGGAATGGCGACGCCGCATAAACGCGCCAGCATGGGCAGCCCGCGCCCTTCTGCCGTTCCCGCGCCCTTCCGCGCATCCTGCGCTTCTCACCAAAAAAACGATAGGGATATTGACGGCTCCACGGACTGTGCGTGGGCGGCAATATCCCTATCGTTGTAAGGTTGTGACGGAGATTTACATGTGGGCGGCTACGGCTGCGGAGATTATTTTCTGCAGGCGTTCCATCTCTTCGCCGGGGAGGGTTTTCTTGTTATGGAAATCCATGTCGGCCTCGGTGGTGATGGGAATGAGGTGGATGTGGGCATGGGGTACTTCCAGGCCTATCACGGCCTCGCCGATGCGCTTGCAGGGCACGGCCTGACGCAGACCCAGCGCCACTTTCTTGGCAAACAGTTCGAGACCGGTGTATTCCTCGTCGGAGAGGTCGAAGAGGTAGCTCACCTCATGTTTGGGCACTACCAGCGTATGGCCGGGAGCCACGGGATTTACGTCGAGAAAAGCTATGAAGCGGTCGTCTTCAGCAATCTTGTAGCAGGGAATCTCGCCTGCGATTATGCGTGAGAAAATTGATGGCATGGCTGTGTGATCAGAATGATATTTCCACTATTTCAAACTTCATCAATCCGGCGGGAACCTTGATTTCCACAATCTCGCCGAGCTTGTGGCCGAGGAGGCCCTGGGCGATGGGGGTCGACGAACCGATTTTTTTGTCGCGGAGATTGGCCTCGCTGTCGGCCACGATGGTATATTCCATCTGCATGCCGTTCTGGATATTTTTGATCTTCACGCGGTTGAGTATCTGCACCTC
>VSPV01000048.1 GCA_009775605.1 Paramuribaculum sp.
TAGGGATGCTCCCCGCAGCATGCGCCGCCTATGAATGGCGTTGCCCCCAGCTACACCATTATAAAACCTGACAACACACAAATGCCGCGCCCCCGTTCCCGGAAGCGCGGCATCTCATTTTATACAGGGCGGCATCACGCGCCACCCCGTGCGTTTCTCTCAAAGTTCACATATCTTGCCCATGGCCAATATTGCGTTGGTACTTGTTTCACGGATTATATATCCGAAAGGATGATCCAGATAGAAATCAATTTTCTCCGAAGGAAGAGCCGCAATATCGCCTCCGACGCCGGATACCGCAGCAATTTTGGTTCCATCCTCATCAACTTCTATCCTTATCGTTTGCATTACTTCCTCGAATATAAGCGGAACCTCGGCCAAAGCAGAATAATCAGATGTTTTATCTAATGCGTTTTCAAGACCCATTTCAACGAGCAGATCCCTCAAGTCAATGTCGGAAGTCAGCTTAAACTTTGGCATTTTCAATCGAATATCGCGAGTATAGACCTCACCTGCGCCTTCAGCAAGAGCCTCTGCTACTGTAGCGCCTTCTATCGGCTTATATAATTCCATAACAAAAGCACCGTTTCCGTAAGGACGCCGTATCATCCAGTTCTTTTCGCCAACGAAAACCTCAGAGTGAAATTCATCATTCATCATCTTAACTTTATTCATCACCCCGGATTCGCAATAGAAATTTTCTTCTTTGGTTTTAGCCGGATCGAAACGTCTCTTCCAGGTATGCTGGAAGAAAAGAGCATTTAACAGAATCGCCTTACTTAACGGTGCTTTCTTGAGAAAGTCCTGAATCAAACCTGAAGTAGCATCGCTACACCATTGGTTAATGGCGGTCTTAGCGGATTCACTTCCCGGAACGAAATTGAAAAAGAATGCACCATAATACTTGGAAGTTCGGTCAACGAAACTCTGGAGAGGAGAAATATTCCGGTCAAGCCACACCGCATTTGCAAGCGCATATTTCGCGTTTGTATCCGTCTGAGGCAACTTTTCTATAAGCGTCCGATTAAGATCATTGAGTGTCTCTATTGATGCCGTTCCATTGAACTCCGGCAATAAAACATCTATTATCTCCTGAAGAGTCTCACCACTCGCGCCATTGGCAAGAAGAGAAAGAGACATCTGCAAACTCAGAGGCGAAAACACGAAATTCTTTCCCTGCATCTCATGATTCTCATTCAATTTTACCCAAATATTATCCGCAAACTGATTAGATGCTTCCACGTATGGAATCTGCTCAGTTTTCAATTCGATTTTCATCAGTGCGGCCTCCTTAATTTCATTTCCGGGTTCATCACTATTGCATGAAGTCAAACCTGAAATTCCGCCTGCAGCAATCATTGCCATATAGGCAATATTCCTTAGTTTTCTCATAATTAGAATGGGGCTTAGATTAAATGATTAATTTTATTTTACGGTATAGTTGGAATAAACTTTAAAATAACACCTAAATGACAATTTCCTAGGAAATATCATTTCTACCCTAACGAGTCAGAAAAGGGCGAAAGACTGCATGGCACCCTGGGATTTTAACCCTATTTAACGGTTACCAGGTGATTCTGACTCCGAGGGGGAAGGAGAAGCTCCAGGGGTGTTCCTGCCAGTAGGTGGGCATTGAGCTGTGGTTGTTGAAGTAGTAGCGGAGCGAGGGCTCGAAGTAGAGGCCGACGCGCGGTGACAGAGAGTATTGCACACCGACACCGAACAGCGACGATACCTGCACGCGGTTGCTCAGATGCGGGAAGAGGACGTCGGCCTTGAGCGGCTTGGATGTACGGGTGGTGAACTGCTTGCCCACGGGAATATCGATAGCCGCTCCAAGCGTTCCATAGACGGAGAACGACGAACGCTCGAACATTCTGTAATTGAGTTTCAGAGGTATACCGATATAGCTGTTGCGCACATTTCTTGATATATGTACTCCATCGCAATAATATTTCAGGCGCGTGCGTAGCAAGGTATAAGTCAATCCGCTTTCAACGCTGAGACGCGACGTGAGCTGTCGGCCTACATTGATGCCGAACGACAGCGGAATCTCATGTTCCGGGCGATCGGCAGGCATAGCTTGCTGCCTTAAAGGCATAGGCCCAGCAAGAGGACGTTTTGCGTCAGTTTCCTGCGTAGAATCCGATGGCGTAACCGGATTGGACGGCTGGCTGCTTGCCGCATCTTGCATACGGGATGATGTACTGAGCTGCGTACCCATACCGTACTGCACACCTACTGACCATACGCCCTCGGCGCGGGTGATGCGGCGCGTCTCCGGCACCTTGTGAGAGCGGTATACGGGCGTTGTGAAGTAGCGTTGCTGTGTGGCTGCGGTATCACGCTCCGTTTTCTGTGGGTCGGCACCGGTGGTTTCCACCGCCTTCTCCCTGACAGTATCTGCGGCGGTTACCGCAGCCTTCAGCTCAGGCATAGCAACCGTATCTGTCGGCACTGCTGCCATAGAATCGGCCACCACCGCAATATTGCCGTTACCAACCGCAACGAGACGCGATACGGCATTCTTACCCACAGCAGACGACGGACTGAGCGACGGCAGTATTCCAGGTTGAGAGGCGTCTGCCGTGGTAGATTCCTTTTCTATGAGGACGGACGGCGAGGAAACGGCTTCAGTCTGCTCGGTCCGGGCGATTCTTTCACCGATCTGTTCAATGCCACTCCTATGCAGCAGGAACCACAGCCCGGATGCAAGCACGAGCATGGTGATCAGACCCAGCTCCCGCTTGCGCTCTATGATCATCCGCTGCAGCAGGATTCTGGCATGGTAGAGCTGCGACGACGCCGAATGGGGCGCTATGCCGAGCATGCGTCCAATCTCCTTGTGCGACTTGCCCTCCAGCACCGCGAGCTTGAAAATGCGTCTGTAGCCCTCGGGAAGACGGTCTATTATCACCTGGAGCTCTTCATACGAGAGAATATCGTCGATAGGCGGAATGTCAGGAATCTCGTCCTCATTCTTTATGATTTCGAGCACATCCATATCGCTGAGATATTTCAGGCAGAGGTTCTTCATCACCGTGCCCATCCAGTATTCGAGCTTCTGAGGCTGACGCACCTCCGAAATCCGGCCGAGTATCACCAGAAAACCATCATGCAGAATATCCTTGGCAGCCGGACTATGACCCACATACCGCTGTATCACGCGGGCCATACTCGGGCCATAGCGACGGTAGAGGATTGAAATAGCCTCTTTGTCTCCTTCGGAGCACAACTGTATGAGTCGGGAATTGTCCATTGTCAAGATGATAGCTTTCTGTTGTCTTTATGGTTTTCTCTGTATAAAGAGAAGCGAAAAGCCAAAAGACTGCATGGAGGCTCTTAATTTTAACGCATTTTAACTTTTAAGGGGCGTTTATAGGATTGTAGTGTCCTAATTGTAGGGATGCTCCATGGAGCATCCGCCCCCAATTTGCAGGATTGACGCATGGACGCGGCTGCACCGGGGCGCAGCCCTACAATGTTGATGCTCACTTCATTCTACATATCATCGGAGAGGGATGACGGTGCCCGTAGCGAGGTTCCACACAAAGCAGCGCACTTTGTCGTGGCCTTGTATGTCGAGGAAGTGCCGCACGGCTTTAAGGGGGAAGCCGAAGCCGTCAGCTGTGGGGGTGGCATCGGCCTCGGGGGTGCAGAGTATGGCATCCACCTGTCCGTCGGTGTGCCATACAATCCTTACGCCCGGAAGGCGGCGTAATGCGTCGTGATACTCCACGGTGTACACTGCATAGGGACGGCAATGGTCATACCCCTCGAACCAGCTGCGTATAAGGCCGTCCGACTCAAACTGGCGCCGCAGGCGTTCCACAGCCTCGTCGGCCATAGCCTTATCGGCAGCACCTGACGCCACAAGCCTGCTCGCCGATTTTCCAAGCTGACCGGAGGTAAAGACCGTGCGCAGCATGCGGGCCATGACAGCCTCTAATGCCCCTTTCTCTTTATCCGTGTCCGGCCGGGATGACTCCACCGCTACCTCAGATGTGCGCTGAAGCATCTCCTCTACCGTCTCGCCCGGTGTCTCTATCCGCAGCTGCCGCCAGAGGTCGGTGCGCGGCAGGGAATAATACGGAGGCATCTTGAAATACCGCTCAGGCTCGAGAGTCTTGCGTGCCTCTTCCTCGCTTTCCAGAGCGTGCGGCAGCGCATGGCCCACGGTGAAGGAACTGTATTCGATACCGGTCTTCACGTCCATTTCGCCGTCGTCGCTCGAAGCGCTGTCGTCATCCAACGGGAAAAGCTCACGGTCTATCTCCACCTGCACATCGCTGAAGTCCACCCCCGCTTTCATAAGCGCGCTACGCGAGGCGTCAAGGAAATCGCCCGTGGTAGAAATCTCCTTGCGAGGCTTCGACGGGGCAGGATAGCTCACTATAAGCTCGTCGACGGCACGCGTCAGCGTAACGTAGAGCACATTCAGCTCGTCGAGCGTCTGTTCGGCCACACGCGCCTCATAACGCTCCTTCAGCGGAGTCATAGCCATCCATGACTTAGGCACGAAGGGATAGACCGGGGGGAGCGAACAGGGAATCTCCGCACCGAGGGCGGAGGTGTCGAACCATTCCAGGTCCTTGAACTTCACGAAATCCCACGCGGCATCGGGCACATGCACGCAGCGGAATTCCAAGCCCTTCGACTTGTGGGCCGTCATAACCCTTATGGCGTTCTCGTCGGCCGGAGCCGATACCTTTGAGCCGCTTCCTGCCGCGTCCCACCACTGCAGGAAGCTGTGTATATCGGGGTCGTTTGACTCGCAGTAATCCGCCACGAGGTCCTGGAAGGCCGAGATGAACATGGCCTCGTCGCGCCGCCGCTCCTCGGAAAGCAGGCGCGTGATCTGCTCCACGAGCGACTGCAGGCTATACGCGGCCGTGCTGTCGAAATTCTCGGTGATATCGGGCATGACGGTGAAATTGGCCATGGCGTCCTCCAGAGCTTCGGCCGGCAGCATGTTTCCGTTCACATTATACTCGTAGCGGTTTATGAGCATGAGGATATCGCGGCGCGTAATCCGGGGCGTTTTCCCGTCGGACTCCCTTTCGGAAAGGGGCGGTTCGGGCGGCATGGCACAGAAGCGGAGAACGCTCACCATGAACCGCACAGCCGGTGACTTTCCAAGCGCCAGCGCATCGTCCGACACTATCCTGACGTTTCTCAGCAGCGGATCGTCAGAACCGGCGAAAAGACACGAGATATAATCTATCACGTTCTGCGCCGTGGCGTTGAAGCGGGTCAGAACGGCAATGTCGCATGGCCGGTAGCCGGCATGGATTTCACGGCGGATGTTGGTGGCCATTATCTCCAGACAGCGTTCCTGAAGGTCCTTGCGCCCTTTCTGCATGTTCCCGCGCACGGCCGTCACGCACACATATCCCTGCCGGTGTTTCCTGGCCACCTCCTGGCGCGCTTTCTGATAGATGTCTCGGAAAGCTCCGGTGAGGGCGCTTGAGGCGGGATCGAACAGGGCGTTATTGAACCTCACGACCTCGGCCGAACTGCGCCAGTTGGTGTTTTTGGCGGAGTCTATCGCCGCCTGGTCAACGAAAGGCTTGAACTCCTCCGTGACGGCGCTTTGCAGCAGCGTAGGGTCGGAATTTCGGAAACGGTAGATACACTGCTTCTCGTCGCCGATAATCAGGCTGTCGTTGCCCTCGCTCATTCCCTGCGAGATGAGAGGCCGCAGGTTCTCCCACTGCATTCTTGACGTGTCCTGAAACTCGTCGATAAGGAAATGGCGCAGCCAGATGCCTATGCGTTCATAGACAAACGGCGTGTCAGAGCCCTCCATTATGGTGTTGAGAAGAGTGTTGGTATCCGACAGGAGGAGTGTGTTGGTCTCCTTGCGGTATTTCTCTATGTATCTCTCGATTTCCGAAATGATGCCGAGATAGAAAGCGTTGTCATTCATCGACCGGTAAAGCACCAGGCGTTTCACAGCATCATATATCACGGTGCATCGTTCGCCCAGTTCCCGGATCGAGGCTTCGTCTGCATGCTTTTTGTTGAACAGGGTAGAAGCGTCCGCCACGCCGTTTATCAGCGTCTTACTTTCGGAAAGCTTTTTGAGATTGTCGGTGCCTCCGGCAGCCAGCGCGAACATTCCGCGGGTGTTGCGCCCCGGGCTGAAGCCCTCCATGCCCTCGCACCGGTCAATCAGAGCGAGCGCGGCCTGTCCCTCGCGGGGAATGATTTTCTCGGCCGCGTCAATCTCCCTGCGCAGGAAAGCCACAAGGTTCTGCATATTGGAGCGTTCGCCGAAGAAACGGTCCATCTCTTTCTTGTTGAGCATATAAGTCTCGTTGCTTATACGCTTCATGAAGCTCACCAGAGAGCCGAAGAGAGCCGACGAACGGTTGAAGAGATTCACGGCCATTCCCTGGCGCAGGCGGTCGAGAAGATATTCGGTTATCCAGTTGATATTGTCGTGAGTGCGGCGCGACGTCGGGTCGGTGCGCAGGGAGTCAAGGAACTCCCCCACGGCCCACTCCACGGCCTCGCCGCTCTCAAGGGCTATCTCGTAATTACCGGTAAGGTTGGCCTCGCGCGCGAAAGTGCGGAGCACCATCTGGAAGAAAGAGTCGATGGTGCTCACCTGAAAAAAATCGAAGTCGAAGAGCAGACGCCTCAGGGCTTCCCCGGCGGCACGGGCTATCTGAGGGCGCGTGGCGCCGAGTTCCTTCTCGAGATCGCCCATATACGGGCTTTCCTTTTTCCAGCCCCTCACCATTGAGGCCAGCACGGCAAGCTCATGGAGAATGCGGGCCTTCATCTCGTCGGTTGCCTTGTTGGTAAAGGTAATGGCCAGAATCGAGCGATGGGCTTTTGAGATGTCGCGCCGCAGGCGGTTGCGCCCCGTGTTCTTGTCCTTTTCTGACAGGAGGAGCTTAATGTAATCGTAAGTAAGCTGATAGGTCTTGCCTGAGCCTGCGGAAGCCTTGATTATATCGAGCATACGGTGGGGTGTTCAGAGTAAGGTCATACGCTTCGGGCCTTGTAGCCGTTGGCTATAAGCCAGCGGGTGGCGTCGGCGCGGCGGTCGCCCTGCAGAATTATGGCTGCATCACCCTCGGTGGAGCCTCCGGTTCCGAGCGAACGCTTGAGGTCGGCGGCAAGTTTCTCCAGATCGCCGTCACCCTCAAAGCCTGAAATGCGCGTCACGGTCTTGCCCGCACGCCCTTTCCGCTCGATGGCCACGGTGATACGGCCGGTGAACCGCCTGGTCTCTTCGGGAGCGGGTTCCGGAGTATCCGGCCCGGCGGGGAGGTCGGGATTGGCCTCAAGGAAAGCGGCGAGGCTGTTTTGCCAGGGATTCTTTTCCATCATCGCATCAGTTCTTCATCTGACATTCGGTCGCGGAACGCGTCATCGGCATAACCCACCGTATCCGACGCCATATCGTACGGATTGTCGATATTCCCCACCAGAATAGAAAGCAGGCGTGCGTAAGGGAGCTTGTCGGGAGGGAGGGTGCCGTAATAAGATGCCGCGGAATCGGCATTGGTCTCGTAGGCACGACGGTAGAGGCCGGCGGCCGTCGACACATTTGACTGTATATCGGTGCTGTCGGTATCGGCAAGCTGCATATAGACTATTGACAGGCGCGCAAGCTGGCTGGCGGGCATGTCGGAAAGGTTCTCGTTGCCCACAATGTGGGAGGCCACGCTGCGCGCGGCGGTCATGTCGCCGTTGGCGGTAGCCATTTCGGCCTCGCGTATCTGGCTTTCTATATCAGAGGAGCCGGCGCAGCCACCGAAGGCGAGACATATAGCGGCCAACGCCGCCATCAATGATATTTTCATAGTGTATCTAATTATAAGAGCTTGTTAAATCAATCGTTGTCGGCCACGGGGAGGCGGCGCAGATAAACGTAGTCGTTGCCCTCGTGGCGCAGAGTCAGCGAGGTGCCGGTGAATTCCTGCACGCGGCGCGCAAGCCGCCGGGGGATGTCGCCTATAAGAGAAGAATCGCCCTGGAGTTCGGTCAGCACCGGTTCGACTTCTATCACCAGACTGTCGCCGACCACGTCCCAGCGGCCTGCCACAGCGTATGTGAGGATGCCCGGCTTGATCGCGCGCACGGTGCATGTGGCGTCATCGTTCAGTTCCAGCAGGGGCTGATCCTGCGAGATTTCGTTGATATAATAATGGCCCGGCATCTGTCTGGCTTTCTCGGAAAGCCTGTGGCATCCTGCGGCTACGGCACATACGGCCGTGGCTACCAGAAGCGAGGCGATGATTCTTGACGGCAAAAGTCTCATGGCTGTTATACGATTCGGAGTTTATAGTCGGAGTTTGAAAGTCTTTATGAGTTCCACCAGATGGGGATTCTGCTTCTTGAGTTCCTCAAGGAGGTCGGAGTCGCTGAGGGTATGGCGCGGGCCTTCCCCCTCGTTTATATCAACGTCAAACCACACGCTGTCGTTTTTCAGGGCATCCTTCAAAGCGCCGAGAATCGCTGCGCGATGAGCCTCCAGAATTTCCTTCTGCTTGATATTCTGCACGGTTACGGTGAACTTCTCGGGCTTCTCGCCGGTCTGGGGACGTGACATGCGCATGGTCTGCGAGAGTATGGTCTCGGAGCGGTGGTCACGTGCGTATCCGCTCCACACCTTTGCCAGTTCCGCCGGGTCAACGGGGGTGTCGCGCAGCGGAGCGCCGTAGCTTCCTGCCGGAGCTTCGGCCGCCACATCGGGATGGGAGGAGGCACTGCGTGCATTCTTTATGGAAAAGGACATGGCCCCCTTCACAGCCATGGGCTGCGAGCGGCTTCCGCCCATAACGGGAGCGGCAGCGCGTGGAGCCGGAGCTGTTCCCGGTGACTGGGCCGGAGGCGGTGTGGCGCCTGCGGCAGCCCGCGGGGCAGCGGCTACCGCCGGAGTGGCGGAGGGCGGAGCGGAGCGCGGGGCCTGGGGCTGTTGTTGTGGCTTGTTTCCGGCTGTGGAGCCGGATGCGGCGATAGGTTTCAACCGCCCCTCTCCGTCGCCGCCTTTACTGGGGGAGGGGCTGAGTAATTGGCACAGTTTGGCGAGCGTGAGCTCTATGAGGAACTGTTTGTTTGAAGCCTGCCTGTAATTCAGGTCGGCCTCGTTGCAGAGGTTCATGGCCCTGAACAGGAATTCGGGGGTGCATTTGGCCGCTTTCTCGGCCATGGCCTTGCGCACTTCGTCGCCGGCATCCAGGAGAGAGAGCGTGGACGGGTCGCGCGCCACGGTGAGGTCGCGCAGATAAGCCCCGAGACCGTTTATGAAGAAAAGTGAATCGAAACCGTTGTCGCGGATTTCCTTATAGATAAGCCAGGTGTTGAGAACGTTTCCGGCCAGGAATTCGTCGAGAAGACGGTTGTAATAGCTCGAATCGAGCACGTTGAGAGCGTCGATAGTCGCCTGATACGTCACATTGCCCCCCGACGAGGCCACCACCTGATCGAAGATGGACAGGGCGTCGCGCATGGCGCCGTCGGCGTTGCGGGCTATCACGTTCAGCGCGGCCGGTTCGACGGTTATTCCCTCCTGCGAAGCCACGTAGGTGAGATGGTCAACCATATCACGGATGGTGATGCGGTGGAAATCGTATATCTGGCAGCGCGAGAGAATTGTGGGAATAATCTTATGCTTCTCGGTGGTAGCGAGAATGAATACCACATACGACGGCGGCTCCTCCAGTGTCTTCAGGAAAGCATTGAAGGCCTGTGACGACAGCATGTGGACCTCATCGACTATAAACACGCGGTAGCGTCCGAGCGAAGGGGGAACCTGCACCTGTTCCACAAGGTTGCGGATATCGTTGACGCCGTTGTTGGAGGCGGCGTCAAGCTCGATTATGTTCATCGAGGTGCCGCGGTTGAAGGCACGGCACGACTCACATTCGTTGCAGGCCTCCCCGTCGGGGGTTATGTTGGAGCAATTTATCGTTTTTGCAAAAATTCGGGCGCAGGAGGTCTTGCCTACGCCGCGAGAGCCGCAAAACAGATAAGAATGGGCCAGACGGTTTGTGGCCACGGCGTTTTTCAGCGTGGTTGTGAGGGCTTTCTGCCCCACCACGCTCGCAAACGTCGACGGACGGTACTTTCTGGCCGATACTACGTAATTTTTCATTCGGGACAATTATCTCGTGGTTTTTCGTTAAGGAAAGATCAGTCTGTGGGAATCTCGAAGCATACTCTTGTGCCGGGACCCGGATAGGTACCGTCCACCCAGATGCGTCCGCCGAGAAGCTTCGCGATCATGCGGCAGATGGCCAGACCCAGTCCGTTGCCCTGCGAAAAGCGGTTGAGCTTCACGAAGCGCTCGAAAATCACCTCGCGCTTCTCCTCCGGAATGCCTATTCCGGTATCTGAAACGTAGAAAGTGACGAGGTGTTCAGGCTGATTGATACGGTAGCCAAGATGAATGACTCCTTCTTCAGTGAACTTCGAAGCATTGGAGAGCAGATTTATAAGCACCTGCTCCACGCGCCGACGGTCGGTTATGATTACCGTCTCCTTGCTTCCGGCATTGTCAAACACCATGTCCACACCCTCCTTGGCATAGAGGCTGCGAGTTGCCATTGCCGTATCGCAAAGCAGATTGACTCCTACGGGATGTTTCACCACACTGAGCTGGGTATTATCGAGTGACGAGATGTCGAGCACGTCGTTTATGAGCGTACGCAGAAGGTCGGCGCTCACGTCGATGGCCTGAGCGAAGCGCTCGAGGTAGGCGCGCTTGTCCTCATCGACATTCTCTACAATCAGCTGGGAATACTCCACGATGGTGTTGAGCGGCACCGACACTTCGTGGCTCATGTTGTTTATGAAGTCGGTCTTGTGGCGGTCGGCCTGACGCGCGCGGTCGCGAGCCTTTATCAGTTCGTCCTGGGTACGCCGGAGGGTGTCGCGCTCGTTCTTGAGCGTCTCGTTTGACTTGCCCAGATTGACCGCAAGCCTTTTGCTGCGCATATAGAACACCACAGCCACAATCAGGAGCACCACCAGTATGGCGCCCAGCACCATCAGAACAATCAGAGAACGTTTCTGGCGCGAGACTTCGAAGTCGCGTGAGTTGACACGCAGATCCTCATTCTCGTCGAGCAGTGAGCTCACGTGGTATACCACCTGGAGCTCGCTGAGGTTTTCGTCGGCGCGCGTGCTGATGAAGTCCTCGAGAATTTTATTGTAATCCAGGGAAGCCTTGAGCAACGACTGCTCGTCGCCGGTGGCCTCTGCGGCCTCCACAATGAATGCGGTGAAGCGGCGGCGGAAAGGCTCGTGCTTTTTATTCTCTATGGCCACTTTCAGAATCGGGAGCACCTCGGCATAACGTTTCTTTGCCATGAGATAGTAGATGGTGGGACGGCGCAGGTTGTTGAAATCCGATTCCGCATCCCGATACTCACGGGCAATCTCCTTTATTTTGTCGTAATAGTAATCGACCTCTCTGTCGGTAAGAGCCGGGTAATTGCTCAGAATCCTGCGGTAGGAGTTGTAACGCGAAAGGTTATAGTCGGAAAACTCCCGTCCCTTTGAATGGTTCGAGGCCTCGAGCTGGTCCATTATTGCCAGAAGCATCTTGTCGGCCCACACAGCTTTGTCGTGAACCTCACTGTTGGTATATGCGATAGCAGCGCTGGTATAATACAGATTCCTTATGCTCTGCATTTCCTTGGGGAGTTTCTCGATTTCGCGTCCGAGACTGTCCACATAATCCACAAGCAGATGGCTGCGGGTGGAGAGGCTCATGTAGATGCACAGGGCATAGAGCTTCTCCAGGCGTTCGTAAAAACGGCTTTCGCCTGTAGAGTTCACCTCATCGTGAAACATTTTCTTATAATTGGAAATGAGATTTATGAGGTTGCGCTGACGCTCTGCGCCGGTAGTGTAGCGGGCACGTCCGGTGATGCGCTGCGTCTTTATGAACAGTTCGGTTTCCGAGCGGATGTTTCCTTCCGGAAGCCTCGCGGCTTCTTCGAGGGCGAGAGCCTGCATGGTGTCATTGCTCAGGTTGAAGTTGGAGATACGGCGCAGGAGATCGCCGCGGGCGGCGATGTTGTCGGTGCGGCGCGACACATAATATGCGCGCAGGGCCGCGTCGGAGCGCGTTTTGTAGTCAGCCACATCCACAAGGTCGTAGAGCACGTCGAGACTGTCGTTGGCATTGTCCAGACGTGGCAGAATGGCGTTGAGGCTGTCTGTGATATGCTGGCGCTTTTCGGGAGTCATTGCCTGAAGCTGCATCGAAACCGTCATAGCAAGAATCAGCAGCAGGATTCTTCTTATAAAATTTCGCATTGCGGGATGGTAGTTAGATTAGCAAATTTAACCATTTTTTCCATACCGCAGGGATGCGGAACCCCCTTTTTTACTATTTTTGTAATGAAAACATGAAACGGACCACCAAGCTCGGCATAGCGGGGTGCGTTGCGGCGGCGGTCGCAGCGCTCGTTTTTTTTGCCCGTCCCATTTATAAGGCTTTGTCGCCAAAGCCGGTAGAGGAAGGCGACCTTACGGAATTCCCGGTGCGCGGAATCGACATTTCCTCCCACAACGGCAGCGTGGACTTCGACCACGCGGCCGCTCTGGGCATCCGCTTTGTGATCATGAAGGCCTCGGAAGGAAGCGACTTCAAGGATGCGGCGTTCATCGACAATATCCGACGCGCCCGGGAAGCGGGCCTGAAGGTGGGGGTATATCATTTCTTCCGCTTCGACGCCGACGGCCGCATGCAGGCCCTGAACCTTCTTCACAGCGTGCGCGGACGGCGCCTGGACATGCCGCTGGTGATCGACCTTGAGGAGTGGGGCAACCCCCAGGTAGCGACCTCGGCCGTGGTGTCGCGCCTCGAAACCATGCTTGCCGCCCTCGACGACGCCGGCATGAGCGTGATGCTCTACACCAACAAGGACGGCTACTACCGGTTCGTGCGCGGCCGCTTCGACCGCTATCCGCTGTGGCTCTGCTCCTTCAGCGAGATTGACCGTTCCATTCCCTGGACTTTCTGGCAATACAGCCACCGCGGGCGTATAGGCGACCCTCTGCGCTACATAGACATGAATATATTCCGGGGCGACACCACGGCGTGGAACGCATGGGTGGCGTCGCACCCGCAGCTGATGCAATAAAAACGGGCCGGAATACGTTTTCTTTCAGAGCATATCCCCTCAGGCAGTGACCGCTGAAAAGATCATAGACCGTCTGAAACGCCGCCTGCTCGTCATGGCGGCCACCTTGGCGTGCGCCTCGCCGTGCGCCCTCGCACTGCCTCCCGACACCTACGCCGCCCACTCGGTGCTCGCCGAAGGCTCGTGGTCAAAAATAAGCGTGGAGACGTCGGGAATGCATTTCATACCCGCCTCGACACTCCGTTCTTGGGGATTTTCCAACCCGGCCCGCGTAAGAATCCACGGCTACGGGGGCGCCCGCATCCCCGACCTGCTCTCGGCCCAGACCTACACCGACGACCTTCCGGAAGTCCCCGCACTCCGCACTCCGCGGGGCATCTATTTCTATGCCACCGGGCCGGTGGGATGGGAGATGCAGGGTGCCGTTTTCAGGCGCGTGCGCAACCCCTTCACCTCCGCCGGATATTATTTCATCACCGCCGGAGAGCGAGAGGGCGCCACGCCTGCCACAGCGGGCGTACCGGGCTGCACGGCCGCTCCCGCCACTGAATTTCTCTGCCCCGCGCTCCATGAGCTGGAGGAAGCCCCTATGGGCGAAATGGGACACAACGTCTACGGCGAGGATTTCAGGCTGCGCCCCGAGCAGAAAATAAGCATCGACCTTCCCGGCAGAGCCGACGGCACTCCGGTAAGGCTCCGCACTTCGTTTGCCGTGCGTTCGGCCGGCGCTTCCACCCTTGAGATTTCCGCGGGAGGCAAACCCATCGGCTCACCTCTCCAGATTCCGGCGGTGGCCGAATATCATGCCGGCAGCGCCGCCACGGCCTCATTCCTTATTCCGGCCGATGACATCACCGACCGACTTGAACTCACCTACAGCCTGCGCCGCTCCGCGACCATTCAGGCCGCGCGGCTCGACTTTGCGGAAGTGAACTACACGCGCCGCCTGGCGCTTGAATCGGGCAAACCCCTTCTTTTCACCCTCCGTCAGCCGGAGGGGCGCCTGGAAGGAGCCGCGGAGCTGACCCATGTGTGGGACGTAACCGACCCTCTCGCCGTGAGCGAAATGAACATCGCCCGCGAGGGCACGGCAGCCCTGTGGACAAATTCGGCCACGGGACAGCGCTCCTACGCCGCATGGACCGAAGGGATGACGATGCCATGCCCGAGGCTTGTGGCAACCGTAGCCAATCAGGACCTTCACGATGCGTCGGCCGCACCACCCGACATGGTGATAATAACCGTTGACGCATGGAAGGGCGAGGCCGAAAGGATAGCGCGCCTCAGGAGCCAGGGGAAGGAGAAACTCAGCGTAACCGCCGTAAGCGCCGACCGGATCTATAACGAATTCTCTTCGGGAGCCAGATCGGTCAACGCCCTGCGGCGCTATCTGAAGATGGTATATGACCGCGGCCTGAAATCAGGACGTCCGCTGCGCTATGCACTGCTGCTGGGACGTGCCACCTCCGACAACCGCGGGCTCACGCTCACCGGGCGCGAACATGCCCTCACACTTCCTACCTGGCAGACCGACGAGGCCCTTGCCGAAGAACGCTCATACACTTCCGACGATATTCTGGCAATGCTCGACGACGGTTCCGGCGCCGATGCGCGCAACGACCGCCTGAGCATAGCCGTGGGCCGCATTCCAGCCCGCTCCACCGCCGAACTCAAGGCCTACGTGGACAAACTTTATGACTACGAAAACTCATCGGCCGAGGGACAGTGGCGCAACCGCGTGATGGTTGTGGCCGACAACGGCGACAATGGCGCGCACGCCGACCAGGCCGAGACATTCTGCGCCCGTGTGGACGCCAACGGCCATCCCGCGCTGATGGAGAAGGTGTATGTGGACGCTTTCGAGCTCGACGGCGGTGTGTGCACCGAAGGGCGCCGCCGCATGTTCCGGCTGCTCGACGAGGGTGTGATGTGGTGGCACTACACGGGCCACGGCACAGAGGATTATTTCACCGCCGAGAAGCTCCTTACCACCTCCGACATCTCATCGCTCTATCTGCGCAGGCTTCCGGTGCTCTGCGCGGTGACCTGCTCTTTCCTGCGATGGGACGGCAGCGAGCCTTCCGGAGCCGAACGGATTGCGTTGAAGCCCGACGGCGGAGCCATCGCCGCAATCTCGGCCACACGGCGCACTTTCATAGGCGACAACGCGCTGATGAACGACGCCCTGGGGCGCTTTGCATTCGCCCGCGGCGACGACGGCCGGTTTCTCTCCCTGGGCGAGACGCTCCGGCTTGCCAAGAACCATATCGCCGAAACATCCCCCGCAGCGGAAGGCCGGACCCGGTATGTGCTGCTGGGCGATCCCTCCATGCACACAGTGATGCCCGACTGCCGCATAACAGTGGACGAAATAAACGGGACGCTGGTGGAACCGGGCACACAGCCCGTGGTCACTGGGCTGCAGACGGCAGAGATTAAATGCACCGTTACCGACCCTTCCGGCTCCATCCTCCCTGACTTCAACGGCACGGCTGAAGCAACGCTCTACGACTCCGACCGCTCTACCGTGACCCTCGGGCGCCCGGCAGCCGGCACGGAAGGTCGCCGCGTGACTTTCGACGAGCATGGCGACCGCCTCACGGTGGCACTTGACACAGTTACCGGCAGCCGTTTCACCATGCGGCTGCATATTCCGGCCGATATCGCCGACAATATGCGGCCCGCAACTCTCAACATCGCCGCCTACGACCGCTCGGGCACCCGCGCCGCCACGTGCCACCGCGGCATCTACGTCTCGGGAACCGACCTCTCGGCGCTTCCCGACACTCTGCCGCCGGTGATAGAATATGCCGTGCTCAACCACCATGGATTCACCGACGGGCAGACCGTCAACCCCGAGCCGGTGCTTCTGGCCCGCGTGACCGACGACACGGCCATCAACCTCTCCACCGCCGGAATCGGCTCTACCATGACCCTGCGGCTCGACGACTCCCGCACGCCTCCCGACCTCAGCTCATATTATTCTCCGCAGGCCGTGACCGAAGGCGCCGCCGGAACCATAGCCTATCCCCTGCCCCGGCTCACCACGGGCAGCCACACACTGGAGCTGAGAGTGTATGACACGTCAGGCAATGAAGCCACGGCCATGCTACGGTTCCACGTGAGCGAGAACGCAGGGCCACGGATTTCAGAAGTGTACACCGACACCAATCCCGCCTCCACTCAGGCGCGGTTCTATATCCGCCACGACCGTCCCGACGCGATTCTCGACGTGGAGATGGAGGTGTTTGACATGCACGGCCGCCGCCTCTGGACAGCCCGGAATTCCGGCCGCGCCGACACCGCCGGATCGTCACCCATGATATGGGACCTGCGCGACAACGGAGGCCACCGCGTGGAGCGCGGCATCTACATATACCGCGCCCGTATCACAGACACTTCGGGCCGTTCTTCGGTATCGTCGGCCGGCCGTCTGGCCGTGACCGCACGCTGACGTTTTTCCCCCGAAATAATTGCAGGATTGCAACTTTTGCCCTATCTTTGTAAGCGCATAAACGACAATCCGGCACGTCAGCACCACATAGCCGGAACCTCACCAGGTCTCCCCCTTGCATAATCCGAGGGCGGGAGTCCTAATTTTTTTAGTAATCATCAAAACTTAAATATCATGCCAATCACTTACATGACAAAAGAGGGCTATAAGAAAAAAATGGAAGAAATAGCCTATCTCGAATCTGTGAAGCGTCCCGAAATATCGCGCGCCATAGCCGAGGCCCGCGACAAGGGCGACCTTTCAGAAAACTCGGAATACGACGCAGCCAAGGAAGCCCAGGGCCTGCTGGAAATGAAGATTTCGCAGCTGAAGGACCTCGTGGCAAGCTGCCGCATAATCGACGAAAGCAACCTCAACAACGAATAGGTGCAGATACTCAACCGCGTGAAGATCAAAAATATCCAGAACGGCATGCAGATGGAATATACCATCGTGGCCGA
>VSPV01000049.1 GCA_009775605.1 Paramuribaculum sp.
CCCTTTCTGAAATCAACCTTCTGGCTGCGCTGCGCAATGACTACGCCGACTCCATAACCGTGTTCCACTCCACCCCTAAAGTCTACGGCCTCGATTCCTCGCGATTCAGCGGAATGGGGTGCAATATCGTGACCGACGCACAGGACGCCCTGCGCGGAGGATACACCTCACTGGCCTGGTGGGCCGACGTGGTGAGCGCCAATCCGTCGCTCCAGTGAACAAAACACGGCGCTCGCTCATTTTCTCAGAGTAAGCGCCGCCCGTCCGCGCCCCACGTCATAACCAAAACCCTTTCAGCAAATGATCCAGATTCCGCTGCCATCAGCCGCTCCCGCCGATACCGTCAGCACGGTGAAAAACGAGCTGGCGTCACTGAAGAACATGTCGTTCGACGACCTTATCAACAAGCTCGTGAGCGATATGGTGCACTTTGCCATCTCTCTCACCGTGGCCATACTGGTGTTCTATGCCGGCAAGTTCATCATAACCCGTCTTTACAACTTCACGGCCGCCATACTCATACGGCGCAACGTAGATGAATCGCTGAGCACATTCATTCTCAGCTTCCTGCGCATTGTGCTCTACTTCATACTGATTGTAACGGTTATCGGCATTCTCGGCATCCCCACAAGCTCGTTCCTGGCCCTCTTTGCCTCGGCCGGCGTTGCGGTGGGCATGGCCCTGAGCGGCACCCTCCAGAATTTTGCCGGGGGCGTGCTCATCCTTCTGCTGAAGCCATACAAGGTAGGCGACTATATCGAGGCCTCGGGCTACGCCGGAACTGTGCGTGAAATCCAGATATTCTCAACGATAATCAACACGGCCGACAACAAATCCATCATCATCCCCAACGGAGGTCTTTCCACCGGGAGCATCAACAACTGGAGCCGTCAGAAACACCGCCGCGTGGAATGGACCGTAGGCGTGGCCTACGGCACCGATTTTCAGCGCGCACGCGCCATTATCCTTGACATTCTCGCGTCGAACCCCGACGTGCTCGACGGCAACTCTGAATCGGAGGGCAGCTTCGCGGCCACATGCCGTCAGGAGAAACCCGCTCCGGAGTGCGGCATCGAAACCGGCTATGCAACGCGTGTAATCCCCGTCACAGAAACCGCTGTGCCGGAGGATACCCCGGCAGAAGTTCCGGAAAACAAAAAACGCGGCATCTGGTACAGCCTTTTCCATTCCGACAAATCCATCAAGGCTCAGATAGCCCGCGCCCGCAACGTAAGTGAGACAACCATAGTCTCGGCCCCGATCACGTTTACCCCTGCCGTTCTGCTCGGCGCGCTGGCCGACAGCAGCGTCAACCTGACCGTGCGCGTGTGGGTGCGTTCCGATAAATACTGGAGCGTATTCTACGACATCAACGAGAAAATCTACCGCATCCTTCCGGAAAACGGCATAGAATTCCCGTTCCCGCAGCTCGACGTTCATCTGCAGTCCGCCCCCAAGCCATAGCACGCATTACCAATCCCCCACTACCATAAATCTTCCAATCATGAAACATTTCTCATTCTTCGTCGCCGTTCTGGCCCTGACAGCCTCCTGCGCCACGACATCGGCTGCCGTGAAAACGGCAGTAGTGCCTCAGCCGGCCGAAATGACAGTGCTCAGCGGCACTCTTACCCTACCGGCCACCGTGGCGGTAAGCGGCCCCGACAGCCTTGCGGACCGTCTCACTGCCAACGCCTCGTTTTTCCCCGGAATTGAACTGCGCAGAACATCCAGCGGCGCCGGACGCATCACTTTCACAGCCGACCCCGCCCTTCCCGCCGAGGGATACTCCCTCACCGTCAGCCCCGACGACATTGACGTAAAGGCCGCCGACCGCGCGGGCGCCTTCTATGCCGTGCAGACACTCCGCCAGCTTTACAACCCCGCCACCCGCTCATTCCCGGCAGTTGAAATCACCGACTGGCCCCGATTCGGCTACCGCGGATTCATGCTCGACGAAGGGCGCCATATATTCGGCGTAGACCAGGTGAAAAAAGTCCTCGACATGATGGCGCTCAACAAGCTCAACCGCTTCCACTGGCACCTTACCGAGGACCAGGGATGGCGCATGGAGGTGCCGGGATATCCACGCCTGGCCACGGTGGCCGCGTGCCGCGCCTGCGACCGCCTGGGCTGGAAAGACCAGCAGCCCGACTCTACGGAATACGGCGGTTACTATACCGACGACCAGATGCGCGATATCGTGGCCTACGCCGCCGAGCGCTGCATCGAGATTATTCCCGAGATAGACATCCCCGGCCATTCCCAGGCTGCCGTAGCGGCCTATCCCGAGATTCTGGCCTGCGACCCCGAGAATCCCCACGAGGTATGGCGCAGGATGGGCGTGAGCGACGATGTGATCAACGTTGCCAATCCCGCAGCAGTGAAGTTCGCAAAGGATGTCATTGACCATGCCATAGATATTTTCCCCTACGGATATCTGCACCTGGGAGGCGACGAATGCCCCACCGCAAAATGGGAGAGCAATCCGCAGTGCACCGCCCTGCTCGACTCCATAGGTTCGACAAACTACCGTGATCTTCAGCTGAACTTCTACCGTGAGCTCCAGCGTCACATCGACGCCAAACCCGCGCGCGACCGACGCCGGCTCATTTTCTGGAACGAAGTGCTCCACGGCAACACCTCGATGCTCGACACCAGCATTGTCATCATGGCATGGGTGGGCGCCGACAAGGCCGCTCGCGAAGCGGCTGAAAAAGGCCTCTCCACCATCCTCACACCTCAGATTCCCTACTATATCAACCGCAAACAGAGCACCGACCCCTCGGAACCTCTCTCGCAGGGCACCGGGACGGAGACCCTCGAACGTGTATACTCCTACGTGCCTATGGCCGATGTGCCCGATTCCCTCGCCGGGCGCTATATGGGCGTGCAGGCAAACTTCTGGAGCGAATACGTCTCCACCCCCGAATTTCTTGAATATCTGATGATGCCGCGACTTGCCGCTGTGGCCGAGGCGGCCTGGACCCCGCAGGCCGAGCGTGATTATCCGTCGTTCGTTACACGCCTGCGCCAGCTCCTCCCCCTCTACGACCGCATGGGCTGGAACTACTGCCGGAAATTCTGACTGTGGCCCTGCGCTCCGCCAGATCATCCCCTCCCCTGATTTTTAACACACGCCGTCAAAACATTTTCCGTTTCGACGGCGTTTCCTTTTAAACACGTTTTTTCAAGCGCTATACAGGACCTTGCTACCGAAAGGGAGTACGGTTCTTTTTGCTTTTAACCATAATCACAGACCGATGACATCAACTCCGCTTCCCGTAAATCCCGAAGGCACCGCACTCAAGGGAATTCGTGGCCAGGTTCTCACTTTCAAGGCCGACCCTTTCCTTAACAACGAGCAGGAATGCTACGATTACTATCCCGACGGACTCGTAGTGATGCAGGACGGCCATATTCTAAACGTAGGCGACTACAAGGAAATGGCTCCCGCATATCCTCAGCTCACTGACATCGACACGTATCCCGACGCCGTAATTATGCCCGGCTTCATAGACTGCCACGTGCATTATGTGCAGTCGCCCATGATAGGCTCGTTCGGCGACACGCTGCTCCAGTGGCTCAACCAATACACCTTCCCCACCGAATCGAAATTCAAGGACAAGGCCTTTGCCGACGAAGTTGCCCGGATGTTCTTCCGTCAGCTTCTTGAGCAGGGCACAACCACCGCAAACGTATTCGCCACGACATTCGCCACTTCGGTCGACGCCTTCTTTGAGGAATCAGAGCGCTACAACACCCGCATGATTTCCGGCAAGGTGCTTCAGGACCGCAACCTCCCCGACTCGCTCAAGGACGAGAGCGCCGAGGAATCCATAGTCCTCGCAGAGCAGCTTCTGAAAAAATGGCACCATCGCGGCCGTCAGCTCTACGCCGTGATTCCGCGCTTCGCTCCCACCTCCACACCCGAGCAGCTCCAGCTCGCGGGAGAACTCTACCAGCGCTATATCGACCAGGGCGTCTACATGCACACCCACCTCGACGAAGTGCAGAGCGAAATCGACTGGGTGACCCAGCTATTCCCCGACCAGCCCAACTATACCGAGGTCTACCGTCACTTCGGACTCGTGGGGCGCCGCTCCGTGATGGCCCACTGCTGCATAGTGCGCGAGGAGGAATGGCAGGTGCTCCACCAGTGTGAGTGCGGCGTGGCCCACTGCCCGAGTTCCAACCTGTTCCTGGGCGACGGCGAGTTCAAATACTGGGAAGCAAAGGAGCAGAGCCGTCCGGTGCGCGTGGGTATGGGCACCGACGTGGGCGGAGGCACAAACTTCTCTATTCCGCGTCAGCTCAACGAGGCCTACAAGGTGGCCATGCTCCGGAAGAAAAGCCTCAACGCCATAAAGAGCTTCTATCTGGCCACACGCGGCGGAGCCGAGGCACTTCACCTCGAAAACACAATAGGCAGCCTTGCCCCCGGCTACGAGGCCGACGTGGCAGTGGTAGACCTCAAGCCGTCGGAATTCGCCGCATGGCGCATGAAGTTCACCGACAGTGTTTTCGACAAGCTTTTCGTAATCATGACCCTCGGGCTCAACAACGTAAACCTCGCCACCTACGTGGCCGGAAAGAAAGTCTACGACCGCGCACGCAAGCCCACCCACATGTATGCCTCGGAAATCCCCGACACAAAAATCTCAGCCAAATAGTCTATCCCTTATTCAACGGTATTTATTTATGTCAACCAACAATATCCCGGCAGACAGACTGCCACAGACCGGCCGCTACCGCCTCGGCGGCCCGATGGCCTGGTGGGTATGGATTCTGGCCACTGTATTCGTCATCTATCTCTTCAACATCCAGACGATGTTCTCCGACGTGCAGGGCGACATCCAGACCAACCTCCACCTTGACCTGAGCCATCTCACTCTCATAGCCGGCACCTACACATGGGCTTTCGCCATTTTCCAGTTTTTCGGCGGAGCATTCCTCGACTGCTTTGGATCGCGCCGCGTGATGATTCCGGCATTCATCTTCGTTACCGCCGGAGTGTTCCTTTACGGTCTCGCTGACTCCTACGCGATGATTCTCGTGGCACAGGTCCTCATGGCCCTCGGCGCATGCTGCGGTTTCGTAGGCGCCGGATATATAGGCGGCGTGTGGTTCGGCATGGCGGCTTACGGCACCATGTTCGGCTACGTACAGACACTTTCCTCGGTAGGCTCCGCAGTCCAGCAGCCTGTAATAGAAAGCCTCCTCAAGCACATGACCTACGAACGTCTGTTCATCTGCCTGGGCTTCTTCGGCGTGCTCCTTGTGATTCTCGCCTTCATCTTCATGCGCAACCCCCAGCCCGTCCCCATCACCCGCAATCCATTCAAAGTGGTAGGTAATAACCTCGTGCAGATTTTCAAGAAACCGCAGATGTGGATTGCCGCCATGTGGGGCGGAATAATCTTCGGCCTCAACCTCGCCCTCGGCGTGGTCTGGACTCCCAAAATCTTCGAACACTACGGTTACGCCGACCAGGGCTATATAGGCACCGCCCTCCTGTGGCTCGGCCTCGCGGCCGGCTCTTGCTTCTGGCCCCAGTGGAGCAACCGCATCGCCTCCCGCCGGAAGCCGTCAATAATCGGCGCGATAATGATAATCATAGCCATGGCTCTGATTGTATACGTCGAGATGCCCCTGTGGCTCATGGTGGTGATGATGTTCCTGATAGGCATGGGTGCCACCGCCCACATGCTTGCGTTCAGCGTAGGCGGTGACGTGGCCGGTGGGCCGCTCGTAGGCACCGCAAGCGCATTTCTCAACGGCATAATGTTCATATTCGGCGGCATTCTCCAGAACATTCCATCGGAACTCGCTGCCAGCGGCCACGGATTCCACACTATGTTCGTGCCCTACATCATTGCGGCCGTGGTAGCCCTGATATTCATATTCATTCAGAAAGAAACCGCACCCAAGGGCGCCTAAGAACTGTAGACCGAATATTGCTTTTTCCCTCTATAGCACCTCTCTCCCGTCTCCGGTGGCGCGCGACGCGCCGCCGGAGACTTTTTGTGGCTCAATATGAAAAAACAGTTGAAGTATTAAAAATTATCCAAAAGAAATTTTTAAGAGAGATAATTTGAAAAGCCGGAGTTATACCATTCAAAATATATTGTAACAGGCGAAAAGCGCCGGAGGCGCGAATTTTTTACAACCGGTTGCGCCAGCTGCCGGAAAAATAGGCCAATAGATTTCTTCGAGGCAAGCTGCGGAGCATGCGCGCCTCGCTGCCCGCGTAAGCGTAGGCTGTCTGTTGGGTTCCCATGCTTACGCACACTGCGTCATCGCCATTCCCAGGCTCGCCGCAGGTGGGACCGACAGCGTTTTCCCCGCAGCTGACGCAGCGGGTTTTACAGAAAACGCGGCTCCGCCGCTCCGAGTTGGCAGATCTGATACTTGTATTGCAGACTCATTTTAACAACCATTATATTACATTGACCCCTTTTTGTTTTATGCCTCTGGAGTCTTGAACACAAAAAAATTACAGGAGAAAGCTCAATAAGCAATCTCCTGCAATTATTTTACGACCTTCTTACTTTGTGTATCTTTCCCAAGTCCAAAGCTCGTAGTATCCAAAAGCATCTTTATCGTATCCCTCTCCATCGGATGCCTCCTTATCGTACCTCTGCCATACGATTTTATTCTTGGATACAGATTTAGCTCTCATTTCCTCTTCCTGAACTCCGGCTATACCGGCCTTTACCCAACCGTCCTTGTAAGTCCAGGTAAAAGTCGCTCCGTCTTTTTTCTGTTCAAAGAGTTCAGGACTTCCATAGACTACGCCCGTACCGTTTGCATTGACAACGAAAATATCATTGTCACCATCCTGTGCCCAGGTTCCTACTATGACAGAAGTCAATTCATCCCTTGCTGGTTCATCATCATCGCTACAGCTGGAAAATGCCATAACAATAAAGACACACAGAGCTACAGACACCAGCGACTGTAGGTGTTTAAGATTGTGTTTCATTGTAAAACAATGTATTAAACGCCTTACAATCCCTATAAAGCAGTTACGTATGGATAAAGAAAAGGTGTGGGATTGTACTTGCTTTATCCGGTGATAGGCTTCTAGCATGGCCTCAGATAGTGATAAAACAGCAAACCCACACCGATAAAGCTATATAGATATCCCCAAGGGATAAGTACAAGCTTCCGATGCAGGCGCTATTTGTGTTTATCTTACTATCTATGAGGAATTTTGCTAGAATTTATCACAGAAGATATCACAAATAACACCTTTTCAGATGTAAAGAGCCAACTCTTCGGCTCTATTTCTGACACAAAGATACAGCAGATTTTTTGAACGAGCTGCAAAAATTATGCGATTATTTTACTAACTTTGCATTCGGGGTGGAATAGGATTTCGAACTCTCTCCGGCCATCCCTCCGTTTCTTGCCGGGCCACCGGAAGGGTGGCGCTCTCCTCTATACGGCAACCGATCATAACCACACGGCGCGAGGCTCCCCTCAGAGGCCTCCCGGCCGGATTACCGACAGCCATGCCGTCCGCATTCACGGACCGCAGGCACCTGATGGAGCGCGGAACATACCGTTTCTTTCGGTTCCGCCGCCTCCCACCGCTATAGAGAAAGAAAAAAAACTATATAAATGACAAGTAAATGGAGTTACTTACCCCTTACTTCAGAAGAACAGAAATCCGAGTCGCAGCTGGCTAAGAAATTTGCCGACTGTGCGCCCGTCAGCGAACTGCTGGCCCAGCGCGGAATCTCTACGGTGGATGAGGCCGAACGCTTCTTCCATCCGTCGTTGCGAGATTTGCACGACCCGTTCCTGATGCCTGACATGGACAAAGCCGTCAAGCGTCTTAACAAAGCTATGGGTAAGAAAGAGCGCATCATGGTCTACGGCGACTATGATGTGGACGGAACCACGGCAGTGGCGCTCGTCTATAAATATCTGAGGAATTATTATTCCAACATCGAGTACTACATCCCCACCCGCTACGACGAGGGATATGGAATCTCGCTGCGCAGCATCGACTACGCGGCCTCGCAGGGAGTGAAACTGATCATTATCCTCGACTGCGGCATAAAGGCCATCGAGGAGATAAGCTATGCCCGCACACTCGGCATAGACTTCATAATCTGCGACCACCATGTGCCCGACGACGCCCTCCCCGAGGCAGTGGCCATCCTCAACCCCAAACTCGAGGGAAGCACCTATCCGTGCCCGCACCTGTCGGGTTGCGGCGTAGGATTCAAGTTCATGCAGGGATTCTCCATGAGCAACGGCATTCCCACCACGGATCTCGAAGGCATGCTCGACCTTGTGGCCGTGAGCATCGCGGCCGACATCGTGCCGATGGTCGACGAGAACCGCATCATGGCCTACCACGGCCTGAAGCGGCTCAATTCCAACCCCAACATGGGCCTGCGCGCCATCATACGCATCTGCGGCCTCACCGGCCATGAAATCACTATATCCGACGTAATCTTTAAGATAGGCCCCCGCATCAACGCATCAGGCCGCATGCAGAGCGGCCGCGAAGCTGTGGAGCTGCTCGTGGCCAGAGACGCCAACGAGGCACTCGAGATTGCCAAGGCCATCGACCAGTATAACAAGGACCGCAAGGAACTCGACAAACGCATCACCGAGGAAGCCAACGCCATCCTCGACCGCCGCGGCGAAAGCCACTCGGCCAAGAAATCCATTGTGATCTACAACAAGGACTGGCACAAAGGCATCATAGGCATTGTGGCCTCGCGCCTCACAGAACTTTACTATAAACCGTCGGTGGTGCTGACGCTCACCAACGGCCTCGCCACCGGCTCCTCACGCTCCGTGCAGGGATTCGACATCTACAAGGCCATAGATTCGGCCCGCGATATCCTGGAGAATTTCGGCGGACACCCTTACGCCGTAGGCCTCTCCCTCAAGGAAGAAAACATCCCCGAGTTCACACGTCGCTTCGAGGAATATGTGGCCGCCAACATCATGCCGTCGCAGCTCACTCCGCAGCTCGACATCGACGCCTACATCACCTTCTCGCAGATTACTCCCCTGTTCATCTCCACGCTCAGGAAATTCAACCCCTTCGGACCCGGCAACCAGAAGCCTGTGTTCTGCACACGCCATGTGGTTGACTTCGGCACGAGCAAACTCGTGGGCAAGAATCTGGAGCACATAAAGTTCGAGCTTGTGGACGACACTTCCGGCAAGGTGTTCAACGGCATCGCGTTCAATATGGCGCAGTATTTTCCCCATATCCATTCGCGCAAGCCCTTCGACATCTGCTACACCATCGAGGACAACAAGCATCACAACACCGTCAACTCCGTGCAGCTGCTTATCAAGGGAATCCATCCTGTGAAGTAAGCTTTCTCCCGCCTCTCTCATGCCCGACGCATCACCACTTTCGCTACTTGAGAAATACTGGGGACACACGTCGTTCAGACCCTGCCAACTCGAAATTATCCAGTCGGTTCTGGCCGGAAACGACACACTGGGTCTGCTTCCCACCGGAGGCGGCAAATCGGTCACATTCCAGATACCCGCGCTTATACTGCCGGGAGTGACACTGGTTGTCACTCCCCTCATATCGCTGATGAAGGACCAGGTTGACCATCTGCGGCAGGCGGGAATAAAGGCTGCCGCAGTCCACTCCGGCCTGAGCCGCGGTGAATACCGTCTGGCCATGGAGCGCGCGCGCATGGGGCGCCTGAAACTCCTCTATCTCTCCCCCGAGAAACTGCAGACGCCCTCATTTGCCGACGACATTTCGGGAGCCGACATAAGCATGATTGTGGTGGACGAGGCCCACTGTATCTCGCAGTGGGGCTATGATTTCCGTCCGTCGTACCTCCGGGTGGCGTCGCTGCGCCGCCGCTATCCCGAGGCTCCCGTGCTGGCTCTGACGGCCTCGGCCACCCCCGAGGTTGTGGAAGATATCATGCTCAGGCTGGAATTCAGGAGCCGTAACGTGTTCTCGAGAAGTTTCTCGCGGCCAAACCTGAGCTATGTGGTGCGTCACGCCGACTATAAGCCCGACATGCTGCTGCGCATACTGCGCGCCACTTCCGGCAGCGCCATCGTCTACGTGCGTTCGCGCCGGCGCACACGCGAGATTGCCGAGCTTCTGCTGCGCGAGGGCATCAGCGCCGACTTTTACCACGCCGGACTGGCCGCCGAGGACAAGGACGCGCGCCAGAACCGCTGGCAGGAGGGCGCAGTGAGAGTGATGGTGGCCACCAACGCCTTCGGAATGGGCATAGACAAGCCAGATGTGCGCACGGTGGTACATATCGATCCGCCTTCGTCGCTCGAGGAATACTATCAGGAAGCGGGCCGTGCGGGACGCGACGGGCTGCCGTCATTTGCCGTGATGGTGGTCTCGCAGCCCGACAAAGCCACCCTCACCCGGCGTCTGAATGAGGCATTTCCTGAGAAGGACGTGATACGGAAGGTCTACGAACATGCCTGCAATTTCCTTGAGGTGGCTGTGGGCTCGGGCTACAACACCCTCCATGAGTTCAATTTCGCGCTGTTTTGCGAGCGCTTCGGCTTCAGGCCTCCCGTGGCCAGAAATGCGCTTGCCATCCTCACCCGCGCCGGTTATATAGATTATACCGACGAGATTTCGTCGCGTGCGCGCGTTATGGTCACCGTCAGCAAGCGCGAGCTTTACGACCTCCGGCTGCCCGACGAGGCCGACAGCGTGCTCCAGCTGCTGCTGCGCACATATACCGGTCTGTTTGCCGACTTCGTATATATTTCAGAAGAACTGATTGCATCGCGCCTGCGCATGACAGCCGATGCCGTATATAACGCGCTGGTGACACTGGCCAGAAACCATGTGCTCTCCTACGTTCCGCGCAAGGTTTCACCATATCTGCTGTTCACCACCTCGCGAGAGCTTCCCAAGAGGCTGGAATTTCCGCGCGACATCTACGAGGAACAGCGCCGCCGCATGGAGCTGCGCATAGAGGCCATGCGCGATTTCATGTTCAGCGACAGCGAATGCAGGGTGAACCGCATGCTCCGTTATTTCGGGGAAAAGCCTCAGCAGCCGTGCGGACAGTGCGATGTATGCCGTTCAAAGCGTAAATCCTCCGAATCAAAGGCTTCGCTGCAGAAATCCATCCTGTATCTTGCTTCCCATCCGGGAGGATGCGAAGTATCCGACATTTGCGGTCAGCTCCGTCTCGGCCCCGACCGCGTGATTCCCCTCGTCAGGGAGATGGCCGACAAAGGATTGCTTGAAATCAGCGGCACACGGATTGAAAAACCTAAATGTTAAAGGCCCGGAGCGCTTTTAACGCTTTGACTTCACATAATTTAATCTCTTTTAGGCACTCCTTCTCTGACTAAGAGGGACGTAGATTGTTTTATTATTGTGATTAAAATCACCCCACGACATCCCTCGTCCCTGCTGTCAGGTAGTGATACTAGGCTTCAGGGCTCTCATAAATAAATAGTTGAAACGGCAAGGATGGGCTCGCGGATTTTTTCCCGCGGCCCATCCTTTGTTTATCTGTTGCGACAGGTTGTTGTCAGAACGGTTCAGATGGTAGGAGCTTGCGGATGAGGCTGACGGGAGTTGACTAAAGTCAATGACCGAAGCCGAATTCCGCAAGCGACGACCCAGATGAGCCGTTATGGCGACAACCTGTTAGACGTTGAACAGGAAATGCATTATATCGCCGTCCTGCGTCACATATTCCTTGCCTTCGATATTCATCTTTCCGGCCTGGCGCACGGCTGCCTCGCTGCCAAGCGACACATAGTCGTCATATTTTATCACCTCGGCACGGATGAATCCCTTCTCGAAATCAGTATGTATCACGCCGGCACATTTAGGCGCCTTGCTCCCCCGGAGAAATGTCCAGGCTCTCACTTCGTCCTCGCCGGCGGTGAAGAATGTCTCGAGGTCGAGCAGCGAGTAGGCTGCGCGTATCAGTCGGGCCACACCCGATTCCTCCAGACCTATCGACTCCAGAAATTCCTTGCGGTCCTCGAATGTCTCGAGCTCGGCGATTTCGGCCTCGGTCTGGGCAGCGACCACAAGTATGGAAGCATCTTCATCCTTCACGGCCTCGCGCACTGCCTCCACATAGGCATTGCCTGTAGCGGCAGAGGCGTCGTCGACGTTGCACACATACAGAACCGGCTTGGCGGTCAGCAGGAAGAGGTCGCGGGCATAGCGCTGTTCGTCGGGAGTGTCGAAAGTCACCGAGCGCGCCGGCTTGCCCTGCTCCAGAGCCTCCTTGTAACGCGCCAGAACCTCATACTGCAGCTTGGCAGTTTTGTCGCCACCGGTCTGCGCGGCCTTCTGGGTCTTGGCTATGCGGCTGTCAACGGTCTCGAGGTCTTTTATAAGAAGTTCGTAATCTATGATTTCCTTGTCGCGCACGGGATCAACCGAGCCGTCAACATGGGTTATATTGTCGTCGTCGAAGCAGCGGAGCACGTGAAGTATGGCGTCGCACTCACGGATATTGGCCAGGAATTTGTTGCCGAGACCCTCGCCCTTGCTGGCACCTTTCACAAGACCGGCAATGTCCACAATCTCCACTGTGGCCGGAACCACGCTGCGCGGATTGCACATCTCCACCAGTTTGTTGAGACGCTCGTCGGGAACGGTTATCACGCCCACGTTAGGCTCTATGGTGCAGAACGGGAAGTTGGCCGACTGTGCCTTGGCGTTGGACAGACAGTTGAAAAGCGTGGACTTGCCCACATTGGGCAGACCTACTATACCGCATTTTAATGACATGATATATCGGATTTATGATTTTTGTAAGTGTTACACGGAATGTCGCGCGAAAAAAGATTTCATCGTTACATAAAGCGATATTCCGCTGCAAATTTAGCAATAATTTCCCGCCTCGGCAATCACGCCCTCCATATACTCCGCGCCCTGACTTTACGTGCGGGAAGACAGCAATTATTTTCTGCGTATTTGTTGCATATTTTTCGGTTTGTGTATATATTTGCGCTTAACATTTCACTAATTATGCACTTTCGCTATGAATAAGCGGCAACAGCGTCTTGCACAGATTGTCAAGATTCTACTTCACAATTCGGTCGGGAGCCAGGAGGAGCTTATGGAGCTCCTTGAGCGTCATAACTGCTCGGTGACCCAGGCCACTCTCTCCCGCGACCTCAAAACTCTCCGCACATCCAAAGTGGCCACCGAACTTGGAGGCTACCGTTACATCATCGCGGCCAACGGCACCGCAGCCGACGAGATGGCCACCCATGCCATGAACACCGTGCGCCAGGCTGCCATTCTTTCCGTGGCCGTCACCGGACAGACAGTGGTGATCAAGACCCGCAACGGTTATGCCGGAGGCGTGGCCTACGACATCGACGTGATATCATCGCCGGCTATCCTCGGCTCAATCGCCGGAGCCGACACCGTGTTTGTGGCTATCGACGCCAATACCCCGCTGCCGGAAATCTACGACCTTCTCTCCACCATTATCCCTGAAAAGATCATGCAGGAAGGAGCTCATTATTTCAACAAATAATCTCTACCCCTTATCCATAATCCCACACACATGATACGTGCAGGCATTGCCGGAGGCACAACCACAGTTGCCGGCGAAATCACCAAACTACTCATCAACCACCCCGACATAGAAATCCAGTGGATTTACGACCCCGAGGCCGAAGGCGCTCTGGTATCGCGCGTCCACAAGGGACTGCAGGGCGAAACCTACATGCGCTTCTCGGCCGACGCCCCGATGGACAACGTCAATGTGGTTTTCCTGTGTTTCGACGAACCGGGACAGTCGGAGGATTTCGTCACTAAAGCCGGCGTTCCCGACAATGTGAAGATTATCGACGTTTCGGGGGATTTCCTTGAGAAGTCAACTTTTGCCGACGGCGACGAATGGGTGTTCGGTCTTCCCGAGCTTTCCCGCAAGCCTCTGGTGCGCGGCGCTAAGCACACATCGCTGCCGCGGCCCCTCACCACCGCCGTGCTCCTGGGTCTTCTCCCTCTTGCCAAGAATCTGCTTCTTAACACCGAGATTTACATCACCGCCGTGGTCAACGAACCTGATGCCGAACCGGGCGAGGCTCTGTGCCTGCTCGAGCATGAGGAGAGCGATGAAATAGCTCGTGCGCTCACATCCGTCCAGCAGAGCTTCGCGGCTCCGATGCTTTTCCTTGTGATTGCAGGCGGATGGGAAAGAGGCATCACGGTCAACATCTATCTCGACTGCCCCATTTCAGAAAAAGAGGCCGTAAAACTCTATCAGGATTACTACGACGACCACAGTTTCACATTCCTCTCCGACTCCACCCCCAGCATCACCGAAGTGCTCGGCACCAACAAGACCATAATCAATCTTCAGAAGGTAAGCAAGAAACTCGTGGTATCGGTGGCTATCGACGACCTCATGAAAGGCTCCGCCGCAATGGCTGTGCATGACATGAACCTGCTCTTCGGCCTGCAGGAGCGCGTAGGTCTCATGCTCAAATCCCACTGATTATCCGCCCTCCATGGCGCATCAGCGTCGCGAAGAAGGCACCAGTATACGCTCGCCCAGATATTTGGCGAGCGTTTTTTTCATGTCGTTGAGCTCCACAAGGCGCTTCATTGCCTCGATTACGCCGTCGTTGTCGCCCGCGCGCTGGCGCTCGGCCATGTTCTTTGTCACCTCCTTTATTTCAACATCTATAAGCTTGGCCTTGAGATTGCATACACCCTTGGGCACGAGCTCGCCCAGGCGGTCTTCCTCCGTGGCTATGGCTCCGAATTTGGTATGTATCTTGCTTAATGTCTGGCGAGGCACGGCAAGAGCTGTAGCGGTGCGGCGCACTTCGTCGTCGGCATCAGACATCAGCCTCTTTTTCATGAAGTCCAGACAGAACTCCCTGCGACGGGCGCCAACGGCCTCCTCCACAGTTTTCTCAAGCTCTTTCTCGCGCTTTTCGATTTCGCTCAGTTCCTGTGCGGTGCGTTCTATCTCGGCTGTGCCCTCTGAAATTTGGGTCTGCTTCCACCCGGCAAGCTCGGTCTCGAACTCATCGCGCGCCGCCGGCCATACTTCGGCAGCCACACGGCAGGCGGCGTCGGCCACGGCGCGATAGGCCGGAACGGTAAAGGAGATGTCGTCCGACGCAAGCTCGTTCATAATGTAGTCCAGCACGGTCATGGAATGAGTCTGGTCATTCTCGTCCACGTATTCGCAGAAATAAAGCAGGCCGTACCTCACTATATCCACCACGAGTTCCTGCTCGTAGGGACGCATTACAGAGGGCTGTACTGCCGGAATTGCTTCACTGACCGCAGGCTCAGCCTCCGCTACGGAAGCCTGCGGCGCAGTCTGCGTACCCTCCGCAGACTGTTGCTCAAGCTGGTTCTGGCGCCGGAAAGCCTCACGGTTACGCTCGCGCTCTGCCTCCGAGCGAAGCCTCTCAGCTCGGTCGGCTGCAAACTGCGCCACCTGAAGCGACAGCACCTTCTCGTCGATACCCATCGAGCGTGAGCACTCTCCGATATAGATTGTCTGCTGTATAGGGTCGGGAATCACGGATATTGACCGCACGATATCGGTGATGGCACGTGAGCGGGCTATCGGGTCGTTGTCAAGGCCCTTCAGAAGGATGGAAGTCTTGAACGAAATGAAGTCTTGTTCATGCGATGCCAGATATTCCTCCACCTCGGTCGATGAATGGGTCTGGGCGAAAGAATCGGGGTCTTCACCTTCGGGAAGCTGCATCACCCTTATGCTCAGGCCTTCGGCAAGGAGCATGTCGATACCGCGCAACGATGCCTTAATTCCGGCGGCATCGCTGTCGTAGATCACAGTCACATTCTCCGTGAAACGATGGATAAGACGTATCTGCCCCTCTGTAAGCGACGTGCCCGACGACGCCACCACATTCTCCACCCCGCTCTGGTGCATGGATATCACGTCCAAGTATCCTTCCACAAGAATACACTTGTCTTTCTTAACTATGGACTGCTTGGCCTGATAGAGGCCGTAAAGTTCGTTACTCTTCTTATAAACCTGCGATTCGGGAGAATTCACGTACTTTGCCACATCCTTGTCCTTACGCAAAGTGCGGCCACCGAACGCAACCACCTTTCCCGAGATGGTGAACACCGGGAAAATCACGCGGCCTCGGAAACGGTCCTGCACCGTACCGCGCTCGGTCTTGTAGCAAAGGCCCGTCTCCAAAAGGAATTTTTCGGTGAAACCCTTTTTGAGGGCGGTATTATAGAGGTCATCACGCTGTTCGAGCGCATAGCCCAGATGGAAGCGCTTTATCATGGCATCGTTGATGCCGCGTTCACGGAAATAGCTCAGGCCGATATCCTTTCCCGCCTGCGTTTCGAGCATACGCTGCTCGAAATGCTTCATGGCAAAGTCATTGATGGCAAGCATGCTCTCACGCTCACTTGCCTCCTGGCGTTCCTTGTCGGTCAGCTCATGCTCCTCAATCTCTATATGGTATTTATTGGCAAGATAACGGAGAGCCTCATTGAAGCTCATCTGCTCCAGCTCCATAATGAAATTGACAGGACTTCCGCCCTTACCGCAGCTGAAACACTTGCATATACCCTTCGACTTCGAGACACTAAAAGAAGGCGTACGTTCATTATGGAAAGGACACAGGCCTATATAGCCGCTGCCTCTGCGCTTCAGGTGCACAAAGTCACTCACAACCTCCACAATGTCAGCTGCATCAAGAATCTTCTGAACCGTTGCCTGATCAATACGTCGCATTCCACAAAATTACAAAAAAAACCTACCATCCCAATAATTCCAATTATTCCAATTTATTGCTGTCCGATAAAACTCAATAATATCAAAAACGCATGGCTCGACCGCTGATTATCCGGTGGTTGAGTCTGTT
>VSPV01000005.1 GCA_009775605.1 Paramuribaculum sp.
GGAGGCGTTTCCTCTCAAAAGCGGTGCAAAGTTACGCCCTTTTTATTTACCGTGCAAGCCTTTTAAAACTTTTTTTCAGGGGAAAAGTTCACTGTTTTCTGCGAAAATATACATATCTCTCTGAAAAACCGACATATTAGCCCCAGAAAAAATTTTTCTGTTGGGTGTTATTTTTTTTATTATTAATTTCGTGAAAATGTTTATTCGGTTTTTTTCATTTCATTTACACTCTATAGACGATGACAAAACATACCATAAAAAGATTTCTGGCTGTGACCGCCGCGGCTCTTTGCCTCGCGACGGCCAATGCAGTCAATCCGGCCCAGATACGCTTTCATAACGAGCGAACCGACACCACCGCTATAACCGAAATGCTGAAAAAGGTAGAAGCCATGCACACCGAGACTCCCCGCAAGGCAGTCACAACGTTTGCCGAGATGCTCGTGGGGAAACCTTATAAAGCAGGCACCCTCGAAGGCGACCCCGAGATGCTCACGGTGAATATGGACGAATTTGACTGCACCACATTCATGGAAACAGTAATGGCACTTGCCATGACGGTGGACCAGCGCCGCACATCGTGGCAGGATTTCGTCTATAATCTCGAGCAGCTCCGCTACCGCCAGGGCCATGCCGAGGGATATAGCTCACGCCTCCATTATATCAGCGACTGGATTATGACCAACGGACACAAGGGCTACGTGGCCGATGTGACGGAGCGCGTGGGAGCGCCGTCATATATGGTGAAGACCATAGATTTCATGTCGCGAAATGCAGCTAAATATCCGGCGCTGGCCGATTCCGCCAATCTGGCAGGAGTAAAATCCATGGAGATGGGCTACCGCTCGCACCGTTTCCCCTATCTGAAACCGGGTGCCATAAAGAATGCCAAACTTTCCGACGGTGATATGGTGGCGCTAATCACAAACACGAAAGGTCTTGACGCCACTCACGTGGGCTTCATCAAAATTGTGGACGGAGTGCCGCATCTTCTGCATGCATCATCAAAGGCCGGGAAAGTGATTATCGACCCCCTGCCGCTTGCAGATTATCTCCGGAGAAATCACACATGCGCCGGCATACGCGTGATTCAGCTTGACTGACGTCCTCCCCTACACCACTCAACAGGCATCACAATCCAGATTCAAGAAAACCTTACCGAAGTTTCCGGTAACCTTACAACAAAAGAATCCTCCGCAGCGAAATGTCGCATTGCGGAGGATTCTTTTTTATTGGACTATGCGTGCACGGAAGAAATCCGGCACCGCGACTGATTTTCTATCAGGCCTGGGGCATTTTGGTCTTTTTGCCATAGCCGTAAGCTGCGTCGGGACCGAGTTCTTCCTGGATGCGGAGGAGCTGGTTGTACTTGGCCATACGGTCGGAACGGCTTGCAGAACCGGTCTTGATCTGTCCGGCGTTGGTAGCTACGGCGATGTCGGCGATGGTAGCGTCCTCGGTTTCGCCAGAGCGGTGCGAGATAACTGCGGTGTAGCCGTTGCGCTGAGCGAGTTCTACGGCGCGGAGGGTCTCGGTGAGCGAACCGATCTGGTTAACCTTAACAAGGATAGAGTTGGCGCAGCCGAGCTCGATACCTTTCTTGAGGTACTTAACGTTGGTAACGAAGAGGTCATCACCAACGAGCTGGCAACGGTTGCCGATCATCTCGGTGAGCAGCTTCCAGCCTTCCCAGTCGTTCTGATCCATACCGTCCTCGATGGAGTCGATAGGATATTTCTCAACGAGTTCCTTGAGGAATTCAGCCTGCTCTTTGGAAGTGCGCTTGGGAGCGTCGGGACCCTGCTTCCAGGTGTAGTCATAGAGACCGTCCTTGTAGTATTCAGAAGAAGCGCAGTCAAGACCGATGGTGACGTCCTTTCCGGGAACGTAGCCGGCGAGCTCGATAGCCTTGATGATTACGTTGAGGGCATCCTCGGTGCCGTCGAGGTTGGGAGCGAAGCCGCCTTCGTCACCTACAGCGGTAGAGAGGCCACGGTCGTGGAGCACTTTCTTGAGGTTGTGGAACACTTCGGTGCCCATGCGGATACCTTCCTTGAAGCAGCATGCGCCGATAGGACGGATCATGAACTCCTGGAAGCAGATGGGAGCGTCGGAGTGAGCGCCACCGTTGATGATGTTCATCATGGGAACGGGGAGAACGTAGGAGTTGCATCCGCCGATGTATTTGTAGAGGGGAAGGTCGAGGTAGTCGGCAGCAGCTTTTGCTACAGCGAGCGAAACGCCGAGGATGGCGTTGGCGCCGAGGTTGCTCTTGGTTTCGGTTCCGTCAAGGGCGAGCATTGTCTCGTCGATGCGGATCTGGTCGAGAGCGCTCATGCCTACGAGGGCCTGGGCGATGGGACCGTTAACGTTGGCAACAGCTTTGGTTACGCCTTTGCCCATATAGCGGCTCTTGTCGCCGTCGCGAAGCTCGAGAGCCTCGTTTTCACCGGTAGAAGCGCCGGAGGGAACAGATGCACGGCCACGTGCGCCTGATTCAAGGATTACGTCAACTTCAACTGTGGGGTTGCCGCGTGAGTCGAGAACCTCGCGACCGATGATTTTTTCAATTTTCATAGTTTGCTTAACTTAAAAAGTTGGTTATAATGAGTTGTTGATTCACGATATTATGTGACTGCGGGCCATAAGCCTCGCATCTGCGCAAAGTTACGAAAGATTGAATTCACAAACAACATAGAAACTATAATTTTTAGCTCCTTTTTACGCCCCGTTCCACAATATATGTTAAGACGCCGCTTGGTGTAAGTCAAGATGCTGTCCAGGGGATATGTCTCCTCCCCTTCCGGCATTGGGGCAGCATGAAAAAAAACAGTCAATCCGCCGCGGCCCGAAAGCCGGTGCGGATTGACTGATATGATGGAATGGCGGCGGACAAAACCGCGCCTTTACCTTCACTGAAATTATTCTGCTGCGGGAGCTTCAGCGGCAGGGGTCTCTGCTGCGGGAGCCTCAGCTGCAGAAGCTTCAGCCTTGGGAGCCTCGGCGGGAGCTGCCTTGCGGCGTGAACGACGGGTGCGTCCTTCTTTCTTGGCGCCCTTGGCATCCTTGAGCATAGCCTCGTTGTAGTCTACAAGCTCAATGAAGCACATCTTGGCGTTGTCGCCCAGACGATAGCCGGTCTTGAGGATGCGGGTGTAGCCGCCGTTACGGTCAGCAATCTTCTTGGCAACCTCGCGGAAGAGCTCGTTGACAGCTTCTTTGTTCTGGAGGTAGCTGAACACCACACGACGGTTGTTCATTGAATCGTCCTTGGCACGGTTGATCAGCGGTTCGGCGTAAACACGCAGTGCTTTGGCCTTTGCCAGGGTGGTGAAGATTCTCTTGCGGAGAATCAGCGAGGTGGTCATGTTGGCAAGAAGGGCATCGCGATGGGCTTTTTTACGACCGAGATGGTTGAATTTTTTATTGTGTCTCATCGTTATTTTTACTCTTTATCTAATTTATACTTTGAAATATCCATACCGAACGAAAGGTTCAGGTTGGCCAGGAGCTCGTCGAGTTCGGTGAGCGATTTCTTGCCGAAGTTGCGGAACTTGAGCAGATCGTTGCGGTTGAACACCACGAGTTCGCCGAGTGTCTCCACCTCGGCGCTCTTGAGGCAGTTGAGTGCGCGTACCGACAGATCCATGTCGACGAGTTTCGACTTGAGGAGCTGACGCATGTGGAGCACTTCTTCATCAAATTCCTCATTTTCCTCTTTCTCGGTTGTCTCGAGGGTGATCTTCTCGTCGGAGAAGAGCATGAAGTGGTAGATAAGGATTTTGGCGGCCTCTTTCAGGGCATCCTTGGGAAGAATCGATCCGTTGGTGGTAATTTCGAGAGTCAGCTTGTCGTAGTCGGTCTTCTGGTCCACGCGGAAGTTCTCGACGGTATATTTCACGTTTTTGATAGGCGTGTAGATAGAGTCGATGGCTATGGTGTTGATGTCGTCGGCGGGAGTCACGTTTTCTTCAGCGGGCACCCAGCCGCGACCCTTGTTCACAACGAATTCGAGCGTGAACGAAGCAGAAGGATCGAGGTGGCATATCACGAGTTCGGGGTTGAGAACCTCAAAACCGGAAAGGACCCCGTTGAGGTCGCCGGCCTTGAATTCCTCGCGTCCGCTCACCGTGATGGTGGCTTTTTCCGAGTCGGTATTTTCTACTGTCTGCTTGAGGTCGACCTTCTTCAGGTTGAGGATGATGTTGGTCACATCTTCCTTCACACCGGGAATAGTGTCGAACTCATGTTTAACCCCATCTATTTTGATAGACGCAATGGCATAACCTTCGAGGCTTGACAGCAGGATTCTGCGCAGGGCATTGCCAATGGTTATGCCATAGCCCGGCTCCAATGGCTTGAACTCAAACTTGCCGAAACGGTTGTCGGCTTCCAACATCAATACCTTGTCAGGTTTTTGAAATGCTAATATAGCCATGTGGATCTGTTTATGGGATTACTTAGAATACAACTCGACGATTAACTGCTCTTTGATAGCTTCGGGGATATCCTCGCGTGCGGGCACATGCAGAAGCTTGCCTGCCTTGAGCGATTCGTCCCATTCGAGCCAGGGATATTTCGAGTGGTTGAAGCCGGCGAGAGCGTCGGCGATTACTTCAAGAGATTTGCTCTTCTCGCGCACGCCGACAACGTCGCCGGGCTGAACGGCGTAAGAAGCCACGTTTACCACCTGTCCGTTGACGGTGATGTGGCGGTGGAGCACCAGCTGGCGGGCGGCTGCACGTGTGGGAGCGATGCCCAGACGGTAAACCACGTTGTCCAGACGGCCTTCGAGGAGCTGCAGCAGAACCTCACCGGTAATACCCTTGGTGCTGGCAGCCTTGTCGAAGAGGTTGCGGAACTGACGCTCGAGCACGCCATAGGTATATTTGGCTTTCTGCTTCTCACGCAGCTGAACGCCGTACTCCGAGGTCTTGCGGCGCTTGTTCTGGCCATGCTGGCCTGGAGGATAGTTTTTCTTGGCGAGCACTTTGTCTTCGCCGAAAATGGGTTCGCCGAATTTGCGGGCGATTTTGGTTTTTGGGCCTGTATATCTTGCCATTTTGCTTGTTGCTGATTTTATTTTTGTTTTAGCCCGGGAACCCGGGGCGGGAAAGAGCGGTTCGGTGCAGCCGCGACCATAGAGAGGTGAAGAAAAAGTATGGTCTATTTCACCTTGCCGACCGTTCCGAGCCTTGAGCGTCGGGGGCCTGCTTAATGTTTTGTCCGGTTAAACGCCGCAAATTTCCCGGCGCAATCCTTTTACGGGATATGACGGGAAACATGTGGTGTATGGCAACCGCCGGCCATCGCGGGCCGGGGAGCATGACGTCTGACAGTGAATCAGACGCGACGACGTTTGGGAGGACGGCAACCGTTGTGGGGCAGCGGAGTAACGTCGATGATTTCGGTTACTTCGATACCGGCGCCATGAACGGTGCGGATAGCTGATTCGCGGCCGTTGCCGGGACCCTTCACATAAGCTTTCACCTTGCGGAGGCCCAGATCATAGGCAACCTTGGCACAATCCTGAGCGGCCATCTGGGCTGCGTAGGGAGTGTTTTTCTTGGAGCCACGGAAGCCCATTTTGCCTGCGCTCGACCAGGAGATGACTTGTCCCTCGGAGTTGGCCAGGCACACGATGATGTTGTTGAAAGAGGAGTGAACGTGAAGCTGGCCGGCGGCATCAACTTTGACGTTTCTCTTCTTTGCTGCGACTGTCTTTTTTGCCATACTAAATTATTATTTTGTAGCTTTCTTCTTGTTAGCGACTGTTTTCTTGCGTCCCTTGCGGGTGCGGGCGTTGTTCTTGGTGCTCTGGCCGCGGACGGGAAGACCGTTACGGTGACGGATGCCACGGTAGCAGCCTATGTCCATGAGGCGCTTGATGTTGAGCTGAATCTCGCTGCGGAGGTCACCTTCAACCTTATAGTCGTTCTGTATTACCTCGCGCACTTTGGCTGCCTGGTCGTCGGTCCAGTCCTGAACCTTGATATCAGGGTTTACGCCGGCCTTCTCGAGGATGGTCTTTGCAGCGCTTCGGCCTATGCCGAAGATGTAAGTCAAGGATATTTCACCTCTTTTGTTCTGAGGGAGATCGACTCCCACTATGCGTACTGCCATATATCGAATTAAATTTTTCGCAAAATTAATAAAAAAATTTATCCTTGACGCTGTTTATACTTAGGATTTTTCTTATTGATCACATAGAGGCGGCCTTTGCGACGCACGATTTTGCTGTCGGGGGTGCGCTTTTTAACTGAAGCTCTTACTTTCATTGTATTTCGTTTTTTTGATTTTCTTATTTGTATCTGAAAGCGATCCGGCCTTTGGAGAGGTCGTAGGGCGACATCTCGACTCTTACTTTGTCGCCGGGAAGAATCTTGATGTAGTGCATTCTCATCTTGCCCGAGATATGGGCTGTGATTTCATGACCGTTTTCAAGTTCGACACGGAACATAGCGTTGGAGAGCGACTCTACAATCACGCCATCGATTTCAATCGCTGCTTGTTTTGCCATATATTGTTTTGTTAAATAAATCTTTCTTTAAGTTCCTGATAGATGTATTCGTAAGTGGTAAGAATATCGGCTTTGCCGTCTACCACCGCCACGGTGTGCTCGTAATGGGCCGAGGGCTTGCGGTCGCGCGTGCGGCACTCCCAGCCGTCGGGGCCGATTACGATGTTGCGGCTTCCCATATTGATCATGGGCTCTATGGCTATGGTCATGCCGTTGCGGATCACGGGGCCGGTGCCGCGGCGACCGTAGTTGGGCACTTCGGGAGCCTCGTGCATGTCCTTTCCTATGCCGTGGCCGCACATCTCGCGAACCACGCCGTAGCGCTCGTGCTCGCAATCTGTCTGGATGGCGTTGGCTATATCGCCTATGCGGTTGCCTTCGCGGCAGGCCTCGATGCCCTTGTAGAGCGACTCTTTGGTAATCCGGCACAGCTTATATACCTCATCGGAGATTTCTCCCACGGGGAAGGTATAGCACATGTCGGCGTTCCAGCCGTCGAGTTCCACAACGATGTCGGTGCCTATGATGTCGCCTTCGCGCAGTGCATAGTTGGAAGGGAAACCGTGAACCACCGTCTCGTTGACTTCGTAGCACAAAGCCGCTGGGAATCCCTCGTAGCCGAGGCATGTGGGACGTCCGCCGTTGTCGGTGATATATTCGCGGGCCACCATCTCGAGCTTGTTGGTGGTCACACCGGGAGCCACCCACTTGGCGAGTTCGCCGAGTGTGCGGCTCGCCAATGTGGCAGCCAGTCTCATTTTCTCGATTTCTTCAGGTGTCTTTAGATAGATCATTTAGAAAATGTATGAGCAGAGATAGTTTTCTTTTTGTGGTATTTCACTCACTTCATTTTTAATCAATACATGCTTCCGGTGGTGCGGCCCTTGATTTTGCCGCCCTTCATCAGACCATCGTAATGGTGCATGTCGAGGTGCGACTCGATCTGGGTAAGCGTGTCGAGAACCACACCCACGAGAATCAGCAGCGATGTGCCGCCGAAGAACTGGGCGAAATTCTGGCTTACGCCGAAGAAGCGCGCGAAGGCCGGAAGAATGGCCACGATGCCGAGGAACAGCGAACCGGGCAGCGTGATGCGCGACATAACCGAGTCGAGATACTCAATGGTGTTCTTGCCGGGCTTGATGCCGGGGATGAACGCATTGTCTTTCTTGAGCTGGGTGGCTATGCGGGTGGGGTTCACCGTAACAGCAGTGTAGAAATAAGTGAATGCTACAATAAGGATAAAGTAAACGAAGTTATACCAGAATCCGTTGATGTCGGAGAAAGCGCGGTAGAAGGCCGATGAGCTTTCGTTGGCGCCGTATCCGGCGATTGTGATGGGGATAAACATGATTGCCTGGGCAAAGATGATAGGCATCACACCGGCGGCATTTACTTTCAGAGGAATGTTGGAACGCTGGCCTCCGTACTGACGGCGTCCTACCACGTGCTTAGCATACTGCACGGGCACTTTGCGGGTGCCCTGCACCAGCAGAACGGCGCCTACGGTAACGGCGAAGAGCAGGATGATCTCCACAACGAACATCACCAGACCGCCCTGAGAGCCGGTGGCTCCCGGCAGACGGCTTGTGAATTCGTAGAACATTGCCCCCGGGAGGCGTGCGATGATGCCCACGAGGATTATGAACGAGATACCGTTGCCCACGCCACGGTCGGTGATGCGCTCGCCCAGCCACATGATGAACATGGAGCCGGCGGCCAGTATCACCGTCAGGTAGAGGATGGTCCAGAAGCCCATGGTGGCCTCAGAACCGGCTGCCTTCACCTGCATCTGGAGGTTGACCAGATATGCCGGACCCTGCAGACACAGGATGAGCACGGTGAGGTAGCGGGTGTACTGGGTGAGTTTCTGGTGTCCGCTTTCGCCTTCCTCCTGCAGTTTCTTAAACACAGGAAGCACCATGCCCAGCAGCTGTATCACGATCGATGCCGTGATATAGGGCATGATACCGAGGGCGAAAATCGAGGCCTGTGAGAAGGCGCCGCCGGAGAACATGTCGAGGAGCTGCATAAGGCCGCTCTTATTGGTGAAGTTCGACAGTGCAATCAGGTCGGCGGGGCTTATTCCGGGAAGCACAACGTAGCAACCCAGGCGGTACACGAGTACCAGCAGGAGGGTCACCAGGATGCGCTTGCGGAGGTCCTCGATGGTCCAGATATTGCGTAATGTTTCAAAAAATCTCATCAGAATGGAGTATATTAGAGTTTGGTTACTGAGCCGCCAGCTTCGGTAATCGCTTTTTCGGCAGACTTCGAGAAGGCGTTGGCCTCAACGGCGAGAGCGCGTGTCACGCTGCCGTTGCCAAGTATCTTAACGAGCTGCTTGCGGTTGATGAAACCGGCTGCGCGCAGTTCCTCAAGACCGATTTTCTGGAGGTCCTTGGCGGCAGCGAGTGCCTCGAGGGTCTCGAGATTGATGGCCTTGTACTCCACGCGGTTGATGTTTTTGAATCCGAATTTGGGCAGACGGCGCTGGAGAGGCATCTGACCGCCTTCGAAACCTACTTTGTGTTTGTAGCCGGAGCGCGATTTGGCTCCCTTGTGTCCGCGGGTTGAAGTGCCGCCCTTGCCCGAGCCCGGGCCGCGGCCAATACGTGTCTTCTTCTGTACGGAACCCACTGCGGGTTTGATATTATTCAGTTCCATTGTAGTCTTGGGATTTAAGCTTTGGTCACTTCAACAAGATGATGAACTCGCTGAACCATACCCATTATTGAGGGGGTATCTTCCTTCACCACGGTGTGGTTCATTTTTTTGAGGCCGAGCGCGTCGAGAGTGCGTTTCTGCACTGCGGGAGCGTTGATGCGGCTCTTGATCTGTTTGATTTTTATCTGTGCCATTTCAGTGGTGATTGATATTAGCCGTTAAACACTTGTTCTACAGAGATGCCGCGGTTCTGTGCCACCTGGGCGGGCGAGCGCATCTCGCCGAGGGCGGCGATGGTGGCCTTCACCAGGTTGTGGGGGTTGGACGAACCCTTGCTCTTGGCAAGAACGTCGGTGATGCCCACGCTCTCGAGCACGGCACGCATAGCGCCGCCGGCCTTCACGCCGGTACCGGTGCTTGCCGGCTTGAGGATGATGCGGGAGCCGCCGAATTTGGCCACCTGCTCGTGGGGCACGGTGCCTTTGTGTACGGGCACGCGGATAAGGTTCTTTTTAGCTGCTTCAACGCCCTTGGCAATGGCGGCGGTGACTTCGTTGGCTTTGCCGAGGCCCCAGCCCACGATACCGTTTTCGTTGCCTACCACTACGATGGCGGCGAAGGTGAATGTGCGTCCGCCCTTGGTTACTTTGGTGACGCGGTTGATGGCTACCAGACGGTCCTTCAGCTCGAGGTCGTTGGTCGATTTTACTCTATTGTTTTTGCTTGCCATGATGTTTAAAATTTAAGTCCGCCGTTGCGTGCTGCGTCGGCCAGAGATTTTACACGTCCGTGAAAGAGGTAACCGTTGCGGTCAAAAACCACTTCGTTGATGCCTGCGGCCAGTGCTTTCTGGGCAACGGCCTCGCCTACTTTGGCAGCGACCTCGGTCTTGGTGCCCTCGGCTATGCCCTTGGAAGAGGCTGATACGAGGGTCTTGCCGGCCAGGTCGTCTACGAGCTGAACGTAAATCTGCTTGTTGGAGCGGAACACGGTCATGCGCGGACGCTCGGCTGTGCCTGAGATTTTGCCGCGGATGCGGGTCTTGATTTTATTTCTTCTTTCTATCTTGGAGATCATGATTGTATACGGTTAAAGTTATTTGGCACTTGCTGTCTTACCCGACTTGCGGCGGATAACCTCGCCCACAAACTTGATACCTTTGCCCTTGTAGGGTTCGGGCTTGCGGAGCGAGCGGATCTTGGCGCACACCTGGCCCAGGAGCTGCTTGTCGTCGCTCTCGAGGATGATAAGCGGGTTTTTGTTGCGTTCGCTCTTTGCTTCAACCTTGACCTCCGGCGGAAGCTTGATATATATGGCGTGGGAGAAACCGAGCGAGAGCTCGAGCACCTGGCCTGTGGCCGTGGCGCGGTAGCCTACGCCTACTAATTCCATTTCCTTGCGGTAGCCGGTGGACACGCCCACAACCATATTGTGGATCAGGGCGCGGTAGAGGCCGTGCTGTGCGCGGTGCTCGCGGTCGTCGCTGGGACGGGTGAGCTTCACGTGGCCGTCTTCAACCGTTACGGTAAGTTCGGGATTCACTTTCTGGGTGAGGGTGCCTTTGGGACCTTTGACTGTCACTGTGTCGCCGCTGACGGTAACTGTTACGCCGGCAGGGATTTCAATGGGGGCTTTACCTATTCTTGACATAATTCGTATCCTCCTTTATTAATATACATAACACAGCACCTCGCCGCCGATTTTCTGCTGGGCGGCTGCCTTGTTGGTCATTACTCCCTTCGAGGTCGAGAGGATGGCGATGCCAAGTCCGTTGAGCACTCGAGGCATGTCTTTATAGCCGGTATACTGGCGGAGACCCGGACGCGACACTCTCCTGAGGTCCTTGATGGCGTTGACGCGGTCAACCGGATCATACTTAAGGGCGATTTTGATTACGCCCGCGGGGGTATCACCCTCTACAAACTTATAGTTAAGGATGTAGCCTTGTTCAAAAAGAATCTTGGTGATTTCTTTTTTCAAGTTTGAGGCCGGAATCTCAACCACGCGGTGGTTGGCTTTGATGGCATTCCTCAATCTTGTCAGATAATCTGCTATGGGATCTGTCATTGTTTGATGTTGTTAAATTGATTCGGAATTCCGAACAATATTTAATAAATCTATCTTTCGGATTTTTCTGAAAATGCCCGCGGTGCTCTTCACTGAGGGCGCCCGGGACTGGGATGGAAGGATGGACTGCCGCTGTGGCGGTCCGTTGGGGAGGCGGAGGCTCTGCGGTGGCGGCTCAGCCCCGCCCGGGGGCTGCGCGCCTTGCAGTTTCTGGCTGCCGGAATGATTACCAGCTTGCTTTCTTCACGCCGGGGATAAGGCCGGCCGAAGCCATTTCACGGAACTGTATACGCGACAGACCGAACTGACGCATATAGCCCTTGGGACGGCCCGTGATGGTGCAACGGTTGTGAAGACGCACGCTCGAAGCGTTCTTGGGCAGTGCCTGGAGGCCTTCATAATCGCCGGCGGCCTTGAGAGCGGCTTTCTTGGCGGCGTATTTTGCCACGAGTTTGGCTCTCTTGACCTCGCGGGCTTTCATTGATTCTTTTGCCATAGGAAGGTCTTGTTATTTTTTAGCGTTTTTGAAAGGGAGTCCAAACTCCTTGAGCAGAGCGTAGCCCTCTTCGTCGGTGTTTGCGCTGGTCACGAATGTGATGTTCATACCGAGAAGCTTGGAGATATTGTCGATGTTGATTTCGGGGAAGATGATCTGCTCGGTGATGCCGAGGGTGTAGTTGCCGCGGCCGTCGAGCTTGCCTTCGATTCCCTTGAAGTCGCGGATACGGGGCAGAGCCACGCGCACCAGGCGCTCCAGAAATTCATACATTCTTTCGCGGCGCAGAGTCACTCTCACGCCTACGGGCATCTTCTTGCGGAGCTTGAAGTTCGAGATATCCTTCTTCGAGAGGGTAGCCACGGCTTTCTGACCTGTGATGGCGGTGAGCTCGTTGATGGCGGTCTCGATTATCTTCTTGTCCTGAGTGGCTTCGCCCAGGCCCTGGTTGATGACGATCTTCTCAAGGCGGGGAACCTGCATCACTGTGGTATAGTTGAACTGCTTCTCAAGAGCGGGGACGATGCGCTCCTTATAGTCCTGTTTAACGGTTGTGCTGCTCATTATTTAATCTCCTCTCCTGATTTTTTAGCGTAGCGAACTAATTTGCCCTCGTCGTTGAGGCGGCGCCCCACACGGGTGGGTTTGCCGGTCTTGGGGTCGAGCAAACTGAGGTTGGAAATGTGCACGGGAGCCTCCATCTTGACGAGGCCGCCCTGCGGATGCTTGGCGCTGGGCTTGGTTGCCTTGGTCACAATGTTGATGCCCTCAACGATGGCACGGTCCTTGGAGACCTCGACCTTGAGCACACGGCCTGTCTTGCCGCGGTCCTCGCCGGAGAGCACATACACTGTATCGCCTTTCTTTATATGTAACTTACTCATTACTGTTTTTTGTTTGTCAGATGATTAAAGTACTTCGGGAGCCAGCGACACAATTTTCATGTTGGTGGCGCGGAGTTCGCGGGCCACGGGGCCGAAGATACGGGTTCCGCGCAGTTCACCGGCATTGTTGAGCAGGACGCAGGCATTGTCGTCGAAGCGGATATAGCTGCCGTCGGGGCGACGGATTTCCTTCTTGGTGCGGACAACCACGGCCTTGCTCACGGTGCCCTTCTTTACGTCGCTCGAGGGAATCACGCTCTTTACCGACACCACGATGATGTCGCCAACAGAGGCGTAACGGCGACCTGTGCCGCCCAGCACATGGATGCACAGGGCTTCTTTGGCTCCGCTGTTATCGGCAACGGTCAGTCGGCTTTCAGTCTGTATCATAATTTACTTAACTTTTTCGATGATTTCTACTAATCTCCATCTTTTGGTTTTGCTCAGCGGGCGAGTCTCCATCAGACGCACGGTGTCGCCGATGCTGCACTCGTTCTTCTCATCGTGGGCATGGTATTTCTTTGTCTTGTTGACAAACTTGCCGTAGATTGGGTGCTTCTCTTTCCACTTCACCATTACGGTGATGGTCTTGTCACCCTTGTTGCTCGAAACAACCCCAATTCTTTCTTTTCTTAAATTTCTTGTTTCCATGTCTCTTGGGATTATTTGTTGTTAAGCTCACGCTGACGCAGTTCGGTCTTCACACGCGCGATAGCGCGGCGGTCGGCCGTGATTTTCGCTGTATTGTCCAGCGTTGAAATGGAGTGGTTGATTTTAAGCTGGCGATACTCCTGCTCCATCTTTTCCAGGCGGTCCTTAAGGTCCTGCGTGCTTAATTCTTTGATTTCTTCTTTCTTCATAGCTCAATTACACGTTTTGGGTAGGATCATAATCGCGGCTTACTACAAACTTGGTGGTTACCGGAAGTTTCTGGGCGGCCAGACGGAGTGCCTCCTTGGCTATGTCGTAGCTTACGCCTTCCACCTCGATAAGCATGCGGCCCGGGGTTACGGGAGCCACAAATCCTTCGGGCGAACCTTTACCTTTACCCATTCGCACTTCGGCAGGCTTCTTGGTGATGGGCTTGTCCGGGAAGATGCGGATCCATATCTGGCCCTGACGCTGCATGTAGCGGGTCACGGCGATACGGGCTGCCTCAATCTGGCGGCCGGTGATCCATTTCGACTCAAGTGTCTTTATACCGAACGAACCGAAGGCCAACTGATTGCCGCGCTGGGCATTGCCTTTCATGCGGCCCTTTTGCTGACGGCGGAATTTAGTTTTCTTTGGTTGTAACATTTCTGTGGAGTTGAGGTGGTTTAACGATTGGTTTTAGGTTTGCGTCCCATTCCACGACGGCCTTCGCGACGATTCTCGCCCGAGCCTGAGCCCTGACGGCCTTCGCGGCCTGTGTTGGTGAAATTGGGGGCGAGGTCACGCTTGCCGTAGACTTCGCCGCGGCAAATCCACACCTTTACGCCCACGACACCTACCTTGGTGTGTGCCTCTACAAGAGCATAGTCTATGTCGGCACGGAGAGTGTGCAGCGGGGTGCGGCCTTCCTTAAACATTTCCGAGCGGGCCATTTCGGCTCCGTTGAGACGTCCGCTCACCTGAACCTTGATGCCTTCGGCGCCTGCGCGCATCGTCGACATTATGGCCATCTTCACGGCGCGGCGGTAAGCGATCTTGCCTTCGATCTGGCGGGCGATGGTGCTTGCCACGATTTCAGCGTCGAGCTCCGGACGCTTCACCTCGTAGATGTTGATCTGCACATCCTTGTCGGTGATGTTCTTGAGCTCTTCCTTGAGTTTGTCTACTTCCGAACCGCCCTTGCCGATGATCAGGCCCGGACGCGATGTGCATACGGTGATGGTCACCAGCTTGAAGTTACGTTCAATGACTATGCGCGACACGCTTGACTTGGCGAGACGCACGTTGAGATACTTGCGCAGCTTTGCATCCTCGAGGATGGAGTCGCCATAGTTCTTACCGCCGTACCAGTTGGAGTCCCAGCCGCGGATCACACCAAGACGATTGCTGATTGGATTTACTTTCTGTCCCATTGATTGTCTTGCTTTTTACTTGTTGTTATCAATTGTGTCCACGATCAGAGTCACGTGGTTGGCACGTTTGCGGATACGGTAGCCGCGGCCCCGGGGAGCGGGACGCAGACGCTTGAGCATGGGAGCGCAGCCCACGGTGATGGTGGAGATGCGCAGCATGCCGTTTTCAGCCTTCTGGTCGTTTTTGGCCTCCCAGTTGGCAATAGCCGAGCGAAGCAGCTTCTCGAGCTGGGCTGCGGCGTCTTTATTGGAGAATTTTAAGAGTCCGAGCGCACGGAACACCTCTACGCCGCGTACCATGTCGGCCACGAGGCGCATCTTGCGGGGCGACGAAGGAATATTGGTAAGCTTGGCAAAGGCAATATTCTTCTGCGCTTCCTTTCTCTTTTCGGCGGAGTTTCTTTTTCTTACACCCATTGTTGTTATTTCTTATCTTGTTTTACTTTTGGGCCCCGGCTCATTTCTTGTTGCCGGCGTGGCCGCGGAAGGTGCGGGTGGGAGCAAACTCACCCAGCTTGTGGCCTACCATGTTTTCGGTCACGTAGACGGGAATAAACTTGTTCCCGTTGTGCACAGCGAATGTGTGGCCTACGAATTCAGGCGCAATCATGGAGGCGCGGCTCCAGGTCTTGATGACCGCCTTCTTGCCGCTGGCTTCCATAGCGTCTACCTTCTTCTCGAGCTTCACGCTGATGTACGGGCCTTTTTTTAATGAACGACTCATAAGTTTTACTACTTTTTACTGATTACTTTTTCCTTCTTTCAATAATGTACTTCGAAGACTGTTTCTTCGGTGCACGAGTCTTGAGACCCTTCGAGTAGAGGCCTTTGCGTGAACGCGGGTGACCGCCTGAGGCGCGGCCTTCGCCACCGCCCATGGGGTGATCCACAGGGTTCATCACAACGCCGCGGTTGCGCGGACGGCGGCCCAGCCAACGGCTGCGGCCGGCTTTGCCGCTGCTCTCGAGCGAGTGCTCGCTGTTGCCTACAACGCCAACGGTGGCCTTGCAGGTGGCAAGCACCTTGCGGGTTTCGCCAGAAGGTAATTTGATAATCGCGTAGTCGCCCTCACGGGATATCAGCTGGGCGAAGGTGCCTGCCGAGCGTGCCATGAAAGCGCCCTGTCCGGGACGAAGCTCGATGTTGTGGATGAGCGTACCTACGGGAATCTTGTTCAGGGGCAGGCAGTTGCCTACCTCGGGAGCAGCCTCGGGTCCGCTTACCACCGTCGTGCCTACTTGTAAGCCGTTGGGTGCGATGATATAAGTTTTTGCGCCGTCGGCGTAGTAAAGGAGGGCGATGCGGGCCGAACGGTTGGGATCGTACTCGATGCTCTTTACTACGGCGGGAACACCGTCTTTGTTTCTCTTAAAGTCTATGATACGGTATTTGCGCTTGTGGCCACCACCCAGGTAACGGTTGGTGAGATGGCCCTCGGCGTTGCGGCCGCCGGTGGAGCGCTTGCCGACTGTAAGAGATTTTTCAGGCGTAGTAGCAGTGATTGTACCTTTGAATACGCCTATAACCTTGTGTCTCTGCCCCGGTGTTGTGGGCTTGAATTTTCTTACTGCCATTGTTTATATTAAATATTGCTGTAGAAGTCTATTGTCTGGCCTTCACCCACGGTGATGAATGCCTTCTTGTAGGCAGCGGTCTTGCCGCGGAGCAGACCGCTCTTTGTCCAGCGCGACTTGTTTTTGCCGCGCACCACAGCCGTGTTGACGTTGACAACCTTCACTCCGTAGAGCTTCTCCACCATATCTTTGATCTGGTGTTTGTTGGCCTCGGGCGACACGCGGAAAGTGTAGCGGTTGAGCTTGTCGGTAAGACGGGTGGCTTTTTCTGTTACGATTGGCTTGATTGTAAAGTCCATTTTGCTTGTCTCCTGAGGTTAAAGTTTATTAATAACGTCAAGGCCACTCTCGGTGAGGAGGATGGCGTTGCTGTGCATGATTGCATACGTATTGACGTCCGAGGCGGTAATCACCTGAACGTTGGGAATATTACGAGCCGACAAATATACGTTTTTTTCCTGACTTGCTAAAACCAAAAGCAGCTTTTTGCCTTCTGCCTCAAGATTTTTAGCAAATTTTACGAATTCCTTTGTCTTGGGAGCCTCGAAGCTGAAATCCTCAACAATCTTCACCTGGTCGTCCTGCACCTTGTAAGTCCAGGCGCTCTTGCGGGCGAGCTGCTTGATTTTCTTGTTGAGCTTGAAGCGATAGTCGCGGGGACGGGGACCGAACACACGGCCGCCGCCTACGAGAACAGGCGAGTTGATGTCGCCGATACGGCTGCCGCCGCCGCCCTTCTGCTTATGGAGTTTGCGGGTTGAGCCGGATACTTCGCTGCGTTCCTTTGATTTGTGGGTTCCCTGACGCTGGTTGGCCAGAAACTGTTTTACATCGAGATATACGGCGTGCTCGTTTGCGTCGATTGCAAACACCTGGTCGTTGAGCTGAGCCATGCGGCCGGTGTTTTCGCCTTTGATATTATATACTGCGAGTTCCATTATTTCTCAATTATTACGATTGAACCTTTACTTCCGGGCACTGAACCCTTTATCAACAACAGATTGTGCTCGGGCATCACCTTCAGCACCTGAAGGTTCTGTACGGTCACCTTTTCGTTGCCCATCTGACCGGCCATGCGCATGCCCTTGAACACCTTTGCGGGGTAGGAGCAGGCACCGATTGAACCGGGAGCGCGCAGACGGTTGTGCTGGCCGTGGGTCGACTGGCCCACACCGCCGAATCCGTGGCGTTTTACCACACCCTGGAAACCTTTACCTTTGCTGGTTCCCTGGATGTCTACGAAGTCGCTTTCATTGAAGATGGAGTCCACGGTGATCGTGTCGCCCAGCTTATATTCGCCTTCAAAACCCTTGAACTCGGCCAAGTGGCGCTGAGGGGCTACTCCGGCTTTCTTGAAGTGGCCCGACATGGGCTTGGTGGTATGCTTCTCTTTCTTCTCCTCGAAGCCTACCTGAACGGCCTCATAGCCGTCAACTTCAGTTGTCTTGATCTGAGTAACCACACAAGGACCTACTTCGATAACAGTGCACGGCACATTCTTGCCGTCGGCACTGAAAACGGATGTCATTCCGATTTTCTTTCCTAATAATCCTGGCATTTCTCTAAGTTTTTGTTAATTCTTTGTTTTTTCTTGATTTCTTACGTTTGTCAGAGCGGCATCACACCTTGATTTCAACATCGACTCCGCTGGGAAGCTCGAGCTTCATCAGAGCGTCGACGGTCTTGGCTGTCGAGTTGTAGATGTCGATCAGACGCTTGAACGATGAAAGCTGGAACTGCTCGCGCGACTTCTTGTTGACGAATGTCGAACGGTTAACGGTGAAGATGCGCTTGTGGGTAGGCAGTGGAATAGGTCCGCTGATTACGGCGCCCGTGCTCTTGACGGTCTTCACGATCTTCTCGGCCGACTTGTCGACCAAGTCGTGGTCGTAAGATTTCAGTTTGATTCTAATTTTTTGGCTCATATTCTGTGTTGAATGATTTGTCTATTTAAGAAGGTCTACACGTCCCTGGCATTCGGTGAGCACGTTGCGTGCTATCGAGCTGCTTACCTCGGCGTAGTGCGAGAACGACATGGTGCTGGTGGCGCGGCCCGAGGTGATGGTACGCAGGGCTGTAACGTAGCCGAACATCTCGGCCAGAGGAGCCTTGGCTTTCACGATGCGGGCACCGCTGCGGCTTGTCTCCATGCCTTCCACCTGTCCGCGGCGCTTGTTAAGGTCACCGATCACGTCGCCCATGCTCTCCTCGGGGGTAACAACCTCTACCTTGAAGATGGGCTCCAGAAGCACGGGGCCTGCCTTTTCGGAAGCTTTCTTGAATGCCTGGATGGCGCAGAGCTCAAACGAGAGCTGGTCGGAGTCAACCGGGTGGAACGAGCCGTCGATCACGGTCACTTTCAGACGGTCAAGAGGATATCCGGCGAGAACGCCGTTCTTCATTGCGGTCTGGAAACCCTTCTGGATTGAGGGAATGTATTCCTTGGGAATGTTACCGCCCTTAACTTCGTCAACAAACTGGAGCGAGCCTTCGAAATCGTCGTCGGCGGGTTCAACGCGGACGATGATGTCGGCAAACTTACCGCGGCCGCCGGTCTGCTTCTTGAATACCTCGCGGAGTTCGACGGGCTTGGTGATGGCTTCCTTGTAGGTTACCTGCGGACGGCCCTGGTTGCATTCAACCTTGAACTCGCGCTTCAGACGGTCTATGATGATGTCGAGGTGAAGCTCGCCCATACCCGAGATTACGGTCTGGCCGGTCTCCTCGTTGGTCTGCACGCGGAAGGTGGGGTCCTCCTCGGCGAGTTTCTGAAGGCCTACGCCCAGACGGTCGAGGTCTTTCTGGGTCTTAGGCTCCACTGCGATACCGATAACGGGTTCGGGGAAGTCCATAGCCTCGAGAACTATAGGATGGTTCTCGTCGCAGAGGGTATCTCCGGTGCGGATATCCTTAAAGCCTACACCTGCACCTATATCGCCGCAGTCGATGGCCTCTTTGGGGTTCTGCTTGTTGGAGTGCATCTGGAACAGACGCGACACGCGCTCCTTCTTGCCTGAACGCGAATTGAGCACGTAGCTGCCGGCTACAACCTCGCCCGAGTAAACACGGAAGAAGGTGAGACGGCCCACATACGGGTCGGTGGCAATCTTGAATGCCAGCGCGCACATGGGAGCTTCCGAAGAGGGCTCGCGAACCTCTTCCTTCTCGGGATCGGCGGGATCGGTGCCGTGAACGGCGCCGGCGTCGGTGGGAGAGGGAAGGTAAGCGCAAACGGCGTCGAGCAGGGGCTGAACGCCTTTGTTCTTGAACGACGAACCGCATACCATCGGTACAATCTCCATCTTCAGGGTTCCGGCACGCAGGGCGCGACGGATTTCCTCTTCAGTAATGGTGGAGGGGTCGTCGAAGTATTTCTCCATGAGAGCATCGTCGAAATCGGCGATTTTCTCAAGCATCTTGTCGCGCCACTCTTCGGCCTCGCCTACGAGATTTGCGGGGATTTCCTCTACGGTGTAGTCGGCTCCCATGGTCTCGTCGTGCCAGAAGATAGCTTTCATTCTGATAAGGTCAACCACGCCCTTGAAGGTCTCCTCTGCACCGATAGGAATCTGGATGGGGCAGGGATTTGCTCCGAGCACGTCCTTGAGCTGGCGAACCACCTCGAAGAAGTTGGCACCCGAGCGGTCCATCTTGTTCACGTAGCCGATACGGGGCACATTGTATTTGTCGGCCTGACGCCATACGGTCTCCGACTGGGGCTCTACGCCGCCTACGGCGCAGAATGTAGCCACAGCGCCGTCAAGCACGCGAAGCGAGCGCTCCACCTCCACGGTGAAGTCCACGTGTCCCGGAGTGTCAATAAGGTTGATTTTGAATTTGTCACCGTCGTAGTTCCAGAAAGTGGTGGTAGCTGCCGAGGTGATGGTGATGCCACGCTCCTGCTCCTGCTCCATCCAGTCCATGGTGGCGGCGCCGTCGTGTACTTCACCAATTTTATGGGTAAGACCCGTATAGAACAGAATGCGCTCCGATGTGGTGGTTTTACCGGCATCGATATGGGCCATAATGCCTATGTTGCGGGTATATTTAAGATGTGCGTCTGATTTTGCCATTTTTCTGTTTCAGTTGTTTCGTTGTGTTGTTTTGCTGAAAAAAGTCTGTTGCATCACATCTTTAGAAACGGAAGTGTGCGAATGCACGGTTGGCCTCGGCCATCTTGTGCATATCCTCTTTGCGCTTGAATGCGCCGCCCTGGTCATTGAAGGCGTCTACGATCTCGGCTGCCAGTTTGTCCGACATGGTCTTGCCGCCGCGCTTGCGGGCGTAGAGAATGAGGTTTTTCATAGATATGGACTCCTTGCGGTCCGGACGGATTTCGGTAGGAACCTGGAAGGTGGCGCCACCTACGCGGCGTGATTTCACCTCCACCTGCGGAGTTACGTTCTCAAGGGCTTTTTTCCAGATATCGAGCGCTGTCATCTCCTCGTTGGGAAGCTTGGACTTCACAGTCTCGAGCGCGCTATAGAATATGGTGTAAGCAGTGTTCTTTTTGCCGTCATACATCAGGTGGTTGACGAATTTCGACACTCTTACGTCGTTAAAAACGGGATCGGGCAATACAATCCGTTTTTTTGGTTTTGCCTTTCTCATTGGTAATTTTGCAAATTTGTCGTTTTTTGTTTGCTTGGTTGCTGCTTCTTTCTTCTTCAACGGCCGTCCTCCGACGCGCCATTTACTCAACCGTTTGAATTAGCCTTCCAAATAAATCAAAAACCGAAGTTTAACAAATCGTTATTTTTGTTTAATTTTCCACGTCGTTGCTTAGAGCCCCCGGCAGGGTCAGGGCTTAGCAAGTAGCCGCTGTGTTTATCGCGGGAACCGGTGTTCCGTCTTTGCGATTATTACTTCTTGGCGGCTTTCGGACGCTTGGCTCCATATTTCGAGCGACGCTGGGTGCGGTCCTTAACGCCGCTGGTGTCCAGAGTGCCGCGAACTATGTGATAGCGCACACCGGGAAGGTCTTTTACACGACCGCCGCGAACAAGCACTATCGAGTGCTCCTGAAGAGTGTGGCCTTCGCCGGGTATGTAGGAGTTTACTTCCTTACCGTTGGTCAGGCGCACGCGGGCAACCTTACGCATTGCCGAATTAGGCTTTTTGGGGGTAGTGGTGTAAACGCGCACACATACGCCGCGACGCTGAGGACATGAGTCCAGAGCCGGCGACTTACTCTTATCCTCAAGAGCTACACGTCCTTTTCTTACTAATTGCTGAATAGTAGGCATCTTAGTTCTTTTGTTTTACGTTTCGTTTATTAATGGTGTTATTATTTCTCTTCGGTATGACTTTCGGCTCACCCGCAAGCCCACTACTCCCCTGCCAATCAGCCGATTAGCCGGAGCGTGCCTGCAAAGCGCGCCTAAAATCGTTGCAAAATTACTATTTAATTTTCTAACTGCCAAATATTTCCGCCCCCATTTTTTCATCTATTTTTCATATCATCAGGAAGAAAGCCCCATCAAATAAATCCAATGCCCTAAAATGCCTCAATAAGTATTTTAAATTCGGCAACGTCGTAAAAGAAGTATTTCCAATGTAGAATTTCCCTAAAAGAAGTCGGCAGTGTAAAAAAAACAGCGACAAAAGCTGACCGCTGAAGTTAATGGACGATTTACTATTGAATAAATTTACTGTTGATTAGAGTTACTGTTAATTAGATTTACTGTTAATTAGATTTATTCTTATTGATAAGGAATAAAGCGCAGGATGCGCTTTATATTAAACAGAAAAAGAGGATGTCTAAGCGCTCAAATCACGCCCAAATTGTAGGGATGCACGCTCGTGCATCCGTTGACAATCAAAATCGTAACCTCGGCTGCCCCATGGAGCAGCCCTACAAATAGGGGTTATACAAATCGCCGCGGCATTCCTCAGTCGCGGTCCAGAGCCGAGAGAATCGAGGCGGTGTCGTCCTGCGGCTCGCGCTTCTTATAGGCCAGGAGAATGCTCAGTTCATAGAGCAGATACAGCGGGGCGAAAACCACAGTGAGAGTGAACGGATCGCCCGTAGGGGTAATGAATGCCGCCAGCACGAGAAGCACCACCACGGCCTGACGGCGGAATTTCTTGAGGAAATCTGAGGTGACAACCCCGAGTTTCGACAAAATCCATGTAATAAACGGCAGCTCGAACACCACTCCCATCACAAACACGAGCATCAGGAAGTTGTCAATATACGAGCTCAGTGATATCATGTTGGTTATGTCGGAACTCAGCTCATACTGGGCAAGGAAGCGGAATGTAAACGGGAACACTATCAGATAACCCACGGCGCATCCCAGATAAAACATCGGCACTCCGAAAGCAAAAAGGGCGAATACCGATTTACGCTCATTCTCATAAAGCCCCGGGCGCACGAACATCCACAGCTCCCCTATCATATAGGGAAACACAAGCAGAAATGCCAGGCAGAACGACGTGCTTATATGCGTTAAGAACTGTGAGGCAAGCTTCACATTTATGAGATTGATCTTGAATTCGGCACTGAAATCCGGGAAAAACACACCGTCGCCATGCAGCCCGTTGAGCCACTGATAGAGAATGAAGTCCGACGATGTCGGGCCGAGTATAAACGAATTGAATATATGGGGCATCGCCGCAAAGCATACAGCCACAAGCAAAAAATACACAAGCACAACGCGCATCAGCACCCAGCGCAGAGCCTCCAGATGCGACCAGAATGTCATTTTCCCTTCCGAACCGGACATATAAATATATTTTAATGAGGGTGCTGCAAAGTCTGGACTATCGTCCCGCAACACCCTCTTATCAAACGTAAATATAGCGCATTTTATTCTGCGGAATAAGATGCTTTTACAAACGGAGCAGCGATGAGATATTCAGCGCTTTCAGCAGCCCCCTTCTCAGCTCCGTCGGTATACTCTTCTATCTCCACAAAATAATTTTCCATACCTGCGGTGTCGGCATTATTGAAAATGGCGTCAAAGCCCACCATTCCGCTCTGTCCGATTTCGCGGCGGTCCTTGATATGGAGCAACTTGAAACGACCCGGATACTTCTTGAAATAATCCACCGGGCTTGCCTGGGCCATGATAGCCCAGTACACGTCCATCTCGAAAAGCACGGCCTCAGGGTCGGTATGCTCAATCATATAATCAAGCATCGGCACATCCTCAACCTTTGTGAACTCATGGGAATGGTTGTGGTAACCGATTTTCACGCCCTGCGCGGCGGCACGGCGTCCTACCTCGCTCAGAGCGTCGCACTGTTTCTGAAGATCTGCCAGACTCTCCGGCACGCCCATCCAGGGCACCACGATATAGCTCATGCCGGCAGCCTTGTGGTCGGCCACGGCCTTATCCCACCATGCATAAAAATCGGTGAGGTCACCGCTTTTGAGTTCATCGGCATTGAGTGTGCGCCCGGTGTGCGACGACAGCGCCTTTATGCCCGCATCGGCGGCAGCCTTCGCATAAGCCTCGGGAGCGAGTCCATAGAAAGTTCCGTTCTCGGCATTATAGGATGCGGCCTCCACCTGGGTGTAGCCCATCTTGCCGAGGGTGTCGAGGAGCGCGGGAAGATTATCTGCGTAAGGCGCGCCCTCCTCCAGAAGCTGGCGAACCGAATAAAGCTGCAGGCCTATTTCTTTCTTTTCCTGCACGGGAGTCTCGTTTTTGTGGCCGCCACACGATGTCAGGGCCACTGCGGCTGTCACTGCCAAGGCAAGGATATTTTTTAAGTTCATAATATCATTGAGTTACAATAAGAGGGTGTTGCAAAACCCGGTTTCCGTTCTGATTGCAGGGATGCACGCCCGTGCATCCCTGACAATAATATCTTATCGTTTTTGCAACACCCTCGTATATTCAGTTCAGGATATATCAGTCGAGAGGCTTAACGCGGATATTGCGGAACCACACGTCGTCGCCATGGTCCTGGAATCCGATATAACCTTCGTGATTCTCGCCGCCGCAGTTGTTGAGCAGAGCGAAGGCTGCGGGCCATTTCTCCTCGCTGAACTTGCTCTTCTGGAGCATTTCAGTCCACTGGGGAGTCCAGAGATGGTATTCAACCACGTTCTCTCCGTTCTGGCCGTGAACCACGGTGCCTTTATACACAAGAATCTTAGCCTTGTTCCATTCGCCGTAAGGTTTCTGGTTCTGGGGTTTGGCAGGAATCATGTCGTAGAGAGAAGCCGACATGCGGTTGCCGTCCACACCGAGTTTGGCATCGGGATGATTGGCATTGTCAAGCACCTGATATTCGGGAGCCGAGATATAGATGGGCTCGAGAGTCTTGGTGCCGTCCTCGTTCTCTGAATAAGCCTCCTGAGCAAGGTAGAATATACCTGAATTGCCGCCCTTCGAAACCTTCCACTCGAGTTCGAGTTCGAAATTCTTGAGTTTTTCGCCGAAGATAATGTCGCCGCCGTCGGCAGGCTGGGCCTCGCCGCCGCCTGCGCCGGTGAATTTGATGGCGCCGTCCTCTACGGTCCACCGCGAAGGTATGGTGTCGCGTCCGTAGCCGCGCCATCCATTAAGGTCCTTACCGTTGAAAATCACATAGTAGCCTTCTTCATCCACAGGATACTGTGCAAGGCCGGTTGCCTCGGCGGCAACACTGTCGGCAGCCTCTGCGGCCGCGTTGCTGTTGGCATTTTTGCTTGTGCAGGAAGCCATCATTGCGACTACGCCTGCTGCGAGAATAACAATTTTTTTCATGATTGGCATGATTTATTTTATAGTTGAAAATGATTTCGGTTATGCGGGCATGTCGGGAAGTTTCCAGCCGTCGCGGTAGTTGTGTTTGATAAGTTCGGCGGCAAACTCACGGGCGTTCACGGGATCGGTCCATGTCTTGTCAAACGTGGGATGTCCGTTGTGAATCTTGAAGCCGTCCTTTATCACGGTCTTTATCTCCTCGTTGTCGCCGATGTTGGTAAAGCACATGTTCTCGCCGTCCCATTCCAGAGTCTTGTTGAGGCCCTGCAGACGCACCGCGAGTACGCCCATCGCAACCATTTCGTTGAACGGGCCGGCCTCCGAGAAGTCCGAATTACATTTCACGCGGTTTTCCTTGCTTTCCTTGCAGGCACGCACCCAGTCCATCTCATGCGATGTGGGCACGCGGCGCGCAACCTTGGGAGCATTCGGCGTGCGTCCCGACAGCAGGAATGGCTCGGTGCCGTAGCATCCGCATATAAGCGTATCCTTGGTGCCGTGAAATATGGTGAGGCCGCCGTTGGCGGGCATGAGAGCTTTTCCCTGGGGGAAGCCTGCGGGACGGTCGGGAAGCAGACCGCCGTCATACCAGTGCACTTCCACTTCAGGCATGGCTACCTTGGCCATGTTGTCGCGGGCCGGGAATGTGAGCTTCACGTGCTGTGCCTGGGGCGCGCATGCGCTCAGAAGCAGCGTCGACGAGCCTTCGGCCTTGATGGGATATTTCAGATTCAGGGCCTTGAAGGGCTGGTGGAGGATATGACATGCCATGTCGCCGAGAGCGCCGGTGCCGTAGTCCCACCATCCGCGCCAGTTCCACGGCTGGTATATTTCATTATATGGATTCATTTTGGCGGGGCCCGTGAAGAGGTCCCAGTCAAGATACTTGGGCACTTTGTCAACCTTTTCAGGGATATTCAGGCCCTGCGGCCAGATGGGACGGTCGGTAGCGCACTCCACGAGGGTCACATCGCCTATCTCGCCGTTCCAGATCCAGTCACACACAAGATTCGTGCCTTCCCACGACGCGCCCTGGTTGCCCATCTGGGTGGCTACGCCAGTAGTCTCGGCCAGCTTGGTGAGCAGACGCGATTCATACACCGAATGGGTCAGAGGCTTCTGAACGAACACATGTTTGCCCATAGTCATGGCGTCGGCGGCTATTATCGCATGGGTATGGTCGGGAGTGGCCACGATAACGGCGTCGATTTCCGGACCCATCTCGTCGAACATCTTGCGATAATCCCAGTAACGCTTTGCTTTTGGGAACTCGTCGAACACACCCTTGGCATAGTTCCAGTTCACATCGCAGAGAGCCACGATGTTTTCAGTTTCCTTTACGGCGTTGATGTTGGCATGGCCCATACCGCCTATACCCACAACGGCAATGTTGAGTTTGTCGCTCGGAGCCACATGCCCGAAAGCCTTGCCCAGTACGGAACTCGGAACAACCATGAGTCCGAGAGCCGACATAGCACCTGATTTAAGGAATTGTCTTCTCGAAATTTCTTCTGACATAATTTCGCTTATTATATAATGATTGGTAAATAGTTCTTCATGGACTGAGCCATACAGTACGGCAGAATGTCAAGGATGAGCCGCTATGGCACACCCTCATAGTTATTTTTTGGGATCTTCGGCACAGTTGTCGATATCGCGCTCGATATTGTTGACACCCTCCTTGAAACTCCTCACGCCCTTGCCGAGGCCGCGCATCAGTTCGGGGATTTTCTTGCCGCCGAAAAGCAGCAGCACTATAAGGCATATTATAAGGAGTTCACCCATGCCGAGATTTCCTATGAATAAAAGCGGTTGCATCATGATTGGTATATTTATATGTATTTGAATTATCGTTTTTAGCGGTAAGCAGTTTCCTTTGAATCCTGAAAAACGGCACCCGCTTATCGTGTAGTCTGTTTGTGGAGCAGTCCGTAGCCGTCGGTCATGGTGCGGCGCCGCTCGTGGATGCGTTCAAGTTCTTCGGGGGTTCCTTTCACTGGCATATCGTGTGTAGCCGCGTCGGCCAGACATTTCCATGCAAACTCCGAAGCCACGGCCGAATCACGGAACGCGGGCATGCGGCTGTCGCGCACGCCGCTCTCTATCGAGTCGGCCATAAGCTCTATAAGAGTATCTATATTTTTGCCGCCGTATGGCTTTTCGATCCACTCGGTTTTCGTTTCGCCGTGAATCTCCACTATGGCCGTCTTGAAATCGTGGCTCATCCGCGCGATGCCTTTCGAGCCTATTATATCCATATATGAGTTGTGGGTCTGCTTGGCCGAGAGCTGTCCGTAGGCGTGGCTCTGCGTTATGTCAAACACCACTCCGTTTTCAAACGTACCCTGACACTGCAGCCACCACGGGTCTTTATAAGCCCACATTCTCACGGCCTGTGCCCTGACGGTTTTGTATTCCGATCCGGCCAGCCATCGCGCGGCATCCACATAGTGCATGCCGCAGTCATGAAAAGCCGGGCCCTCGGCCTCATGGCCCTCACCGGGCGAAAGGCCCGGAGTCATGTGGCAGATGCGTACCACGGCAAGTTCGCCGAGCTCACCGGAGCATATTGTCTCCTTGAGCTTGTTGAGATACCATGAGTTGCGAATGTAGAGATTGACTGCCGACATTACCGGGGCGTTTTCCACGGCCCTGACCGCCGCCCATTCATTTTCCACAGTGTCGGCTATCGGCTTTTCCGATATGATATGCTTGCCGTATTTTACAGCTTTTCTTATCTGGCTCAGCCGGGAGTCAGCCAGAGCCGAAAGCACCACGGCCGAGATTTCCGGATCCTCAAAAATCCGGTCCTCGTCGGACACAATGCGCGCCTGTGGCGCACGGGCCCTTATCCCCTCATGGGCGCCCTCGTTGGTCTCGCAGATGGCCGACACTTCCCATCTGTCGCTTTTTTTGAACGAGTTCAAGAAAAAGCCGCCCATTCGTCCTAATCCTATTATTCCGACTTTCAGTATTCCCATATTTCAGGAAATTGGTATAGATTTTAGATTTATGGTATACAATTTAAATTCTGGAAGCCACACACGGCTCTTCTCTCAAATTGCCGTCAGAAATACTATTACAAATATAACCCGTTGGTTGAATTAAAAGGTGGATTCAACCAACGGGTAGTATCTTGCGTATTACTCAACACATCCTATCCCCCTTGTTAATTCCAAAGCCACATTACAAAAAATTGCAGTTATAGCAGAAGAATTAGAGAAAAAGATTGACGAAGCCCTTAAAGATACACCAAAAAGATTTGGATTTTGCCATTGGTATTGGGCAACTAAGAGAAGAATATTAAGGGAAGATTATGGTATTACCTGGTATTCACCTGCTGAATGCAATCCCGACATCATGTATGATTAATACATGAGCATTTGCAAGCCTCTATCTTTGAGCCGTGACGGGAGGCACCATATACCACATTTTTCAGCAGCAACTTGCATGCATGTGAAACCAATTCAGTAACTTCGCGTTATATTTAGGAGCCGGAAAATCAGAGCCGGACAACCACATGAAAATGGACCCACTGAGGCATCAGACCGTGACACGCTACATTGCGCCCCTGCGCGAGGGCGGCTCCCTGCCGCTGCTCGTGGAGGCCGACGACGGCTTCCGATATGCCGCCAAGCTGCGCGGCTCGGGCCACGGCCCGAAAGTGCTTGCCGCCGAAATAATCGGCGGCGAGGTGGCGCGCGCGGCCGGTCTGCTCGTGCCCGAACTGGTGTTTCTGGATCTTGACGAAGACTTCGGCCGCACGGAGCCCGACGAGGAAGTGCAGGACCTCATGCAGGCAAGCCGCGGCCTCAATCTGGGCATGCACTTTCTGGAAGGAGCACTCTCCATCGACCCCTACATCAACACCATTGACGCCGAGACAGCCTCGCGCATAGTGTGGACCGATGCCTTCCTCACCAACATAGACCGCACCCTGCGCAACACCAACATGCTCCTCTGGCACGGGCGCGAGACGTGGCTCATAGACCACGGGGCCTCGCTCTATTTCCACCATTCGTGGGCCGACCCCGGAAAGGCCGCGCTATCGCACTTCCCTTACATCAAGGACCATGCCCTGCTTCATCTCGCCTCGCGCCTGGAGGAGACTGACAGCCTGATGCGGCAGCGCCTCACCCCCGACCTTCTCGCCGCAATAGTGGAGCTTGTGCCCGATGCGTGGGCCGCGCGCCCCGACCTCGGTATGTCCGCAGCCGAAATAAAGCAGGGCTACATCACATTTCTTCAGACACGTCTGGCCAACTCCCGGATTTTCACCCAATCAGCCATAGATGCAAGAAAAGCTATTATATGAATATGCCGTGATACGCGTGATGCCCGATGTGGAGCGGGGCGAACTGCTCAACATCGGCCTGCTCATGATGTGCAAGCGCCGCCGCTGGATAAAAGCCGCTGTGGAGTTGGACACCGCGCGCCTTCTCGCCCTGTGGCCCTCGGCCGACGTCGACGCCATCCTGCGCCAGACGGCATCATTCACCGGTGTGGCCCACGGATTGCCACAGGCCGGCCCGCTTGCCGGGCTGCTCCCCGAGGAACGTTTCCGCTGGCTGACGGCCGCCCGCAGCGCATGTCTGCGCACCTCGCGCCCCCATCCCGGCCTCACCGCCGACCTCGACGCCACCTTCACCGCCCTCCTGGACCGCCTTGTCCGCCTCCCCTGAAAACTTACAGAACAATATATTAGGGCCATCGGCCTCCGAGCGTCGCTCAGGGTACCTTTTTACTTAAAGAGGGTGTGGCAAATCCCCAAAACGTAGGGCTGTTCCATGGAACAGCCGCAAATAAGCCATTGGTTATCAACGGATGCACGAGCGTACATCCCCTACAATCTGGGCGACAATTTGAATTTTGCGACATCCACCCGGATAGCAGTAAATAGCGGTGCCGTCAGATTATAAACGTTTATATGAGTTCTCTGAATTATTAGGCCGGGGTGTCTTGTAAAATATGATTATTGTCTGAAGAGTTCCGAATGAGAACCGAGACGGACAAGGTCTATTTGGTCGGTGTCCGGGTCAAACCATATCAGCAGAAAATCGCCTTCAATATGGCACTCCATATATCCGGCATAATTACCGGTAAGCATGTGCGGATAATATTCAGGTGGAATCTGAGTTTCCGACTGGAGCATGTTGAGGACAGTTATAAGCTTTTTCAGCTTATTGGGATTGTTGCGGAAGCGTTTGTAATCCTTTTTGTATTGGGTGGTAGGGTGCAGCTTCTTCATAATCCCATGGAGCGTTCCATTGCTTCTACCGAGGATAAATCAAGAGGGGTGGTATTTCGCAGAGCGCCACTCTGTGCTTCCTTCATTGCCGCGAGTGTAACTTCATTAGGCTCACTGTATGCAGCATCAAGCAACAGAGTCTCTACATAGTTGTTGAGGCTTCTGTTTTGACGCTTGGCAAGCTGGCGCAGGCGTTCAATAAGCTCAACCGGCAGTCGGAAACTCTGATTCTTTTTGGGAAGTGCTATATCCATATCGTAATATTTTATACGGCAAATATAATGTATTTGTATTACAACAACAAGCATTCGCGAAAAATAGTTGCAGGGCAATGCCTTATATGGGTGCATCAATTTCTTGCACCACATTAATGCCGCGTGCACTCCCGTCATTTTGTAAGCCACCACCCCGTTTCTTCTCCCAATTGATACCGTGAGGCTGCTTTCCGTCACATTTTCTTCACAAAAATCGCAAAATGTGCATTTTTTCACACTCATTAACCTCCCGTTTTTCCGATTTTTATTAACTTTGCAGCCTGCATTGACGGAAGGAGTCTGTTCCGCCCAAAATCCAAGCAGAGGAATAAACGTCCATTTCATTACCTATGAAGCTATTACAAGCTAAATTATCACAGTACACCGCGCCGCAGGAAGCCAAAGCAGCCGGAATTTATCCTTATTTCCGCGCCATCTCGAGTGAGCAGGACCCCGAGATGATTATCGACGGCAAAAAAGTCCTGATGTTCGGCTCAAACTGCTACACCGGCCTGGTCAACGACCCCCGCATCAAGGAAGCAGCCATCGAAGCCACCCGCAAATACGGCACCGGCTGCGCCGGATCGCCGTTTCTCAACGGCACCCTCGACCTCCACAAGAAACTCGAGCGTGCCATTGCCGAATACATCGGCAAGGAAGACGTAATGATTTATTCCACCGGATTCGAGGTGAATCTCGGAGTGGTTTCGGCTCTCACCGGCCGTGAGGACTATATTCTCTGGGACGAGCAGGATCACGCCTCGATTATCGAAGGCCGCCGTCTGTCGTTCTCGCAGTCGCTCAAATACCGCCACAACGATATGGCTTCGCTCGAGAAACAGCTCCAGAAATGCGACCCCGACAAAGTGAAGCTCATTGTCACCGACAGCGTCTTCTCGATGGAAGGCGACGTGGCCGACGTGAAGACCATCACCGAACTCGCCAAGAAATACAACGCCTCCGTGATGGTCGACGAAGCCCACGGCATAGGCGTCTTCGGCAAAGGGGGCCGCGGAGTGTGCCACCACTACGGCGTGGCCGACGACGTTGACCTCATAATGGGCACATTCTCCAAATCATTCGCCTCGCTGGGAGGCTTCATAGCCACCGACAAGGAAATCACCAACTTCCTCCGTCACCACTCCCGCTCCTACATCTTCACCGCCTCCATCACCCCGGCCTCCACAGCCGCCGCCCTCAAGGCCCTGGAGATTATGCAGGCCGAGCCTGAGCGTCAGGACGCCCTCTGGGATCTCACCCACTACGCCCTCGACGGCTTCCGCGCCCTCGGAATCGAAATCGGCAACACCTCCACTCCCATCATCCCTCTTTTCGTCCGCGACAACTTCAAGACATTCGCCATCACCCGCGACCTCCTCGACGAAGGCATCTTCGTAAACCCCGTGGTTTCCCCGGCTGTCGCTCCACACGACACCCTCATACGCTTCTCGCTTATGGCCACACACACCCGCGAGCAGGTGACCACCGCCCTCGAAAAGATAGGCAAAGTGTTCCGCAAACACGGTATCATAGCCTGATACACAGTCAATCCACCGCTCCATCCGGAGCGTCACATACCCCACTGACGGCGGTATGTCAAAATTCCAGTTTTGACATACCGTCTGTTTTTTGGCCCTCTCTCCTCCACTTCCCACAATTTTCTTGTAAATTTGTTATTCCACATATTTACCATTAGCGGTCTAATTACTAACTTCGCATCCGCAACACTTATATCAGAATCTCCTTATACAATATATCACTATGATTTACAAATTCAGAATAGTTTCCGACGAAGTCGACAACTTCAAGCGTGAAATAGCTATCGACGCCGACGCCACATTCCTCAGCCTCCGCAACGCCATCTGCGACTGCGTGGGCTACGACAAAGGCCAGATGAACTCATTCTTCCTCTGCGACAACGGCTGGGAGAAAGGCAAGGAAATAACCCTCGAGGACATGGGGTCCGATTCGTCGGAGGACATATACCTCATGGACGAGTCAGTAATCAGCGACTTCATCGAGGACGAAGGCCAGCGCCTGATTTTCGTGTTCGACTATCTCACCGAACGCGCATTCTTCATGGAGCTGAAAACCACCGAACCCGGAAAGCATCTCCAGGACCCCCTCTGCACTCTCTCCATGGGCCACGCTCCCGCACAGTTTGTGGACATGAAGGACTTCGAGGCCAAAATCGACGCCAAGACAGCCGCAGCCATCGCCGACCCTGAAATCGACGAGGAATTCTACGGCTCCGACGAATTCACGCCCGACGAATTCGACGCCGCCGGATTCGATGAAATGACATTCGAATAATCCGCCCGCATGGGACGACTTCTGGCCATAGACTACGGACGCCGGCGGTGTGGCATCGCCGTCACCGACACCCTCCGCATCGTGGCCACCGCCCTCTGCACGGTTCCGTCGGCAGAACTCATAAAATTCATTGCCGGATACACGGCCACCGAGCCGGTCGACCGCATAATAGTAGGTCTTCCCAAGGACATGCGCGGCAACCCCTCCGAATCGATGCGCTATATCAATCCGGCCATCGGCCGCCTCAGGGCCGCATTCCCCTCAATCCCCGTGGAATTCTTCGACGAGCGGTTCACATCCGTTCTCGCCCACCGCGGAATGATCGACAGCGGCATGCACCGCATGCAGCGCCGCTCAAAGGATGCCGTGGACCGCATGGCCGCCACCATAATTCTCAACGACTACCTGCAAAGCAGGCAATACAACTCAACTGACTGATATGAAACTACCGGTATACCTCTACGGCCACCCCGTGCTCCGCAACGTCTCCGAGCCCGTCGACACCGCCGATTCCGGCCTCCGCGAACTCGTGGCCGACATGTTCGAGACCATGTATGCCAGCGAAGGCGTGGGCCTCGCCGCCCCACAGATAGGCCGCAACATACGGCTGGTGGTGATTGACGCCGACCCTCTCGCCGACAGCTTTCCCGAATGCGCCGGACGCCGCTTCGAACTCATCAACCCCGAGATAGAGGTGCTCGACGGCGACCGTATCTCCCGCGCCGAGGGATGCCTCAGCCTCCCCGGACTGTGGGAAAACGTGCCCCGTGTTGAACACATACGCCTCTCCTGGACCGACCTTGACGGCAACCCCCGCACCGAGGAAATATCCGGCTTCCTGGCCCGTATGGTGCAGCACGAGTGCGACCATCTCGAGGGCCGTCTCTACATCGACCACATCTCGCCCATACGCAAGCAGCTCATCAAGAGCAAGCTCCGCAACATAATAGAGGGCCGCACACGCTGCGACTACTCCGTGAAGTATGCTCCGCGCAAGCGCTGAGCCGCTTCTCCCCATCCCTCCTCGTCTCTAACCTTAAAACAACAACCACTCCACCGACCTATGGCCGACGACAAAAAAGTAATTTTCTCGATGGTAGGCGTCAGCAAGACCTACCCGCCCCAGAAACAAGTTCTGAAAAACATCTATCTCTCATTCTTCTACGGAGCCAAGATCGGCATCATCGGTCTCAACGGTTCCGGTAAATCATCACTTCTCAAAATCATCGCCGGCATCGACAAGAGCTATCAGGGCGAAGTGGTATGGTCGCCCGGCTACTCCGTGGGCTATCTCGAGCAGGATCCCAAGCTCGACCCCTCCAAGACGGTCATCGAGGTTGTGCGCGAGGGCGTGCAGCCCATCATGGATCTCCTTGCCGAGTTCGACAAGGTAAACGAAGCATTCGGCGACCCCGACGTGCTCGAGGACCCCGACAAGATGGACGCCCTCATCCAGCGCCAGGCCGAGCTTCAGGACAAGCTCGACGCTGCCGACGCATGGAACATCGACTCGCGCCTGGAGCGCGCCATGGACGCCCTCCAGTGTCCGCCCGACGACCAGCCCGTCACCACCCTCTCCGGAGGTGAGCGCCGCCGCGTGGCCCTCTGCCGTCTGCTCCTCCAGCAGCCCGACGTGCTGCTGCTCGACGAGCCCACCAACCACCTCGACGCCGAGTCAATCGACTGGCTCGAACAGCACCTCCAGCAGTACAAGGGTACGGTGATCGCCGTGACGCACGACCGCTATTTCCT
>VSPV01000050.1 GCA_009775605.1 Paramuribaculum sp.
GTGCGGCAGCGTTGATACGCTGAATCCACAGTGCGCGGAAATTGCGCTTTTTATCTTTACGGTCGCGGTAAGCGTATGTCAGACCTTTTTCCCAGGTGTTCTTGGCAACGGTCCATACATTGCGGCGGCAACCGAAGTATCCGCGGGTGAGTTTTAAGATTTTCTTTCTGCGAGCTCTTGAAGCTACATGATTTACTGATCTTGGCATTGTTTTGTTGTTTTTTGAAAGTTAGCGGTCCGGCTTTGTGGTCCGGAACTCTTCTGTGCTAAGCGTTCGGTTAATAAATGGAATATAAATTCACGAATTAAATTGTGGATTTCGAGAAGCCCTGAGCCTGATTATCTCATAGCGAGAAGTTCCTTTACAGCCTTCACATCGGTCTTGGCAAGAACGGTGAAGTGGGTAAGGTTACGTTTCTGCTTTTTGGTCTTCTTGGTGAGAATGTGGCTCTTGAAAGCGTGTTTTCTCTTGATCTTTCCTGATCCGGTAAGGGCGAACCTCTTTTTGGCACCGGAATTAGTCTTAATCTTAGGCATTTTTGTTTTTGTTAATTGTATTAATTCGAGTTATATCTCTTGATTTTCTCAGGCTTTGGTTTTCTTGGGCGAGAGCATTATGATCATGCGCTTACCCTCGAGCACCGGCATCTGCTCAACTTTGCCGTATTCCTCAAGGTCGTTGGCGAAACGGAGCAAAAGCACCTCGCCTTGTTCCTTGAAAAGGATGGAGCGGCCGCGGAAAAAAACATAGGCTTTCACCTTGGCGCCGTCCTGAAGGAAGCCAATGGCATGTTTGAGCTTGAAGTTATAGTCATGGTCGTCGGTCTGGGGTCCGAAACGGATCTCCTTCACCACAACCTTGGTGGCCTTGGCTTTCTGCTCTTTCTGATGTTTCTTCTGCTGATAGAGAAATTTCTGATAATCGAGCACCTTGCACACCGGAGGAGCGGCGTTGGGCGAGATTTCAATCAGATCGAGCCCCTGGGCCTCGGCTATCTTCAGGGCCTCCTGAATGGGGTATATGCCTGTCTCTACGTTGTCACCGACCAGACGTACCTCGCGGGCACGAATGCGTTCGTTGATTGCGTGAAGGTCTTTGGGTGCGTTGCCGCCCCTGCGGGAAGGGCCGTTGTTATCGCGACGCGGACCCGGTACAAAAGGTTTTTTCTCCATTCAGTGAGTAGGATTATTAGTCATGTTTTTGACCTCATCAGCCAAAAGTTCTGCAAAGGTAGCAATTTTCATCGTACCTTTATCACCTTCGCCCTGTTTTCTTACTGAAATTGTGCCATTTTCTGCTTCTTTTTCGCCTACCACGAGCATATAGGGTATCCGTCGCAGTTCGTTGTCGCGAATTTTCTTGCCTATTTTCTCGTTTCGGTCGTCGACTGTCACGCGCACGTCGGCCTCGTCGAGCTGACGGGCCACCTCATGGGCGTAGTCGTTGAATTTCTCGCTGATGGGAAGCACAATTGCCTGGTCGGGGGTGAGCCACAGCGGGAAGCGTCCGGCGGTGTGCTCAAGAAGCACGGCCACGAATCGCTCCATCGAGCCGAAGGGCGCGCGGTGAATCATCACGGGGCGGTGTTTCTGGTTGTCGCTGCCGGTATACTCAAGCTGGAAGCGCTCGGGAAGGTTATAGTCCACCTGGATGGTTCCCAGCTGCCAGCGGCGTCCCAGGGCGTCCTTCACCATGAAGTCGAGCTTCGGGCCGTAGAATGCAGCCTCGCCCAGCTCGGTGCGGGCCTTCAGGCCTTTTTCCTGACATGCCTCTATGATAGCCTGCTCGGCAAGATGCCAGTTCTCGTCGCTGCCTATGTATTTCTGCTTGTTGTTGGGGTCGCGGAGCGAGATCTGAGCCTCGTAGTTGTCGAAGTTGAGGGCCTTGAAGATGTAGAATATGATGTCCATCACCTTCAGGAACTCCTCTTTTATCTGCTCGGGAGCGCAGAATATGTGAGCATCGTCCTGCGTAAAGCCGCGCACGCGGGTCAGACCGTGAAGCTCACCGCTCTGCTCGTAGCGGTAAACGGTGCCGAACTCAGCCAGACGCATGGGGAGGTCGCGGTAGCTGCGTGGCGACGAGCGGTAAATCTCGCAGTGATGCGGGCAGTTCATGGGTTTGAGCAGATACTCCTCCCCTTCCTCGGGTGTGTGGATGGGCTGGAAGGAGTCTTTGCCGTATTTTGCATAGTGGCCGGAGGTCACGTAGAGATTCTTGTTGCCGATATGGGGGGTGATTACCTGCAGATAGCCGTAACGTTTCTGGATTTTGCGGAGGAACTGCTCCAGACGGTCGCGGAGAGCGGCTCCCTTGGGAAGCCACAGGGGCAGACCGGCACCCACGTTCTGTGAGAATGTGAAGAGTTCCATCTCTTTGCCGAGTTTGCGGTGGTCGCGTTTCTTGGCCTCCTCAAGCAGCGCCAGATACTCGTCGAGCATCTTCTGCTTGGGGAAAGTGATGCCGTAAACCCTCACGAGTTGATTGCGCTTCTCGTCGCCGCGCCAGTAGGCGCCGGCAAGCGACATCACCTTGGCTGCCTTGATGAGAGCGGTGGTGGGGATATGCGGGCCGCGGCACAGGTCGGTGAACTCGCCCTGGGTATATGTGGTTATGGTGCCGTCCTCAAGTTCGGAGATAAGCTCGCACTTGTATTCCTCGCCACGGTCGCCAAACATTTTCAGCGCGTCGGCTTTGGATATCTCCTTTCTTACTATGGGCTGTTTGGTGCGTGCCAGTTCAAGCATCTTCTGCTCGATTTTGGGGAAATCGGCGGCGGTGATTTCATGTTCTCCGGGGTCAATGTCGTAATAGAAACCGTTTTCAATAGCCGGTCCTATGCCGAATTTCACGCCGGGATAAAGCTGCTGAAGGGCCTCGGCCAGAAGGTGCGCCGAGCTGTGCCAGAAAGCATGTTTGCCCTCCGGATCGTCCCACTTGTAAAGACGCACTTCTGCATCCTCGGTTACCGGACGGGAAAGGTCCCATTCCTTGCCGTTGACGCTCGCGGCCAGCACATCCTGCGCAAGGCGCTGGCTTATGCTCTCGGCAATCTGAAGAGGGGTGACACCACTTTCAAACTGTCGGGTCGAGCCGTCGGGAAATGTAATGTTTATCATTGTCTTTTAATTAGTTATTACATCGTTAGTGGCCGACTCCTTTCCGGAGCCGCCAAACCGAATGCAAATTTAATCAGTTTCTTTGATTTTCACACACTTCACCTATATTATATTTGGATGAAAGTTAAACATTGTAAAGAAAATCCTGCTCCAAATGTTAATTTCCGAACATTGAACCCATTGGCCGTGTTTGATTATCGAACGCCGCCACACCCAATGATACGTCAGGCCGGCTGTTCCGGGCGCTTCCGCAACGCGCCTTGACATTTCAACTCTTAAAGTAATCACACGAATTAAATCACACAACGATTATGAACACAGCCCCTCTACAAGGAATCAAGGTGGTGGATTTCACCGAAGTTCAATCCGGTCCTTCATGTACTCAGATGCTCGCCTGGCTTGGCGCGGATGTAGTAAAAATCGAACGTCCCGGTGTAGGCGACGCTACCCGTAAGGAGCTACAGTTCCTCCCCGATGAGCCCAGCTATTACTTCCTCCAGCTCAACTCCAACAAAAAATCCCTCGCTCTTGACGCAAAGACCCCCGACGGCAAGGAAATTCTCACCAAACTTATCAAGGAATGCGATATCTTCGTTGAGAACCTCCATCCCGGAGCAATGGATAAGCTCGGATTCAGCTGGGAAGCCGTCCATGCACTCAATCCCCGTTGCATCTACGGTACCATCAAAGGTTTCCCCGTATCCTCGAAATATGTCAATCTGAAGGCTTACGAGCCTGTAGCCCAGGTAACCGCAGGCGCCGCTTCCACCACAGGCTGGTGGCAGGGCCCCGACAATGTGCCTACACAGAGCGGGGCCGCCCTCGGCGACTCCAATTCAGGAATGCACCTTCTCATCGGTCTGCTTACTGCCCTTCTGCAGCGCGAGAAAACGGGAGTAGGCTCGTATGTATACCAGTCGATGCACAATGCATGTCTTAATCTCTGCCGTATCAAGACACGCGACCAGCTCACCCTCGACCGTATCGGCTATCTGACCCAGTTCCCGCAGTATCCCAATGAGAAATTCGGCGACTTCGTTCCCCGCTCCGGCAACCAGGAAGGCTCAGGCGTTCTCGGCTGGACATACAAATGCAAAGGCTGGGAAACCGACCCCAATGCTTATGTCTACGTGATTCTCCAGCGCGGAGCCAAACAGTTTGAGCTCGCCGCCAAGGCTCTCGGATTCGAGGACTGGCTCACCAACCCCGATTTCAACACCGCCGACGCACGCGACAAACACAAACAGGAAATCTACGCCCGCATCGAGCAGTTCACAATCACAAAGACAAAATATGAAGTCACCGACCTGCTGTCGAAAGCCGGCGTCCCCGTAGGTCCGGTTCTTTCCACCAAGGAGATTATGGACGACGAGAGTCTCTACGACGGCAATACCCTTGTAAAAATCAATCAGGGTGGAAAAATCGGCGAATTCGTCACCGTAGGAGTGCCCTTCACTATCTCTGACTATCAGCCCACCTACGGCCCGTGTCCTACTCTCGGCGGCAACACCACCGAAGTACTCACCGCACTTGGCTACACTCCCGAGCAGATTGATTCGTTTGCCAAGAACGGCACCACGGCACCCATGCCTAAAGAGGCCGCTAAATAAAATACGCCCAATAATCTTAACCGGAGCGGCGGAGACCGCGCGACACACATATGCGGCTGTCCCCCGCTCCGGTATATTCTTTTCAACTATTCTCATAACCGATTTTTATGTCAACAACCCAACCTGCCTCTCCCGCCACTCCGCAGAAACCCGCTCCCCACTTCCCCGAGCAGGTCACAGGAATGTATATTCTCGCGAAGGCGCTCAAAAACGTAGGCATAGATACAATGTATGGTCTCGTGGGTATCCCCGTGACTGAATTCGCATATATAGCCCAGGATCTCGGCATACGCTTCATCGGTTTCCGTCATGAACAGCAGGCCGGCATGGCCGCCGCCACCCACGGCTACCTGACAAAGACTCCCGGCGTACTGCTCACCGTATCCTCTCTCGGATTCATGAACGGCCTTACGGCCACCACCAACGCCACTGTCAATTGTTATCCCATGATACAGATTTCAGGTTCAAGCGTACGCGAACCCATAGACCTGGATCAGGGCACATACGAAGGCCTCGACCAGCTCAACGTAGCAAAGGGCCTGGTGAAGGCAGCCTACCGCGTAAACAAACCCGAGGACATTCCCACCGCGGTGGCCCGCGCTTACCGCGCTGCCGTCAGCGGCCGTCCCGGCGGTGTCTATCTCGATATCACCACTCCATGTCTCGGAGCGATAATGGACCATGCCGATGCCGACAAACTGTTCTTCCAGCCCGTCGACCCGGCACCCGCACAGATTCCCTCGCCCCAGGCCGTTGAACGCGCCGTGAGCCTCCTTGCCTCGGCAAAGCGTCCGGCTATCCTTCTGGGCAAAGGCGCAGCCTACGCCCAGATCGACGACAAAATCAAGCATCTCATCGAATCCACCGGCATTCCGTTCTATCCCATGTCAATGGCCAAGGGCCTGATGCCCGACAATCATCCGCTTAGCGCCATCTCCGCACGCTCCACTATCATGGAGCAGGCCGATGTGGTTATGCTGGTGGGTGCCCGTCTCAACTGGCTCCTTTCCCGCGGCCACGGGAAATGGAATCCCGACGGCAAGTTTATACAGCTCGACATCGACCCCGAAGAGATTGACTGCAACCGCCCGATAGCGGCTCCCGTTGTGGGCGACCTCGAAAGCTCGGTCGATGCGATTATCGCCGCCCTCGCCGGCAAGAAACTTGCCATGGATCCGGCATGGGTAAGCGGAATCCAGAGTGAATCAAAGGTCAAGAACGCCAAGTTCCTGGAGCGTCTGGAGCCTCAGACGGTTCCCATGACCCACTGGAGCGCCCTTGGATCCGTGAAGAAAGTGCTCGAAGCCAATCCCGACGTGATTCTCGTAAACGAAGGCGCCAACACCCTCGACGACACACGCGACTCCGTGGACATGTTCCTGCCCCGTCACCGCATTGACTGCGCCACATGGGCCATCATGGGCATGGGTATGGGCTCGGCCATAGGCGCGGCAGTCGCCTCCGGAAAAAGCGTGGTTGCCGTGGAAGGCGACAGCGCGTTCGGATTCTCCGGCATGGATTTCTCAACCATCTGCAGATACAAACTTCCTGTCACCGTATGTATTTTCAACAACGGCGGCATATACAACGGCATCGGTGTCAACCTGAGCCACGACGGCGATCCAGCCCCGACAACCCTCGATGTGAAGGCTCGTTACGACAAGCTCGGCGACGCATTCGGTGCCACCACTTATTATGTGACCACACCCGCTGAACTCTTCACAGCACTTACCGAGGCCGTGGCTTCGAAGAAACCCTGTCTGATTGACGTGCAGCTGGCAGCCGATTCAGGCAAAGAAAGCGGTCACATCGGCTATCTCAATCCCGCATCACTGATTGACGTAACCGTTTAGACCAAGCATTTTCACCTTAAATGGTCTCGCCGCCGCCGGAATCCTTGCCCGGCGGCGGACCGGGATTTTTTCAGGACATTCCGTTTAACTGCTAATTGAACCCGTTATGTTACATATAATTCTATACGCAATCGTCCCTATCGTGGTGATTATGCTTGCGGGATATATTTCCGGCCGTCGCAAAATCTTTTCCGGTGACGACGCCAAGAAATTCAACAAGGTCGTGCTCGATTACGCCCTCCCCGCCGCCCTTTTCGTTTCAATCGTACAGTCAAGCCGTGAAATGCTTGCCGCCGACATAAAGCTATCCATCATATCCCTTGTGGTAATCATGGTGTGCTTTATGCTTGTATACTTCATCTTCGCATATTGCTTTAAAGGAAACAACGGTGCCGACGGTGCCGTGGCCGCCCTTATCAACGGATCGCCCACAATCGGCTTCCTCGGCTTCGCTGTGCTCGAACCTATCTTCGGCACCACTCCCGCCGTGGCTCTCGTGGTCGCTATCATAGGCATCGTGGTCAACGCCGTAGGTATCCCCGTAGGCCTCTCCCTTCTCAACGCCTCCCTGGAAAAGACGCAGGCTCCCGGCAAAAAGGTCAGCGCATGGACTCCCGTAATCCACGCTCTGGAGCAGCCGGTGGCATGGGCTCCTATCCTGGCCGTGATTCTGGTGCTCTGCGGGCTGAAATGGCCGGCATGGGCAAGCCCCTCGTTCGACCTCATGGCCAAGGCCAACGCCTCCATGGCCGTGTTCTCCGCAGGCATCACCCTCTCAGCCATCAAGGTCACCCTCAACTGGCAGGCTATCCTCGGATCTATCCTTAAGCTCATCCTCATGCCGGCCATGGCTCTCATAGCAGGTCTGATGTTCCACATGGATCCCCTCAACCTCAAGATGCTCGTTGTGGCATGCGCCCTTCCTCCGGCATTCTCCGGCATCATTATCGCCGACGAATACGACACTTATGTGGCCACCGGCACCTCATCCCTTACTCTCAGCGTAATCCTCTTCGTCGGGTTCTGTCCGCTCTGGATCTGGATTACCGACCTTTGCCTCAAAGCATTCTGATAGCTAAGCTTACTTATAGGCCCTATATGGCATACAGGGCCTATAAGTAAACCAGCATAAACCCTTTCAGCATCATTATGAACGAAAAGCCGACAAAACAGATAATGGACGGCTGCACGGCCGCAACCCACGTGGCCTATGCCCTGAGCGAAATCGCCACTATCTATCCCATCACGCCCGTGGCCTCCATGGGTGAGACAGCCGACCGCTGGGCCATGCAGGGACGCAAGAATCTCATGGGTCAGCCCCTTCATGTGAAAGAAATGGAAAGCGAGCTCGGAGCGGCCGGCGCAACCCATGGCGCCCTCGCCGCCGGTGCGCTCGCCACCACGTTCACCGCCTCACAAGGCCTGATGCTGATGATACCCAACATGTATAAGATAGCCGGCGAACTTCTGCCGGCCGTTTTCCATGTAGGCACACGCTCTCTCGCCACACACGCCCTTTCGATTTTCGGCGACCATCAGGATGTTATGGCATGCCGTGCCACCGGCTTTGCCATGCTCGCATCGGCTTCCGTACAGGAAACAATGGATCTCGCCCTTGTGGCGCATCTGGCGGCAATCGACGGCCGCGTGCCCGTGCTTCACTTTTTCGACGGATGGCGAACATCCAACGAATCATCCACCATAGATGTGATTCCCTATGAGGCAATGGCCCCGCTGGTCGACTGGGACAAAGTGCGCGCGTTCCGCGACCGTGCCCTCAATCCCGCGCACCCCACCCTGCGCGGATCGGCACAGAACTCCGATGTCTATTTCCAGAACGCCGAAGCCTCCAATCCTTACTATCTGGCCTTCCCGGAAATCGTGCAGAAGGCCATGGACCGCTGCGCCTCCGTCACCGGCCGCCAATATCATCTCGCCGACTATTACGGAGCCTCCGACGCCACAGACATTATAATATGTATGGGCTCCTCCACCGGAGTGGTGGAGGAAACCGTGGACTGGCTCAACACTCACGGCTACAAGACCGGAGTGGTGAAGCTGCGTCTTTTCCGCCCATTCCCGGCCCGGCAGCTGCTGGAGGCCATACCTGCGAGTGTGAAGCGTATCGCCGTGCTCGACCGCACCAAGGAACCGGGCTCTTCCGGCGAGCCCCTTTATCTCGATGTGGCCGCTGCCGTGCTCGACGCCGGGCGACCTATTAAAGTCATCGGCGGACGTTACGGCCTTTCGAGCAAGGAATTCAATCCGGTGATGGTAAAAGCCGTGTTCGACAATCTCATGTCGGAGCACCCCATAAAGGGCTTTACCGTCGGTATTGACGATGATGTAACCCATTTGTCGCTTGATATCTCGGGCGCGCATTTCATAGTGCCTGCACCCGGAATGACCCAGGCCATATTCTACGGCATGGGCTCCGACGGCACCGTGGGAGCCACCCGCCAGATAGCCGACTGCGTATCATCTGTAGCCCCGCTTTACGCGCAGGCCTTCTTCAATTATTCCGCCAAGAAATCAGGAGGCTACACCATATCGCAGCTGCGGTTCGCTCCCGCGCCTATAAAAGAAGCTTACTCCATAATCGATGCCGATTATGTGGGCTGCAACAAAAACACCTACGTGGACCGCTTCGAGATGCTCGACAACATAAAGCCGGGCGGCATCTTCGTGCTCAACTCGCCTTGGAGCGCCGAGGAGCTTGACGCAAAACTTCCTCCGCGGATGAAACGCGCCATTGCCTCGAAGAATCTGCGGTTCTACAATATCGACGCCAACTCTCTTGCTCAGGAATGCGGGCTGGGAGTGAGAATAAACTCCATAATGACCACCGTGTTCCTGCATCTTATGTCGGACAAGCTCCCGTTCGACGCCGCGATGGAGCGCTATCGCCAGCTCATATCGCAGTCATATCTCCACGAAGGGCAGACCGAGGTGCAGAATAATCTCAGCGCCATCGGCAAAGCCACCGGCGCCCTTAAAGAAATAAAATATCCCTCTTCATGGACCGTGGTGCCCGACATCGTACCCGCCGAAGACACTCCGATTCCGGATTTCATAAAAGACGTGGCACGTCCGTGTCTGCAATTGTTGGGTTCAAATATCCCGGTTTCGGCTCTCACCCCCGACGGCACGATGCCAATGGGCACCACGGCCTATGAAAAGAGACGTATCGCTGTCAATATTCCGAGGTGGACGGCACAGAAATGCGTTCAGTGTACCGAGTGCTCGCTCGTGTGCCCTCACGCCGCTATCCGTCCTTATCTCCTCTCAGAGGCCGAGGATGCGGCAGCACCCCAAAGCTTCACGACCGCGGCTGCCCGCTACGGCGGCTCCGGGGACGCGAAGCTTTTTTACAGAATTCAGGTATTTCCCGACGACTGCGTGGGATGCGGCTCCTGCGCCACAATATGCCCCGGGAAAGCTCTCGATATGGTGCCTATCGCGTCGATTCACGATGTTCAGGCACAGTGTCTGGATTATGCGCAGACCCGCGTCACACGCAAAAATCCGGGCCTTCCTCCTGCTTCGGTAATAGCCACTCAGTTCAGGCAGCCTCTCATGCAGTTCTCCGGGGCGTGTGCGGGCTGCGGAGAGACACCTTATGTGAAACTGCTCACACAGCTCTTCGGCCAGCGGCTTCTTATCGCCAACGCCACCGGTTGCAGCTCTATATGGGGAGCCGACTTCCCGAGCAACGCCTATTGCGCCGACACCGAAACCGGACGCGGTCCCGCATGGGGAAACTCCCTCTTCGAGGACAATGCCGAATATGGTTTCGGAATGGCGTGTGCCACCGCTGCCCGACGCGCCACGCTCGCCGCGGACGTGAGCGCCCTTGCAGCAGATTCCGCCGTCCCATCTGCGGTACGTGATGCCGCGCAGGCATGGCTCAGGGGGCGCGCGGACGCAGCGGCAGCCGACACTGCCGGAACGGCTCTTGTAAAAGCCATCAAAGCCGCTTGTCCCGACAATCCTGCCGGCAGGAAAATTATGGAACGTGCCGACATGCTTCCCAAGCAGTCTGTATGGGCCATAGGCGGCGACGGATGGGCCTACGATATAGGTTTCGCCGGTCTTGACCACGTTCTTGCCCAGGACATCGACATCAATATTCTGGTGATGGATACGGAATGTTACTCCAACACGGGCGGACAGGTTTCGAAAGCCACTCCCCTCGGAGCGGTAATGAAATATGCGGCCGACGGAAAGCGCACCATCAAAAAAGACCTGGGACGCATGATGATGACTTACGGAAACATCTACGTGGCGTCCGTGGCTCTCGGAGCAAATTATGTGCAGACCATAAAGGCTCTGATGGAAGCCGAGGCCTATCCCGGCCCCTCGATAGTGATAGCCTACTGTCCGTGTATCAACCACGGCATACGCTCAGGCATGAGCCACGCCGCCGTGGAGCAGAAACTTGCAGTGAAAGCCGGCTATTGGCCCCTCTATCGCTACAATCCGGCTCTCACCGCCCAAGGCAAACCGGCTCTCACCGTTGACTGCGCGGCGCCCGACGGTTCGCTCATCACCTTTATAAACGGTGAAAACCGCTATGCCGACCTCCGGATGGTCGACCCACGCGAAGCCGCCATCCTCCAGCCCGAACTGCAAAAGCACCTCGACGAAGTCTATTCCATAATTGTGAAACAGCAGTAATGCCCTACTCTCTTTCATAAAGAAGCCGGAACCTGTGCATCCGGCTTCTTTTTTATGTACCTTTGCATAGAAACAGAAATCATGACACCAAACACTATAGAGCTGCTTGCCCCTGCCCGCGACGCTGCGACAGCCATCGAGGCAATAAAACATGGCGCCGATGCCGTTTATATCGGCGCCGAAAGCCACGGGGCGCGCCAGGCTGCCGCAAATCCGGTGGCCGACATAGCCCGCGTGGCCGACTATGCCCACCGCTTCAATGCCCGGGTGTACGTAACGCTCAACACTCTTGTATATGATTCGGAACTCAGCGCTGTTGAACGTCTGGTAAAAGAGCTTTACCACGCGGGAACCGACGCACTGATAGTGCAGGACATGGCGCTTCTGCGGCTCGACATTCCTCCGATTGCCCTGCATGCAAGCACCCAGTGCGACATCCGCACGCCGGAAAAGGCCCTTTTTCTCGCGCGCGCCGGCATCAGCCAGCTCGTGGTGCCGCGCGAACTCACGCTTGATGAAACGCGCGCCATAGCCGATTCTGTAAAAGGGCTCGCTTCCATCGAGGCATTTGTGCATGGCGCCCTGTGCGTGAGCTACAGCGGCGACTGCCAGGCCGGACAGGCCACTCTGGGCCGGAGCGCGAACCGTGGCTGCTGCCCGCAGATCTGCCGCCACAGTTTCGACCTTGTGGACGCCTCGGGGCACGTTCTGATTGCCGACAAACATCTGCTTTCGCTGCGCGATCTCAACCGCTCCTCCCTTGTAGGCGCCATGATGGACGCCGGCGTCTCATCCTTCAAAATCGAAGGGCGCCTGAAGGATGTCGCTTACGTAAAGAATGCCGTGGCGGCTTACCGCGAAATCATTGACCGTGCCATCGCGGAAGCTCCCGCCGGAAAATACCGCCGCGCATCCGACGGCACTTCCGCCATCTCATTTGTTCCCGACCTTTCCGAAGGGTTCAACCGCGGGTATACCGAATACTTCTCCACCGTGGCACGGGCTGCAGTGAAAATGGCGTCAATCGACTCTCCGAAGTGGACCGGCGTACCCGTAGGGAAAGTGATTTCCGGCAAAGGCCGCACTATCAAGGCCTCGCTTACCACAACGCTTCACAACGGTGACGGACTGGGATACTTCGACAGCGAACGCCGCTTCAAGGGGTTCAGAGTGAACCGAGTGGAAGGAAACACGCTCTTCTGCGCTTCCGATATAGAAATACCATCCGGCACGATTCTCCTGCGTAACCACAACCACGAGCGCGAAACCCTGCTTGAATCCGAAACCGCGACGCGCACAATCGCAGTGGATATGACGCTGCGCCCCGTCAGCTTCGGGCTGGCGCTTGACGTAACGGATGAGACCGGCATAAATGCCTCCGCTTCAGTAGCTCTGGAGCTGCAGGAAGCGCGAAAGCCACAGGCCGAAGCGAGACTACAGGCCCTGCGAAAGACCGGCGACACAGTTTTCCGCGCGAGAACCGTAACGGATCTGGCCGAGAAATATTTCATTCCGCTGTCAGTGATAACGGATCTGCGACGTCGCGCCATCGAAGCCCTGGAGCGGGCAAGGACGGCCTCTCGGACTATCGAATACCGGCGTCCGCCGGCTGCCGGACTATCGGTGCCCGAATCCCTTAAAACGCTGACATACCACGATAACGTGGCCAACCGTCTTGCCGAAGGATTCTACCGCGACTGCGGCGCCACAACAATCGAACCTGCGCTTGAAACCGGCCGGGAAGCCAATAAACGTGACCTGAGAGTGATGACCACCCGCTACTGTCTGCGCCGTGAATGCGGACACTGCCTGCGTACGCCCCGGGGCGCGCAATGGCCCGAAAAACTCTTCCTTAAATCCGGAGCGATGACCTTCCGTCTCGGTTTTGACTGCGCCAACTGCCGCATGACCCTCACTCTTGAAAAAAGGACTGAAAAGCCTCGCATAAAACAAGGAATTGAGTTATATTTGCAATATCATAACCTCTGACATAACTTAAATCAACATAAAACCCCTCCAATGAAAAAAGACCGCATCCTTGTGACCGGTGGAACCGGCTACATAGGCTCCCACACTGTGGTTGAGCTTCAGAAAGCCGGCTACCCCGTAGTGATAATCGACAATCTCTCCAACAGCAACCGTGAGGTTCTTGACGGCATAGAGCGCATCAGCGGTATCCGTCCCGACTTCGTGGAAGCCGATTGCACCGACCTCAACGCTCTCAAGAAACTTTTTGCCGACTATCCCGGCATTAAAGGCATAATCAACTTCGCCGCAAGCAAAGCCGTGGGCGAATCAGTTGAAAAACCCATCCTCTACTACCGCAACAACCTCAACACCCTCCTCAACCTTCTGGACCTGATGGGTCCCAACGGTGTGAAAGGAATCGTGTTCTCCTCCTCATGCACCGTTTACGGCGAGCCCGACCAGAATCCCGTCACCGAGCAGTCGCCCATCAAGAAAGCCACCTCCCCCTACGGCAACACCAAGCAAATTTCAGAAGAAATCATCACTGACGTGATTACCTCCGGCGCACCGTTCAAGAGCGTTATCCTCCGCTATTTCAACCCCATCGGCGCACATCCCTCGGCAGAGATCGGAGAGCTCCCCAACGGCGTTCCGCAGAACCTCGTGCCCTATCTCACACAGACAGCCATGGGCATACGCAAGGAACTGAGCGTGTTCGGCGACGACTACAATACCCCCGACGGATCGTGCATCCGCGACTACATCAATGTGGTTGACCTCGCCAAGGCCCACGTGATTGCCGTGGAGCGCATGCTCAACGATGCCAGTGAGGACAAAATAGAGATATTCAACCTCGGAACCGGCCTCGGCACATCAGTGCTCGGACTCATCGACGCCTTCGAGCGCTCTACCGGCGTGAAAGTACCCCATAAGATTGTAGGACGCCGTGCAGGCGACATCGAAAAAGTATGGGCCGATCCGTCTCACGCCAACAACGTTCTTGGCTGGAAAGCCGAAACTTCCCTTGACGATACAATGCGTTCGGCCTGGGCATGGCAGCTCAAACTCCGCGAACGCGGCATAATGTAACACTCACACCGTTCTTTATATCCGAAAAAGGAGAAGCGGACTTCCGTAATTCCGGTTTTATCTCCGACCTTATCACGAGGCTGCGTCGTAAAAATTGCGACGCAGCCTCGTGCTGTTCAATTTTAGCTGCGGTTTTTGCACAACCGGCGCGCGAAAGCCGGGTGAAAAGGAATCGCGCAGGATGCGCTTTTAAACGTGCTTTTGCTGCTGACGCTATTTATTGAATCGCAGATTGTTTGCAGTAAAGCCATTATGACAGCCCCAGTCCGTCCGGATACAAAAATTGCGGTGATGAATTTCGACCCACCGCCATAATTTTTGCTTGTTCTTTGCTGCAGAATCCCCCGGCCTATGAGTGTATGCCGATAATATACTTCTAAATTGTCACGGAAATATTGTACAATAAAATTTTAATAGTAACTTTGCGAACGCAGACTGCCTATCGCGGACCGCGCCAGGAGGGAGATTATTCCGAGCCTCCTGCTACCGGAATAAGCGTGGCGGGATGTAGTGAACATACATAAAAAGCGTTTATCCGCGCTGATTCTTGACTATCAGAAATTCTCGCAAAATTTCATTCTCTGTCAAGGGTTGAGCAACGGTAGATGCCCGTGGATATGTAATATACCCTTGCTACAGGCATTATGTCTCGGGAGAGACCGTATGCCGGTTGCATTGATTACATATACTGGCGTGGGCTTCTGCGTTGCCGTCCTACAGAGAAGGGCAATGCGAGAAGCCTCTGATAGTAGGACGGTAACAGATACAGATTCCTACGCTTTTTGTTTTATTAAACGCCAACGAGAGGAAGACCGCGGCTTCAGTCTTATTGATGAGGACACAGACTATTATTTTCGGGAATTCGGTTGTCAGAATGAGTCAACCGAATCTATTGCCATATCCATCCATGCCAAATACCCCTACCTTATAAAATAAATAAAAAGGCTATTTTTCAAATCCCTTTATAATAAAACCAATCAAAACAATATGAAACTCAGATTAATGCTGATATGTATGGCATTATTGACGGTACCATGCTCAATGAAATCCCAAGAAATTTTTGTGCCGAACGCAAAAGGAGATATCACCCCTCTGACCAAAGCGGTGGTGATGGGCAATAAAACCAGCGGCAAGGCATGGCTATCATTTTACGGCGCCAAACTTACCACAAGCCTTGTGATTGATGGAAAATTCTCAAATACGGTTTTACCTAAGGCATCGACCGTATTCTATATATTCAATCCTAAGAATATTTCCATCCAGGCATGGAAAATGATACCTCTTAAAACGAAAAAGGATAAACGGGAACTCCCCTATATGAAGACGGGGGCATATTCGGGCTCAAAGACACAGATTGAGGAGATTGCCTTGATGGTCACCAAAATCACAGACGAAATCTATGAGTTGAGACCTATGGCCGACATTAAAAGCGGAGATTACGCCATGGTGCTGATTGAAAACGGGACACCTGAGATGATATTTGATTTTCATGTAGAGGAAAACCTACCTCCTTACCCGCAGGTCTCCAACGATGTATTGCTGGCCGAGTTCAATCCCGGGGGAAGAACGTCTTCTTCGTCGGCCCTATCCTCTGATTCCGGAATGTCCGCATCCATTATCCGATGGTTTTTTGATTCTGACCCAAGAGGAGCAAGAATATTCTACCGCGTGATCTCAAATGTTCCGGCCGAGGTAAAGAACACGAATGAATCCTATATGACCACAACTCCTCTTGAAGAGACACGCGCTCTCAATATCCCCGGACTCACATACGAAAATTCAGCGAATGTAGTCATTGAGATAAAGCTTACGAAAAGAGGCTATGAAGACCAGATAAAGCGCTATAATCTCCGGCAGGCCCTGGATCAGCAGGAAATCAGCGGTTTCTTTGAAATGGTAGAGAGAAAATAAAAACACCTTAAGTATATAAATTATGAAATTCATTAAGTTTCCTATGGCATGGACCTTGAGCCTTGTCTCCATGCTGTTTCTATCGCTCACCACAAACGCCAAAGAGTACGAAGCCACCGTAGTGTCAGACCCCGAAGGCGCAATAGTCTATCTCAACGGGATGATTGTGGCGCAGACCACTCCGGCGATCATAAAACTTGACAAAAAAATGCTGAATAAGAATCTTTTATTTCGCTTTGAGAAAGCAGGATACGAGAACAAGACCGTGATAGTGTCATTTGACAAAAAGGAGATGAAAAAAAATCCCATAATATATGGCAAACTCGAAAGGGATCAACAGGCGGTTTTAAAGGCACAGGAAGCTGAAGAAGCCCGAAAGGCACAAAAAGCCAGGGAAACCGTATACCGACAGGATCCCACCATCCCTTCGGGGAATGCCGACGCAAGAGTGAGTCGAGATAAGGCGGGAAAAACAGGTATGGAACAAACCATCATCAGATGGTACTTTGATTCCGACCCGCGAGGCGCCCGGGTGTTCTACCGGGTGTTGTCCAATAATCCGGCCGAAGTAAAGAATACAAATGAGACCTATCTGACCAATAC
>VSPV01000051.1 GCA_009775605.1 Paramuribaculum sp.
TGAATTGGGCTGACTCCTGCAAATGGAATCAGCCCTAATTTTGTCTTGCCTCAAAAGTTTTTATCGGACAGCAATAAATCTTTATATTGAGCGAGTATGGATTGATGAGGACGGAGAGGAAGATTCCGAACATTTATCTCCGGAATACCTTGATGAAAAACACTCTTGTCGGATTTTCTGGGATTATGACTATGCTCTGCAAGACGAGGACGGCAATCCCCTTAAAGAAGCGACACTCCGCATAGAGGCCAATGACTATGACGACCCTATAACAATCAAAGTCAAATATCCCAAACGCAACGCCAAGAAAACAATCAAGTTCAAACACAAAAAGAAATAGCCTATGGATCAGATTGGCAAATTCATAGCATCGTCGGTAGTCATGTTCTTATTCATGTTCAGCCTGATACTCTGCTTCGACTCGCCAGATACGTTGACCAATATCTTGTTGGTCAGTGCAAACGTGCTGTTTTGGGGCGGCATCATTTGGCTCATCAACAGAAAAGGAGGCAAGCGATGAAACGTGGAAGATTTATTATAGGCTTGTTGTTGGGATTCTTTGTCTTTTGTCTTTCTGCACAGTCAGTCAATAAAGAGCAGGTGCAAGAGGGCAAGATAAAGACTCTTTGGGTTGTTGACGGGGTGGCTTTGAATGACTCTGTATTTGACTACACTCTCGAACAGATGCAAAGTGACAGCGCAATCTTGTTGGCAAGCCGTGTTTTAAGTTGGGTATATCCAAATGACATCGCGAGCATTTCGGTGACAGATTCTGTCAGCGCAGCAGAGTACGGTTTTGTCAACTATAACGGAGTCGTAAAAATTGCAACAACATTCCGCGAACCTATATTGTTTATTATCAATGGTCTCTCTGCAAATACTAAAGAAAAAGTTTCTGCCGGAGAGATTCTGGGCGGATATGACTATATTCAACACATAGTAAAGAATGAATTTGGAGACTTAGCTGAATATGGAATCAAGGACTTTGTGATTTTGAAACAACTTCCGATAGGCTTCCATCAACAACGTATCCCATACGTGGTCGTAACGACAGAGTTGCCGTATTATCGCATTGAGCATCTCATCGGGAGATATACAGGAAAACAAGGCAGACTGTCCTACGAATTGAAGCTGAACTCCGATTCCTCTTATGTATTTTCAAAAACTGATACTCATAAAAAAGCTATTATCCCTGAGATTCGTAACTATGGAGAATGGACCATTTCAAACGGTGAAATAGAGTTGATTTCAAGTCAAGACCCCATAATCCTTCTTCAAGGATGCACAGTGTCGCTGGATACTGTGCGACTGAAAATAAAAACAGATAGAACCATTACCTTACCGAAAGGCTCATGGTATAATAAGAAATCAGTAACCTTAAAGCGATAACACGATGAAACTGACCGATAAACGATTTTGGATGTTGCTGATTGTGATAGCAAGTGTTGCTGTCGCATCCGCCCAAGCTGTTTTCTCAGTAGAGGAAATAAGCGTCGTTGAATATACCAATGCAGAAAAAGAGTGTTCTCGCTATAATGTTATTCCCGCTGACTCCATTCCCGATAACGAAATCGTGGGTCTGGTGTTAAAAGAATCGCAGAATAAGTTTGAACGGCTTGATTCTGTCATCCGACAAGAAATACATAGCTTTGTAGATTCAGAAGGATTTGGGTTTAATAAACAAAGGTTATTATATCTTCCGGAATTAAAGTTGTATGGTTTCGTTATACCTGACAATCCATTTGACGATTCTGTATGGTGGTTTGATGCTGAAAGTGGCAGATACCTATGTGATGCGGCATCACCTACGGCTATAAATGCAAACGGGATATACGTATCGCAGACAGGACATGATTGCGATTGGCCGTTGGATTTGAGGTTCTTTCGTCGAGCGGGAGATATGTTTTATGAATTTGAATCATATAAAAACGCTCAATTCAACGGAGAAACCTTTGTTTATCAACAAGAAGATGATAGACTTCGCCCTATCTTTTGGCATGACAATAGTACATTATACTTGAAGACTTATGACCATAAAAGTCAGCAGAGAGTATATCTGAAAATAAAAGTACAACAATCAGTCAGGAATAGCAAGAAAGGAGGCAGGCGATAATGTTCTTCAAGAGATTATTTGTCTGTTGTTATCGTTTCCAAGAGCGTATTGAAAATGGAGATATGCCTGTATTTATGTCTATGGGAATGATATTGTTTGCCGTTTATTTGTATTTAACTGGCATCTCAATTGGAGTGTCATTCATTTGGGAAAAGGTAATTGGCAATCAACCTGTGATTGGACTTAAATCTCTGATGTTATGTAATCTCGTAATATGTTGCTTATTGGGTGTATTGTTTTATCTAAAATACCTACAAGGCAATAGGATAAATCATACTCTATCTATCGAAGTTTCTAAATCCGAAAATATTAAAACTATCCTGTTTATCATAGGAAGCATAATCTGTCTATGTGGCGTATTCATCTTCATGTGGGCTGTGAATAACGGATTTATAATGGAAGGAGGCAAGCGATGAAAGAGAAAGATGAGTATATTGCGAAAGAGGCGTTTACGTTCCCTCTGATTTGCCTTGTCTGTATGGCATTTAATATTTATTGGGGCTGTGCAGACGGGTGGCCTGTCGGTGCGATAATTGGCACATCGTTTTTCGGGATTATAACGATGTGTTATATCGGCAAATATCTCCGATTCGGGCGCAATTACTTGAAAATAAATGCCGATGGTATTGAGATAAAAGACTGGAATAAGATTACATCACTGAAATGGTCCGAAATAAAGAAGTGTGAGGTCTATTACAGAACCGCCCCTGTCTCAGCCTCTCTTTTTCAGCGTGATTTAATTATAGTTGCTGAATCCGATAGTAAACGAAAGCAACATATTTCAGTCAGTCTTTCGGGAAAATACTGCCGCAACAAGAGCGTCATAGAGGCAATAAAGCGATTCGGCGGCATCGATGTATTTGATAGTCAATCCTCCCGTCGCCAAAACAGATATTTGGCCGGAATACTTTTGGCAGTTCTTATAGGGATTGTCCTTTTTTTTATCATTTCGATAATCAGAGATGTTTGAGCTATGAATAATCGAATGTTATATCTCGTTGCCATTGTCGGCAATTTCTTGTTGCTGGTCTATGCCCTTATTTTGATTGTCGGAATCGGTGGCGGTTGGTTTGACCGTGAGTTGTGGCTGCGCTCCGACGCGGCAAAGATTGCACAGCTCCTGCTCATGGCATCGGCTATGGGACTACTGTTCGCAAATATCCGAATAAGCCGAAATTGCTATAACGACAAATATCTGTCATTGATTCTCTGCGGGAATATCTTTGTCAATCCATTCCTGGGTTTATATTTCCTGAGCGGAAAAGCTAATGGCATAAAGGTTGGTTCGACATTTCCAAAGCGGAAAATATATCTGTTTCTTCGCAACGTGCATATATTTTGGCTGCTATATACATTCGCTGCGGTATTCTATACTCCTCTGATTGAGTCACAAGTCGGCGAGATATTTTATATCGGATTGATAATTGCGGTAATAGTCTTTATACAGAAGAATACTACAATTGCCATAAGACATGACACTCCCGGCTATATATTGCTGAATGTATGGCTATTCTTCATTTACGCTCCGTTCTATTCACGTCGCGCACTTAAAAATAATTGGTTATGAAACTGACCGATAAACGATTGATGATATTGCTTATAGCGTTCCATGCAGTAATGCTGGCTTTATTTGTCTGTATTGTGACAAGTGGAGTTCTGTTGCGCTGGCGTTTGGGATATGTCATATTCTGGCTTGCTGCGCTATCAGGAATGGCTTTCTATTTTATTCGGAAAAATAATATTTCCAAAATATACTCTATTTGTTGGATTGGATTATCAGTAGTAGGGGTCATCGTGACTCTTGTCAATTATGATTCTGTATATTGCGAGACCGATAAGTACATTATGAAGGAACCATCTGAGATAATCGGCTTTGACAGTGCCATTCTTTATGAGAAGAAAGGACTGCTGGAAATAGAGAAGCAACGATATAAGGGTGTTTATCCCCACTCCATGACACCGCTTGATTCCATAGGAGCAATAGTGATTCACGGAGATTTTGCCAATGGTGAGGACTTGGAAAAAGGTGTGGCAATTCCTCCCCTTGGAGATTCGTTTGATAAAGAGAAAGCCAAAGAATACGCACGAAACCACAATATAGAATATGGAAGATAACGGAACACATAAACCTCAGACTAAACGGCAGGTGTTTCTGAGATTTATGCGATATGTAGCTGTGACTTTAGTCACGCTGTGGTTGCTCGTAACGATGATTGCTTCGGCGGACACAGATGATCTTTGGTTTTCGCTGATGATAGTCTCGGCATTGGTAGTATTCTTTATAACTATTCCCATCATTGGATTCTGGATATATTCATTTATAAAGGCTGTCAGACGGCGAACCAAAACAGATAAAATATTGCTCTGGTTTCATATAGTCGATTTGCTGATGTGCTGTGCCGTGATTTACTTCGCCAATCAGCCGACGCACAAATGCGATGCCTTTATCATGGCTCAATATTGCCGAGGTGAGAATGCTTTTTGGATGAGGAGCACCGCTGCCCGATATAAGAGCATGCTCCCCGACAGCACCGAGCTATATGTAGAAATTAAGAATGGTACTGTTCCACAATCCGACATTCTAAGCGAGCAGGACATGAAGGAGCTTAAACGACTTTTAGAAGAATTCTGCGGATGTATAGGTATAGATGCCAACAACTATTCAAATTCAGGTTATTCAAGATTGTTATTCCGACGTATCGGAATGGGAATGTACTCTTTCAGGTTTTACGACCATCCTTTGTCGCTTGAACAACAAGACAGTCTGAACTCAAAAGAAAATCTAATTGTCTATAACGATTCCACTGTCTTTGAGTATGGCAGTGGTGCTTTCGGGTCGCTGGATTTTCCCGGTAAGGAGGATTTTCTTGAGAAATCAAAGAGTCATACGGAAATAATCAAGGCGAAAGGTCGGGATTGGTATGTCAATGTTCAGCCCGGAGGCTTTTTAGGGAATAACGAATGTATTTCAATCAGTCCGAACCAATCGGCATTGGACGACAACTCTTGCTACAAGTTTTACACCGATGAGATTTATTATGTAGTGGATTCAGCAGGACGGCTCAACATATATGCGACATACTCCTCTATCAAAAAGCCGGCAAAAAATGACGGCAGTATCCTGATTCATGAGTTACATGATTACGATACCAATTCAAAATATCGCAAGAATTATTCAGCAATGGGATTGAAGCGCATTACAACTAAACACATCTAAAATGAATAAGTGGCAGAAAATTGTTGGCATTATAGCCTTTGGAGCGATTGGCATTTGCGAATTGCTTTTGTGTCTTAATGCCTATCTGGATTTGAAATATTTTATCGAGCCATACGATATTCAAGATATAATAGATAGAATGTATCTGAGGGTTGATTCATTGTCGATTGCCCTTTGGCTCAATTATTTCATTGCTCTTGCTATATTCATTTGCCTTTGGCGGAAAGGAAGCAAGCGATGAGAAACATTACTATCTTGGCTATGGTTTTATTGGGCTTGACTTGTGGCTGTTCGAGAATAAAATCGAAATATGATGAAGTCAAGGAGAGAATCAAGGAGGAAATAAACGGTCCATTTCGTACTGACTTTTATTCCGATTATGGTGCATGGGATTACTGTCGTATTCCGTTAATTGCGCCTTATGAGCTTACAGCAATAGAAGACAGAAATGTGTGGCATTTTGAAAAGCGTCGCAATATTGACAAATTCGATTATTTCCCCAACAGTTTATTCCATGCACGACTTTCCGTTGAATATGTTGGTATAACGGATTCAATTATTTATATGTCTTATACCGAAGAGTTGACTCCAGTGGATAAAATGCCCGGACACACATACGGCAACGGGGAAATGCGACGATATGTCATTATTGATGTGTCAAAAGACTCTATTGAGTGGCATGAAACAAAAAAAGAGTGGATGGCAGCCCTCGGCAAAAGGAATATTGCCAGAATCGTTCTACATCAAGTAGATAGTTTGTACGATGACTTCGCTAATAATCGACGACTCTTGTTCAACCCATCAAAACAATAATGAGATGAAACTGACCGATAAACGATTTTGGATATGGATAGCCATAACAGCTCTAATGCCGATTATGATGGGTGTCTTTACGGGCTGTGTCCTTGTTGATACTTTCGCTGAATTATTCTATTACCGAAACTTTGAGCTATTTTTACTATGGGAAATAGCCTACTTGGTGGGCGGATTACTCACTTACCGCAAATCACAAAGTTTGAAATGGACGGAATGTGCCGTCCTCTGTTGGGGAATAGTATGCCCGTTATTGCTTTGCTCTTCTTTTATATGGGCCGGAATAAGAATAAATGACGGCTTCACTGGATTAGCTTATTTTATGATTTCCGGTATTTCATGGGGCTTCAGCATCCTTCCGCTAATGGTATGTACATGGCTTTACAAAAACAAATTCGCAAAGATATGAAATTCCGAACTATCGTCATATTGGCAATATGCGTCGTAATAATCGGTGTATACGCCCTCTATAATTTTCTTTTGATGCCGATTCTGGTTTATGGATGGGCTACCGGGGCATTTCTTATCACTTTAAACAAAAAACATATAAAACTTAACTGCGTAGAATTTCTTAATAAATACAGTTGGCCCTATTTGGGCGTATCTGTTTTACTTGTCTTTTTGGCGGCAGTTAATTCCATCGGGTATCATAATAGTGCAAAAGAATACCGACGATGCTTTGAAACTGAAATAAATGACACCGTTGCCGGCATAGACCGTTGGGGTAAGATGGGCAATAAGATAAATCTGACAAATGGAGAATCATTTGGAGTATACATATCCCCGCTTACCCAAGTCATTGAACTGGAAAACGTAATACAGAAAAAGAAGAACATGGTAACTTTACAAAAAGAAGCCAATAACGATACAATCGTTTTTGTGGATTCGCATGAATATAAGTGGACTTTTGTAATTGCTGATCCATCATTAAAAACTATCTTTGAAGAATAATGAATATCATTCAGCTAAAAAGCGAAAGAAACAAAGAAATCCCGATGCTCACGCACCAGGATTCCCGATAGCAAAGAAATTGTCCTATTACAATGGCAGTAAGAAAATAAAAAGCTATATGGTAGAATAGTCAGGTTCAAGCAGGTTCCTGATTGTGGCAAGTGCATTGCCAGGTACCAGCCTGTCGCTTGACACGAGCTTGTGGGAGAGTTCCGGCAGAAGCCTTATCTCCGGCAGCACAACGGCATGGTTGGCGAGATAATCCTCGACATCGGTAGATTTCAGCCGTAGCTTCATCGACTTGAACAGAGTGATGAACGTGCCCATGAAGCGTCGCTTGGAAGTGACCACGCATCGGCCATCCGACGTGATCCAATGGCGGCAGAGTTCGTTAACTGCAACATCTTTCAGCCGGTTGATTGCCGAGTAACGAAGCACGACATCGTAGGTGCGCATCAACTGGATACCATCGACAATATCAATCGTAGCAAAATATTTCTGCACCGTTCTTTTTGAGGAAAGCCATGCCTCTTCCTCGATAATCTCGACCGTGCGGCCACATTCGCAGCATTTTACGAAACGCTCGTTGCCGGAATAGACCATGCTGTTGCCACAGCACATGCACACCGTCACTTTATTGCTCTGTCGTATCGCCATGTATGGCCGGGCCTTGTCGATGACAAGTCGGCAAACATCCTTATCCTTGGAGGGAAGGGATTTATCGAGGCGCGATACCGTAGTCTGGAGAGGGGTAAGTGTCATACCGGTTAATTTTTGCCGGAAGCGGCTTCGAGAGACAGCTTGCGGAATCGTTTGAGCATTGGCTCCAGCTCGAGAGAGGCACGACGGGCACGCAGTCCGGCGGCCTTGTTGCCCTTTTCAAGCTGGGCGTTGGCATCCTTCAGGAATGAATCTCCAAGAGCGGAGATCTGTTCGATAAGTTCTTTCATCTTATATGTGATTTGAGATGGTTTATAAAATGGGGATTTCAAAAGAGTTAACTACACACCAGGCCTCCTTGTCGAGTATGAACCAGTATTCCGAGCGGTAAGGCGAGCCGTCGGCGGTCTTTGCCTCATATTCAATCTTGACTTTCCAGCCGTTGAACGGACGTGGCTTGTCGGCATCGCTGTCGAACGACACAAGGGAACGTATTGCCGACATCGCAGACATCTGACGCTCGACAAGCGAGGTAAGCTCGCTGTTCTCAAAGTCGATTTCACTGAGGTTGCCTGTCTGCGACATCACCTTCTCGTTAATCTTCATCATCGACACGGCGATAGCCATTTTCTCGTCATCGTTGATGTAGTCGCGCCCGAAAACGCTGTCTGGCTTGCTGACGGCCAGAATCCTGACAGACTCCGGGCAGTCAACGGTGGCATAGAGCGCGGTCTTTGCAATCTCCGGGGCCTTCTTCGCCGGCGAATTACCTGCAAAGAACACATAGGCTATCAGGCCCCACACCACAACGGCACCTCCGAGCAGTATGGCGAGTTTCGTTCCCGGCTTCATACCTTGATGACTTTGAGTTTGTCGGGAGAGAGACCGAGACGCTTGCGGTAGATATGGCCGTCATCGCCGTAAAGCTCGATTTCTTCGGTAGTGATACCGTTCTCACAAATCTCGCGCACCTCCTTCTCGGTGAGAAGATGGCCGCAGATGTTACGCCAGATTACGAACTCGCATTTCGCACCCTCCTGACGGTAGTTGGAGCAGTTGAACGCCTTTGTGCCGACGCGGATTTCACCGCCGCATCTCGGGCAGACAGCCACACGCGATTCCATCGACACCGTGCCGTCGGCATCGAGTACAAGGACGGTGGGAAACGATTTCCACTCCTTGCTTGCGAAGCCGTCAAGCATTATGCGTCCCTGCGAGAGAAGTTCGGCAATCTCGTGGTCGGACATCTTGCGGTTGCCGATCACGCCGTTTATGAACAGCCCGCATTTCGGGCCTTCGCCGATGTTGTTCTCACAGCGGTACCCCTTGCAGGTCTTCACCACCTTGCCGCCGCACAGAGGGCAGCGGCCCACTATTTTAGTTTCATTTTCCATTCGTCTGATATTCTGATTGTGTTGTTATCTGTATTTTATCGTGTTCCACTCCCAGACCAGCGTCTCCGCTATCGCCTTTCCGGACATGACGGAGGCCCAGCCGTCGGGATCGAGCGAGAACCACAGGTCGTTCCATGAGAGCGTCCGCACCTGCCATGCCAGAAGCCACAGGTCGGTGTTGATTGTCTCCAGCCGCGTCACCACTTCATTGGCGATATAATACCGTTCGGCCGAGTTGAGAAGATTGACCTTGTGTTTCTCTGTCTTTCCATCGGCATTTGTGACATCATAGGAGCCGGAAGTCACGAGCTGCTTCATGAAGGGATAGAGAGCCGCCATCTGGGTTGCCGCGTCGGTCAGCTCATCGGAGACAAGGACAGCTATCGCCGTGCCCTTGAGGTGTCCGGGAACGGACTTGCGCAGCAGGTCGCAGTTCCGTGGTATCTCCGTAGCCACCAGTTCGGCTGCACGCTTTATCTGATAGAGATTCTGCATGGCGCCCTGGGCATTGGAAAGATACTCCAGCATCCTGTTCTCGACATTGTGGACACGGTCGAGAGCGAGGGTCACGGCGGTCTCGGCAGCGATTATCTTCTCTTGTGTCGACTTGCGCTTCCTGTGGATGCTTTTCAGCTCCTCGGTCTGGAGTATGACAGCCGCCGTCAGTGTCGGGTCGGTCTGCTGTGCGCGGGCCGGGGCCGTGCCGCAGAGAAGCATGGCCGAGAGGGAGAATAGAAATGTCTTTGTTTTCCTGTTCATGGTCATTCACATTTTGATGCCGGAGGCACGCCGTCCGGCGAGGTTTTCGTCACGGTCATGTTTTGAGGGTAGAATCTTCGGCTCGATACGTTTGTTGAGCAGACAGTCGTTCCAGTCCTTGAAATCGGCCGGAGGCTGCCACTGCCCCATGCGGTAACGGAGAGTGAGATGCCGTCCGACCTCGCCGTACATCGGCCGTTCCGGGTCGATGGTGAAACTCTTGCCGTCCGCTTCCACAAGAAGGCCGTCATCGGTCTTGCGTATCTTCATCGGTATATCCTCCATAAGTCCCATGAGGCGCAGACCGTAGATGCGTCCGGCTATGTCGTTGTCGAAACAGTCGAAAGCCCTTGCGTTGGGAAAACGCTCCATGGTGCGGATAACCTGCCCGTCGGAGAACGTGCCGCCGAGCGACACTATCGCCGCGCTGTCGCCGATGCGCAGGCGGTTGATCTGATAGAAGGCCATCGCGTCGAAAGCCGACTCACAGAAGAACACGTTTCGCACAAGTCCGTTCCTGCTGTCAGAAAGATCGGCCACCCATGCGGCGGATGATGAATTTGTGCCTGCCGCCTTTGACTTGTAGCCTCCCGCACCCCTGATTTCATATCCGCGCACGGTATCGTCGAACGCCTCGGTATATGGAAAGCCCACGTTATAGCCGTCAAAACTGCCGTTGCGCGTGTCGCGTATGAGCGTGATGAACGGAGTGAAGCGTCGCACAGTCTTATCTGAAAGGCCGCGCTGCCGGAACAGTCGTGGCAGCCGTTCAGGGTCAAGAGGCTTCACCTCGTACCGTCCGGGGTCGAACTCCCGGTGGGAAGCCGCCGCCTTGACATATTCGCGGTCCTCGCGGTATTCAGGCTCAGGCATATTGGCAAATCTGGCCATCACCTTGGCAATCTTCTCCCATTCGGTCTTGCCGGTGACAAAGAAAGCGTCAAGATTCTCCCTGATAAGGGTCACGACATCCCCTTTGGAGCCGTCGCGCCTGAAAAATGTCTGCCATCCCTTGTCTCGCGGGTGACTCACGATGATGGTGTCACGCTTGCCGTTTCCCTCGCCAAGCACAAGCTCGATGTATCTGCCCACTCCCGCCTTGCGGTCGAGACGATAGCCGAGAGCATAGGCCACATCGTCGATGCCGACCCGTGATTTGAGGTCTCTGAAATTTACCTTGTGGTCGCCGGTCGCCATAGTCAGACTATCGAGAGTGATTTGGAAGCGCCACGGTCTATCCCGGCGATCTCCGATTCATAATTCTTGCGTATGGTGTTGCCGAGAAAGATGTCTTTCTCCCGCTGGTCGGTCATGCGGAAATAGAGCTGTGCCGTTGACCTGCCGATAGGCTTCATGCCCATATCGACGCCGTTGTACGATGCACGCACGGCATAGTCGCCGGAGCGCGTCTTGATTATCGCGGCGTTCTTGAACGGGCAGACCTCTTCCGACACCGGGGCGAGCCACGGGTCGTTCTTGGCCAGATAAGGCTGTTCGCCCAGGGCGAGACGCTGCGCGTCAACGCGGTCGAGTATCATTTCCGAAGCCTTGTTCACATCGGCCATTACCGAGACTATGAACTTAGGCTCCTGTTTCAGCACGCCTATCCACGAGTCGAGATAGGCCGCCGAGTTGTCCGTCACTTTGGAATCGAAGCCCATGGAATGGCTTATCATCGCCGCCGTCAGCTCTGCCACCAGCTCTTCCTTGGCATATTTCGGGTCTCCGAACCGGCCACCGGCCTCGCGGTTGAGCCTTTCGGGAGTCATCGTGGAGTGTGTCATCTCATGGAGCATCGTGGAATAGAACTCCATGCCGTCGCGGTACACCTCTTCGGGAGTGCTGCCGGTATTGAACTGGGCTTTCATGGGGAGTACCACAATATCGCGCGATGGGGAATAATAGGCTCCACTCTCGCGTCTGTCCGCCTGTATGGGGCAGAGCCACGACTGTTCGGTTACCATGCGGTCAAGCGCAGGATGGACGTACATGCCCCGGGTGTCGCGCAGCTCCGGCGCCTTGAATCTGTCTCGCAGCTTCTGAAGACGCTCCGGCTGCACCTCCCGGAAATTGGTCTGGTCGATGTTATAGACAGGGAACGCCTTGACAAAGGGTATCACGTCGAGATTCTTGCGCTCGTCACGGCTCATGGCGCGGTATTCGTCAGAACTGACCTTCCTGCCGTCCTTATCACGCACGAGCATATCCCAGTAGATTACCGGGAAAGACTTTTCCCCTTTCAGGACATGGGCCTTGAAATTGTGGGCCTGCTTGAATGTGAGGAACACGGGAAGCTCGTAGCCCTGCTGCGCCGAGTATAGCTGGAGGAAGAAAGAGTTGGAACCCGAGTAGTTCCGGCCGAGGATATTCTGGGGAAGACCGGCGGAGCGTGCCCCGCCGATCCATCCCTGCTGCCAGTCGGAATCCTTCATGCGCTCCATACGCTCCACCATCATCTCGGCGAAACGGTCGAGGGCAGTCTGGCCGGAATTTCCCGGGCCATTAGTTCCAGACGCCATATTCCTCGTCGTATATGAGCTGACGCTCCATCATGTCGATTTCGGTAAGGTCGGTGAAGAACTCAGCCGAGTCGTCGGACGGCTCGGTGCCGTGTGCCTCGCACCATGCGAGATAGTCCTCGGCACTGTCGGTGTTCATCACGAACTCAAGATGTCCTATGCGTCCTTCCTGAAGGAGCTGCACAAGTTCGTCATATTGTTTCTTTGACATATCGGTGTGATTTGATGCTGTTGGGAAATCGGGATTACATTTTCATCGAAGCGGCCTGTTCCGTCTTCACTGAGGGGGCTGCGAGCATTGTCCTTATCTCGTCGCCGAGGTATTTGGCGGCAATCTGCGCACGTGTGGCGGTCTTGGCCTTGAAGAGCGAGAAGCCGTCGTCGAAGGATATTTCTTTCTTGGAGGTGCGTCCGTGCTCTCCGAGGTCGGCCGATACCTTCCATTTGTCGTCGGAGCGGTCTTTGGCAACGCGGACGCTCTTGGGGTCAACACCCTCGGGTAGCGAGAACTGCTCGTAGTGCGACCTGAGATGCAGCCTGTCGCCGAAATTCCTTTCCACGAGCTGGCCGGGAGTCATCACGCGGTCGAAATAGGCATTGAGGTCATGGCGGGACGCCACAGCCGACATCTTCTGCTCGCCGATCTGGGCATAGAACTTGTATCGGCCGAAATCGGCCCGCTGCTCGTCCTTCTCCTTATAGACATTGAATTTGTCGACAGTGAGGTTGTTCCTGTCCGGGCCGACGATGACATTGGGAATCTGATAGGCGGCCTCCGGCACCCTGGGCATGAGCTTGGTGGGATAGTAGCGTTCCATGAGCTGGGGTACCGTCAGCTCCTTCTTCTGGTACGCGGCGAGGTCTGCGGGGTCCATCTTCTGCGGCTTGAGCTGCTGGCCGTCGAGCTTTGCAGTGAAATACCAGTCTTCGGGATTGGTTTTGCTCTGATAGGCGTGTCCGTGTGTCACTTTCTCCCCGTTGACAGTCACCATTTGTGGCTCACGGGGCTTGCGCTCCTGCTGTGCCTCACGGTCGTCGCCGGGTCTGGCCTCGTTTTTCTTTTCTGTCGCAGGCTTTTCCTCAACCGCAGCCTTGGCGGTCTTGGCAGGCTCTTCCTGCTGTGCCTTTTCTTTCTTTTTTCTTGGCATATCTGAATCTAATGATGTGGATTGTTCCTTTTCCGGGCATGAGATACGGAGCGTCAGAGTTTCATCCCGGAGCCGCGTTCGTTCTTCCGGTCAGGGTCAAGACTGATGGCTCGTTCCTTTGAGTCGTTATCCACCACTTTCTGATATTCCCACCGGTTCTTGTCGGTCATAACCAGGCCCATGTATTCGGGATGGAGGTCGTCATAACGCAGTTTCTGCTGACGCTCCCATTCCCGGAGGTCCCCCTTGACGATTTTGAATCCCTGCGGCTCCCTGAGGTCGATGCCGACAGATACCTTCTCTCCACCCACGTTGAGTTCCACCGGTTTCCCTTCGCGCACCTGCTGCTTCTGTTGGGTGCCGAGTTCGATGTCGTTTATCTTTTCCATATCCCTGAGCTTCTTCTCAATCTCGATTTCGGTAACACGGCGGTGGATGACCGACTTGGTTTCCGGGTCAAGCTGGAGATACTGGTGTGTCTTCTCTCCGTCAACATCGACGGGACGGCGCAGTACGTCACCGCGTCTTAGGGCTTCAAGTTCCTGTGATGTGAGTTTGAGTTCGTTCCCCTTGTCGAGCGACAGCTCCTTCTTCACCGGATAAGCGATCAGGGCCGGATTTCCCTCCTTGTCGGTGACGAGCTGTAATTTGAGGGGTAATGTGATAGTGGTGCCATTATGCGCCTTGATGGAGACATTCACCAATGGTGTCACCTCTCCGTCAAGTAGCTTCTGCTTAACATCTTGCGGCAGTCTTTCCGCACTGTCGCGGTCAATGCCGAGCAGAGCCATCTTGTCATAAGGGAGGGCTTCATGCTGATTTTTGTTCGGGATTTCCATTTACACGTTTTTGAGGTGATAAATTTGCGGTCTAACCGCTTGTCGGCCTCAAAATTATCCTCACATGATTGCTAAATTTGAAATTCCGAACAGTTTTGTTCTCTGTGGCTATGTCGTTTTAGCCACACTGCCCGCGAGTGCGCAGTTCCATACGATAACGAGGGACACGCCCTTTGATGGGGTCAAGTGTATCGAAAAGACATATATGGCTGAAAATAAGGAGATGACAACTCCTGAAATCTCAATCGGAATATCGGTATCAGAATCCGACTCCACAACTGTGAGTAATGACGGGAAGGCCCTATCCGCACACCCTGTCACCACTTTCGCCTCTCATAAATCCGAAGGGAAAGAGGGAGGCGGATTGCCTGAACTGACAATCTCCAATCTCCTTGCCGAGATAAAGCGCAACAACATCAGATATCCAAAGATAGTGCTTGCTCAGGCGATACTTGAAACCGGCTGGTTCCGTTCAGCGGTATGTCGCAACAAGCACAATCTGTTCGGTCTCACCAATCCCCGGACCGGCCAATACTACGAGTTCGCGCATTGGACTGAATCTGTCCGCGCCTATTATACAAAGGTCCAGTACCGATATAAGGGAGGCAACTATCTTCTTTGGCTTAAAAAGATAGGATATGCGGAAGACCCCGGTTACATCCGGGCCGTGATAAAGGTGCTGAAACAACTCTAAAGAAATCTTTATCGCTCTGAGACACGCGGACACATGCCATCGTTGATTTGTTGTTTTGAAAGCCCGCGAATGTGACAGTCTCGAATATTTTTTGTAATTTTGTAGCTATAAATCACATGACAGTCAGGAAGAAAGTATAGATGCTTTTCTCCAGCGGTCTATTACGGGGCAATTACATCAATGTGCAGTCCGTTGAAAGTGATTGTCTAAAACAGATAAGAATGGAAGATAGCAGAAGAATCCTCAATAATAAAATCAACAGCTTAGTAAAGATTGGCGAGACTGCTCAGGTAGAGTTCAAGTCTGCGAGAGGTGGCTTCCCCGGCAGTTTCTGGGAGAGCTATTCAGCGTTTGCCAATACCAATGGGGGGATTATTGTCCTCGGAGTTGTTGAGAAGAACAATAAATTCCATTTCGATAATCTCACTGAAGAGACTATCACAAAATACAAAAAGATATTTTGGGACAGTGCCCATAATCGAGAGAAGATCAGCACCTGTCTTCCACGCGAATCAGATATTTCCATAGAAAACGTAAACGATTCCTACGTTCTTATCTGTTATATTCCCCGCGCCAGTTATGAGTTAAGACCGGTACATGTGGGCCCAAATCCCTTTGGAAACACATATCGTAGGAATCATGAAGGAGATTATGTATGCACCGACACAGAGGTTCGACGGATGTTTGCAGACGCTGAACATGACAGACACTCTCAGGATGCCCGTATTCTCAGCGGGTTCAACTTTGAACGCGATATAGATAAAGAATCCTTCCATCAATACAGACAGACGTTCGCAAGTTTACAGCCTACACATCCCTGGACAGCCATAAGTGATATGGACTTCATGAGGAAAATCGGGGCTTATGTCACTGATTTTGAAACAGGCAAAGAAGGTCTGACGATGGCCGGTCTGTTGATGTTCGGCAATTACGACAGCATCACGAATGTAGCGGCAGACCCATCTTACTTTGTTGATTTCCGGGAAAGGATTGGTGTAGATGATCCAAGTGTAAGATGGACGAATCGTATTTATCCTGATGGCTTATGGGAAGCTAATCTGTATCAGTTTTATGTAAGAGTTTACAATCACATGATACAGTCTCTTCCCCGGCCCTTCATGATTAAAGATGGAATACGACAGGAAGAGACACCCGCTCATGACGCAGTAAGGGAGGCCCTTATAAACTGTATTATACATTGCGACATAAATGCCATGGGTAATATAGTCGTTGAGCATACCGATGACAAATTCGTATTCAAAAACCCGGGAATGTTGCTCGTATCCAAACAGCAGTATTTCAAGGGAGGCCGCAGTATTTGTCGAAATCCCATATTACAAAACATATTTATGCGTCTTGGCGGTGCTGAGAAAGCCGGAAGTGGCGTTGATAAAATCGTAGGTGGTTGGGAATATCTTAATCTTCCAACACCAACTGTGGAGGAAGAAACTCGACCGGATTATGTAGTCCTTACATTAGCACTTAAAAGTGAGGAAAAACAAGATACCCCACAAGATACCCCACAAGATACCCCACAAGATACCCCACAAAAAAAGCACCAGAAAAACAGACTGGAGAACACCCGGGAGGCGAAAAAGCAGACTACCAAGCCCACG
>VSPV01000052.1 GCA_009775605.1 Paramuribaculum sp.
ATGAAGAAACAATTGAGACTGGCAATGTCGCTGATGTTGTCAATGGCCATTTGTTGTGTGGCCGCTTCGTGCTCCGCCGATGACCCTAAACCTACGCCGGAACCTCCGGTTCCTGACACTCCCGTTAATCCGGATCCCGAACCGGCCGGTCAAGACGGGGACATCACCGCTTATTTCAATAGCGTCCTCGAAGGTAACGATGCCCAGCTGCCCGACCTTTCCGAGATGGAAGTGGAGGACATGGACGCAACAGCCTCACATGTGTGGGATCTTTATGCCGCAGCTGTAAAGGCTAAGGAGACTGCACTTCCCACACCTTTTGACCTGAGAGGTAGTTGGAATTCGTCTATAAGTGATTATAACTATACTTATTCCGGAACCATGAAGTTGAGCAATGGTGAGGAGATGAAGTATGCCTATGCCTACAAGGGTTCAAAACCTTCAACCGGATGGCCTATGTTTATTAGTCTTCACGGATCGGGTGACGATTCTGAATATGAATTCCAGTCTACATTTGCCTGGGATGATTATTATGCAGACGAACCTTGTGTATATTTCATTCCTCAGAGTCCCAAAGGTGGTACGGGCTGCCGCTGGTTCCAGCCCTCTCGTCAGAAAGCATGGGAGCGTCTGCTCCGCGCTGCTTACGTAGGCGGTTCAGTTGACCCCAATAAGATTTATTTCATGGGCATATCTGAGGGCGCATACGGTTCTCAGCGTCTTTCAGGCTATTATGCCGACTATCTTGCAGGCGTAGGCCCTATCGCCGGAGGTGAGCCTCTGTATAACTTTGCTGCCGAGAACAGTGCCAATATATTCTATTGCGCCCGTACAGGCGAATATGACACTATGTATGGCCGCTACCGCTGCACCGTCAAAGCTCAGCAGCTCTGGGACAAACTCGAACAGGAGCACCCCGGATACTATAAGCATTATATCGACATAATGCCGGGCGTAGGTCACGGTCTTACTGACGCCGATAACGGAATCTATGGCTACGACGGCATAACTGCCAGACTCAAGGAGTATTCCCGCAATCCTTATCCCAAATATGTATATTGGCAGAACTATCCTCTGGGAAATATCAACGGTGAGTCCTACGAGTGCCGCAAGGCTTTCTACAACATCCGTCCCCTTGAGGCCCAGAACGGCAAGACCGACGGCAATGTGCATGACGCTTACGAGATGACCATCGACGGCAACACTATCACTCTCAATGTCTATTCCGTAATGGTTACTCCCAAGGAGGAGGTGAGCGAAGACGGCTGGACAATGAATGTTGACTGCGAGAAGACTTCTGTTCCCGCTACTTCTGGCAAAATCCGTCTGTATCTCAACAAGGAACTTGTTGATCTCTCGGCCCCTGTCACAGTGATTGTAAACGGAAAGACCGCATTCACCGGCGATGTCAAGCCTTCTGCCGACGTAATGGTTGAGTCTGCCGCTCTGTTCTTCGATCCGGCCCGTGTGTTCCCCGCTGCAGTTGATGTGGAGGTGAAATAAACCAGGTTAAACCAATCACATAAAAAAGAGATGCGCCCGATGCGGGCACATCTCTTTTTTTATGGATGACTGATAGCAGTCTTAGTTGAGGACTATTTCGTCAACGAAGATGAAAGCGCCCTGTCCGGCAGCTACATCGTGGAACGAACCGATTGATTTTTCGGGAACCATGGTGATGCGTACCCACTGTGCTTTTACGGGAGCGAAGGTGAGGGTGTGGTTCACGATTTCGCTCTTGTGGGCGGTGAGGGCCGGATAGTCCTGCGAGGCGACTTCCTTGAAGTCCTTGCCGTTGTCAGATACCTCGACGGTGATTTTACGGGTGTCGTAAATCCAGTCGTTGGTGCGCACGTTGGTGTTTACTGAAAGCGAAGAAATCTCCTTGGGCTGGCCGAGGTCGAGAGTGGCCACCATAGGGGTGGAGTTGAATCCCATCCAGGAGCCGTCGTTGAAAGCGTCGCGGCCAAAACGTCCGTCTACGAGAGTCTGGGGACCGTCGGCGGTGTAACGCGAGTGAGGCGGGAAAGCAAAAGTCACTTCAGCCGATGTAGCTTTGTTGAACGACACGCTGTCGGCCCATACTGCGCTCTTGCCTTCGGGGCGGATTACGGCAGCCTTGATGGTGCAGGTCTTGTCGAGCACCACAGGTTCGGTGTAAAGCTGTGCGGCTTCGGTAGGTTCGGTGCCGTCCAGTGTATAGTAGATGGGGGCATCGTCGAATGTGGAGAGGTTAACAACTATGCCTTTGCCTTTTTCTATGGCAACCTGAGGCTGCACATTGAAAAGATGACGGGCGTAGTTAAAGCCGAATGCGTCATACTGATGGAACATGTTGGCCATGCGTCCGGTAAACTGGCGGAAATCCTTCTTTTCAGGAGCTGTCCAACCTACTTCAGCGAGGGCAGCCATACGGGGAAGCTCGTTGTAGAACACGTGGTCCATTGTGGAGATATATTCGGTCCAGAGGTTGCCCTGAGCGCCGAGCACGCGTGATTTCTCATCGTCGGTGAGGGTGGGGTCGATGGGCTCGAAAGAATAAACTTTCTCAACGGGGAGGTATCCGCCTATGCCGAGAGGCTCATTCTCTTTGTCAAGAGCCTGGGTATAGTCGAAATAGCAGTAGTTAGTGGGCGAAAGGATGGCTTTCATACCGGATTTCACGGCTGTTACGGCTCCTTCGGTTCCGCGCCACGACATGATTACGCCGCCTTCAACTGGTCCGCCTTCAAGCACCTCGTCCCAGCCGATCATGTGGCGGCCGAGTTTGTTGAGGGTCTGGGTGGCTCGGCTCATCACGTAGGTCTGGAGTTTCTGCTCTGCGGTGGAGTGAGCGTCTGATTTCAGACCCAGTTCTTTGATCTTGGCCTGGCATTTCGGGCATTTCTCCCAACGTACCTTGGGGCTTTCGTCGCCACCGATATGGATATATTTAGAGGGGAAAATCTCTGTGATTTCGGTGAGGACGTCGTCGATAAGCTGGTAGGTGGAGTCATTGCCCGCGCAGAGCACGTCGTCGGCAATTCCCCAGCGGGTCCATACTTTGTACGGGCCTCCGGTGCAGCCGAGTTCGGGATAAGCCGAAAGAGCGCCGAGCATGTGGCCGGGAAGGTCAATCTCGGGTATTACGGTGATGTGGCGGTCGGCGGCATACTTCACGATTTCTTTGGCCTCTTCCTGAGTATAGAATCCGCCGTAGGGAATCGAGTCGTTGGAATCGAAGTCATGGCCTATGCAGGTGCCTGAACGTTTCGAGCCGATTTCGGTAAGTCCCGGGCGCTTTTTGATTTCGATACGCCAGCCCTGGTCGTCGGTGAGGTGCCAGTGGAGAGTAGTGACGTTGTGAAGCGCGAGCATGTCGATAAACTGCTTCACGGAATCCACGGGGAAGAAGTGGCGCGATACGTCGAACATTGCGCCGCGATAGCCGAAGCGCGGGGCGTCGTTGATTGTCACAGCGGGATATTCCACATTCTGATGAGCCTTTGAGGGAACGGCTTTGCGGAGTGTCTGGATGCCGTAGAAGTTGCCGGCGGCCGAGGCGCCGTTTATGGTGATGAGATCGGAGTTTACGGTAATCTGGTAGGCCTCGGGGTTGGAGCTGGCAAGGTCGTCTTTAAGCACTACGGCATCTTTCTCCGGAGCTTCGGTCACCAGCTTCAGGTCGTTGTCGGTAAGAGTCTTGAAGTACTCTGCCATCAGCTCTGCGTTGCGCTTGAGCGTGTCGTTGTCGGCCGGATAGGCTATCACGGTTTTTGACGAGAGCAGGAATCCGGGGCCTTCGGCCGGTGTGACTTCCTGCGGGAGGGGCACCACATTGTAGTCGGCTGTCTGCTGTATCGGCGTGGAGCAGGATACGGCAGCGGCGAGCATCAGTGCCGGAATTGCATGAATGATTTTCATGATGTTTTGGGGTTAAATAAGTGTAATTTGATTGATGATTGGTCGGAATTAGAGCGCTGTGCGCCAATTTTGTTACAAATTTAGTCAAATATTAAGATTTTTCTTCTTTTATTGATGTTATTTGTTTTTTATGGTTAGTATTTGTTTCTCAAGGGAAAAATTATCCGGAGAATCTCTCGTATTATTACAATCTTATTTCGTACATTAGCAGTGTGAAAACTTTTACCGCGATAAGGTTGTTATACAATCGAAATTTTTAATTTCCTAAAACATCAAACGACATGAAAGCATTAAACATTCTTTTAGCAGTGGTAGGCGGCGCTGTGGCCGGTGCTGCTGTAGGTCTTCTTTTTGCTCCCCAGAAGGGATCGACAACCCGCGATGAGATCGTTAAATACCTCAAATCAAAAGGCGTCAAGCTGCATCCCTCCAAAATAGAGGAACTTGCCGACCAGATTGCCGAGGATATCGAGGCTAATTCCTGATATTCACGCGCCACTTGCTCTCACTGACATTAATCATAACTAAACAGTAACTATTATCATGGGTAATCATAACCTTCTCTACGCATTCCTTGGCGGTGCTCTTGTGGGCGCCGGTGCAGCTATTCTTTTCGCCCCCGAAAAAGGCGAGGATCTTCGTCGCCGTATTAAGGATTTGCTCCGCAAAAAAGGTATAATCTGCACTGAAAGCGAAATCGATGCTCTTGTAGAGCAGCTTACAAGCGAAATCGAAGATTGAGTCTCGGCTCGCTTTTAAGTTACCGGAGATTGCCCGGCGTGATGCGCCGCCTTCTGACCCTCGGTTGGAGTCCGTGTCTGTTCATAACAGGCTCGTTTATCATCTGATTGCGGGTTCGTGAGGTGGCTGCATCTGCGTAGGCATTCTTTGATTTAGTCATATTTGTTTCTGTTCCTTTTTCCCATGGACAAAACCAATACACAGAATTCCCTGAACCGTATCTGGGGCCTTCTGAAAGATTTTCTCGGTAATAAACTTGAATACGCGCGTCTTTCCGGAGCCGAGAAGACCACCGTGATGCTTTCGGGCATCGCGCTGGTGCTTGCAGTGTTCATGTTCGCGCTTTTCTTTGTTTTCTTCCTTTCACTGGCTCTTTCCCAATGGATAGCAAGCGCCATAGGCGAAGGCTGGAGCTATCTTATTATTTCAGGAATATACGCTCTGCTCATAGCGTTGCTTATCCTTTTCAGAAAACCTCTGATTCAGGACCCGATAGCACGTTTTGTAAGCAAAATTTTTCTTTGACAAACACGGCTGATGACAAACCGTTTCACCACTGACAAAATGAACAAAATATCAAAGACAGATCCCGCCTGGCCCGGTTTCACTCTTGAGGAAATAAGATATGAGCGCGCCTATGCCGCCGCAAAAACCGAGATTTCCAAGGAGCGCCTTATGGCTGCAGCCGCCGCCCTGTCGGGAAACGGAAAAAAGGACGGCATAGTGCATGCCGTGATGGGTGGCCTCGGATTCATTGATTATGGCGTGATTGCCTTTAAGATCGGTTCCAAGATTTTCCGGCTCATACGTTCGCTGCGCCGCTCCAAAAAGCGCTGAGAGTGTCCCAAACTCAAAATGTCTCCCCGAATTGTTGGGATGCACGCTCGTGCATCCGTCGGCAATCTTCTCCTCGCTTTTTTCTTTAATCCTCCTCCTCAGGCATATTGCCATTCAATCCATTATGCTCTAATAAAAGATGAATGATTATATGGAGGTGAGAATTGATTTCTCACCCTGCTCCGAAGATATTACCGACGTTGCCGCAGCTTTGCTCGCCGATGTCGGCTATGAGAGTTTCGTGCCTGACGATAAGGGCCTGACGGCCTACATTCGGAAGGATGTATATACCCCCGATGTGGAAAACATCCTCTCGCAGCTGCCGTTTCCTACCGTGCCCGTAGTCACGGTTGAGGAAGTGGAAGGGCGCGACTGGAACCACGAATGGGAGAAAAACTACTTCAAGCCCATCGTGGTAGATGGAGAGGTTGTAATCCACAGCTCTTTCCATACCGATGTTCCGGTGTGCCGTCATGATATAGTAATTGACCCCAAAATGGCTTTCGGTACCGGACATCATGCTACCACCTGCCTGATGATTCGCCGTATCCTTGCGTCTGACCTGGAAGGAAAAGACGTGATCGACATGGGAACGGGGACAGGAATCCTCGCAATTCTGTGCGCTTTGAGAGGAGCCGGCAGGGTGACCGGTATTGAAATCGACACTCCGGCATGGATCAACGCCGGGGAAAATATTCGGCTCAATTCCGTGGAGAATGTAACGCTTCTTAACGGCGATGCGTCGGCTCTCGGGGATGTGGATTATTCGGCCGACCTTTTCCTGGCCAATATCAACCGCAATGTTATCACTGCCGACATTGAAGCTTACGCCAGGCATCTCAAGGCGGGTGGGCTCATGGCTTTGAGCGGCTTCTATATGCCGGATGTGAAAATAATAGAAGAGGCGGCTGCCCCTTGTGGGCTTGAACCGGTGGATGTCATAGAGCAGGACGGATGGGTGAGCCTGCTTCTGAAAAAGCGTTGATTCACGCGTTCTCCGATATTATTTGTAATTTTGCATCCAATAATGCAGCGGGATTACAGCCCGCTGCCTAATATTTACTTTATGAGGCGAATTTTATTTCTGCTGTGTGTCATGGCTGTGGCTTTCCAGTCGCAGGCCTCACGCCCTTCCTACCGAACCTCGGAATCTCTTGCTCATTTCACCTGGGGAATAGAGGCCGGTGGCGGCATCGACATGACAAGCCACGATATGTCCACCGTAGACATCAATGCTTATTTCGGTTATCGCAATTCCTGGATTAATGTGCTGGGTTTCGGAGCGTCCATCAACATGATGGTCGACAACAGCTCCCGCGCCTTTCCCGTCTATTTCATGTTCCAGAGCAGCTTCAGGCAGCAGCCTTCGCTCGCTTTCTTTGATTTCAGAACAGGCGTGTCGTTCAACAACACCCAGTATGACAAACAGCAGACCGACTTCTACATCTCTCCCGGCGTGGGCTTCAATCTGGCCCGCGGCAAAAGCTTCAGGTCCTATCTGATGCTCAGCTATGTCTACAATGGATTCAAGTCATATCAGCGCGACGACCGCCTCGAGAATATTAACGGGCTGAGCATGGCCTGTCTCCGCATAGGCATCAATTTCTGATTAAATCTCCGTAAATTTATCCCCCGCCATTATGACAGAAATGACAAAAGTCAGGATAATAAACAGCAGCCATCATCCCATGCCTTCCTATGCCACGGAACATTCCGCCGGTATGGACGTGAGGGCAAATCTTGAATCACCGGTTACACTCGCGCCTATGCAGCGTGTGCTCGTGCCCACGGGACTCCGCATAGCCTTGCCTCATGGTTACGAATGCCAGATTCGTCCCCGCAGCGGCCTCGCGCTCAAGCACGGCATCACTGTGGCAAATGCTCCCGGTACCATCGATGCTGATTATCGCGGTGAGATAGGTGTGATTCTCATCAACCTTTCATCCGAGCCCTTTGTTATAAATGACGGAGAGCGTATATGCCAGATGGTTATAGCTCCTTATTCCCGGGTTGAGTGGGAACCGGCCGAAAGTCTCGACGCTACCGAAAGAGGCGAGGGCGGCTTCGGTCACACCGGGGTGGAGTGACGAGGGCTGTTTCTCCGCTTCGATTATTTGTTTCACATCCTCTTCTAACCGCCTTTTTCAGCGTGAAATCCTACAGACTTCAACCGGTTTACCTGCTTATAGCCGCTATACTTGCCGGAGTGGCTCACTTCGCTGCGGCTTCTCAAAAAGACAATAACACTCCATCAGATGCCGACAAACGTAAAGCCGATTATATATTCATGGAGGCCTTGCGTTATAAGGACTATGATAATGCCGCTTACTATGAGCTTGTGTCGCGCGCACATCAGCTCAACCCTTCGGATCCATATCTTGCCCGCGAGCAGGGAATGAAGGAGCTTCTTGAAGGCGGCGGAACCGACAGCGCCAGCATCGAGAGGGCTTTCGGGCTCATGACTGACTATGTGAGGCAGAACCCTGAGGATACCTACACCACGCTGATGTATGCCGATGTGGCGATGCGGGCCGATCACGCCGCGGAGGCGCTGGAGGCGTTCCGCAACACCTACAATGCCAATCCCTCGCGCCCCGAGGTCGGCATGGCTTTCGCGCGATTCTTAATTGCCAACGGCCCCGAGCATTACGACGAGGCTCTTTCCGTCTACGATTCAATCATGACGCGCGACGGCATCTCACCGGAATACGTCATGGCGAAAATCGGCGTCTATGCCCAGCGTGCCGATACCGCCCGCGTGCTCGACGAGGCTCTCAACCTTCTTTCGCTCAATCCCCGTTCGCCCGACTACAATGCCATCGTGGCAGGAGTATACATGCAGTCCGGCAAGCCTGACTCAGCGCTTTATTATTACAATAAGGCCGTTGAATATAATCCCGACAGCGGCGTGGCCTACTACAACCGCGCAAAGTATTTCAGCACTATCGGCGACAGCGTGGCCTACGACCGCGAGGTGATGCAGGCCATCGGGCAGCCCGACCTTGACCTTATGTCGAAGCTTGGCATCCTCAACGATTATGTGGCGAAGCTATATTCCGATTCTACTCAGGTGCGGAATATCACACGCCTTTGCGACAAACTGATAGAAGAGTACCCCCACGAGCCCGAACCGCGTCTGCTATACAGCCAGTATCTCTTCGCCACCCGCGATTTTGCCAAAGGAGCCGAGCAGCTGCAGTATGCCCTCGACAGCGATCCTTCCGATTACGATTCATGGAATCGCCTCGCTTCCGCATATCTCATGGACAAGAATTATTCCAAGGCCGACGGCGCCATCAAGAACGCCATTCATTATTTCCCCGACAGTATACCGCTGTATATGCTCGGAAGCTATGCCATGATGGAGCAGGATCGCCTGAAGGATGCTTTGAGCTACGTCGACGAGGCTCAGAGCCATCTCACCGACAGCACCGACTATAAGGCCCGTGCCAACGTGTTGAGCAGCAAAGCCGATGTGCTGTATAAGATGGGGCAGGTCGATTCTTCATTCGCCCTTTCGGAGGAGGCTCTGCGTCTCGATCCAGAAAACGCGCTGTTGCTTAACAATACCGCCTATTATCTCGCCTGTCAGGACCGCGATCTCGACAAGGCCGAAGAATATATCGTGAAGTCGCTTGAAATCAATCCCGAATCAGTCAATTCGCTCGACACATACGCCTGGGTGCTCTTCAAGAAAAACAATTACGAGAAGGCCAAGGAGGTGATTGACGGCGCGCTGACCGATGCCGCTGCCGAGGAAGATCCGGAAATTTCCGCCGAACTTCTCGAACACGCCGGCGACATCTACTTCATGAACCGGCTTCCTGACCGTGCACTCGAATTCTGGGAGAAGGCTCTGGAACTCGACCCCGACAATGAGCTGCTTAAGCGTAAGGTCACGAACAAGACATTTTTCTACGAATAGTGTAATTAAAATATATCCAGTCAAGTGAAAATAAGCTCTATATTTTCTGTCACATTTGCTTTTATTCTGTTTCTGCTATCGCTGGGCGCTGTTTCATGTCGCAGCGGCCGGAATGCCGTTCCGGACGCCTCACAATCGGATATACAGCCGGGTGCGTTCACTGTGCGTGAGGCTGAATCTGCTCTTTCTGCACGAATCGCGGGTTACGGTATGTGGCGCAACGTGAAGCTCCCGGTCACTGTCCGCCTCACGGAACCCAGATCCCTCTCCATCAGCGGAACTGCGGTTATGGAACGTGACAAAAGCCTTTCAATATCGCTGAGGTTTCTGGGCATGGAGATTGGAAGCCTGTGTGTGAAGGACGACTCCATTACTGTCATCGACCGTTTCAACAAGGCATATTTCAAGGCCGATGTGGTGAGTCTGCTTGACGGTTTTCCCGCTACCACCGGCAATCTCCAGGACCTCCTTACGGGCCATGTGTTCGTTCCGGGCAAGAATAAGGTGAAGGCGTCTGATTTCGGGATAGCAATTACAGAAGATCCGTCCCTCTGGACGGCGAGCGGTGAAGTCAGGGACTTTGATGTGAAATACAGTTTCGCTTTCCGTGAGCCTGCCGTTCTCAAGGCTCTTGCCGTAAGCGTGGCAGGTGCCTCTCCGGTAAGTATCGCTTATGGCGATGTATTCTCTTCGTCGGGCGGCGACTTCGCTTCTACGGTTTCTGTGGAGGCTCCCGCGGGAAAGACGCCTGTCAAGGCCACGGTCGAGTGGAATTTCAGGAAAGCGCAGTGGAATGTGAAGGAGGGCCTTGCCGACAAGTCGGTGGTTCCATCCGGGTATGCGCGTATCTCTCCTGAGGCTGTAATGAGAATGCTGAAAAATCTTTGATGGCATGTTCATGTTAAGGAAGTTGATGGTTATAGCGTCAGTTGCGGCTCTGGCTCTCGAAGCTTCAGCCGCAAAGCCGCGCGATATCAAGAATTTACGCAAGGAAAAGCAGGCTACAGAGCGCGTTATTTCCGAAACCAGCAAAAAGCTCAAGGCAAAGAATCTCGAGACCCGTAAGACTCTTGGCGAGTTGTCAAAAATCAATGGCGAGATAGCCAGGAAATCCACCGAGATAAGTGCTGTTACTGTTCAGGTTGATTCACTCAACCGGAGCATTAAGAGCGCGGCCGACACGCTCGACCGACTGTCGCAGCGTCGTGACCGTCTGAAACAATCGTATATAAAGGCTCTCCGTGACATGCAAGGAAGCGGGGAATCCCTTTCGTTTGTGGGCTTTGTGTTCTCCTCTTCTTCTTTCCGTGAGGCCATGGCGAGGATGCGCTATGTGGGTGAATACGGGCGTTGGCACAACCGTCGTCAGCAGGAACTCAGAGACCTCTCGGATGAAATCACGCGCCGCAAGGCCGATCTGAGCACCACCTATACCCAGCGTGAGCGTTCGCTCGCGCAGCTCAATCAGAGCCGCCGGTCGCTTGAGGTCAGAAAGACGGATGCCGATAAGCTCGTGGCAAGGCTCAAAAAGGAGCAGTCGAGTCTGCGGAGTGTGCTGAAGGAGAATGAGCGCCGTATGCGCCGCCTCGACAACGAACTTGACCGCCTTATAGCCGAGGAGCAGCGTCGCCGTGAGCGCGAGGCCGCCGAGAAAGAGGCTGCCAAAGGAGGAAAAGGGGGCGCCCCGTCCAAATCCAAGGGGAAGTCGGCATCACCGACGCCATCGGCAAAAGTGCTCATTGCAGAGGCTGACCGCAAGATGAACGGCTCGTTCGAGAGCAACCGAGGACGTCTGTTGTTTCCCGTCAAGGGCAGCTATACTATAGTGAAGGGATTCGGAAGAAACAAACATCCGCAGCTGGAGCACGTGGAGACGGTCAATAACGGGATAGACATAGGCGTTTCTCCCGGTACTTCGGCCCGCTGCATATTCGACGGGGTGGTATCAGCCATTTTCCGTCAGGAAGGATTCGGCAATATTGTCATGGTGCGTCATGGAAGTTACCTCAGCGTTTATGCCAATCTGAGCTCGATTTCAGTTCGTCAGGGTCAGAAACTCTCAGCCAATGAGCAGATTGGTAGCATCGGCAAGGATGAGAACGGACGCAATGTGATGCACTTCGAGCTGCGCCGCGAACGCAGCAAGCTCAATCCTCTGGAATGGGTTAAATGAAACGGCGCCTGACAAAGCGGCTCCTCAAGACCACGGCTCTGTTTTCAGGCACTGAGTCGCTTGCCATGCTGTGTGGCATTGTTCGGGCGAAGGTTGTTGCTCTTGCCGTGGGTGCTTCGGGAGTGGGAATGCTCGGGATTCTGTCGCTCGTCTGCGAAATGGCAGGTTCTTTTGTCTCATCAGGTCTCAAGACATCCGGCGTCAGGGTTATTGCCTCCGCGTCCCCCGTCGAAAGCGCCCGCACTGTACATGCTGTGCGTCATCTCGCTTTGATTTCCGGATTATGCGCTGCCGGCCTCGTCCTGTTGCTCTCGCCTCTTCTGAGCACTGTTTCTTTTGGCTTTATTGCTCTGTGGCCTCTGTTTGCGTTTGTGGCGGGTGCTGTCATATTCAATTCCGTAAGCGGTGGTGAAAGCGCGGTTCTTCAGGGTTCGGGCCGTTTGCGTTCTCTTGCTTCCGCATCTTCTCTGAGTGCTTTGCTCGCTCTGGTTCCTGCATGTGTTATTGTATGGAATCTCAGAAATATGTGGGGTATCGCGCTGATTGTGCTTGTGACTTCTGTAGTTTCTGCCATTGTATTTTATGCCAAAGGTCGTCGCGCAGTCCCTGAAAAATATAGAAAAGGGGAGGGCAGTAACTATGCTTACGGTACGCTACTGAAAATGTCGGCCGCTATGACTATGAGTGGCTTCCTTTCTGTGGCGGCGGGATACGCCGTCGTGACTTTTATCGGATTTGGTGGAGGGCTTGACTCCGTCGGTCTCTATCAGGCCGGCTATCAGATGTCTGTGAGATATGTAGGCGTAATTTTCAGCGCTATGGCCATGGAATATTTTCCACGCATATCGGCGCAGTCTTCCCATTCCCGCCGCGTGGAGCTTATGATGCGTCACGAATGCATGGTGTTCCTTCCTCTGGCCGCCATAGGCGCATCTGCATTTATATTTTTGTCACCGTGGCTTGTACGTTTGTTTTACGACGGGTCGTTTTTGCAGGTAGCACCCATGCTCGTTTGTGCGGCGCCTTCGTTTGTTGCTCGAGTCCTCTCATGGAATATGGCGTTTGTGATTCTCGCCAAAGGCTCACCCAGACAGTTCATGCTCACTGAATGCGTCGGAGCGCTGATTATGGCTGTCTGTGTCATCGCCGGATATTCTTTGTGGGGACTTGCCGGAGCCGGCGTTGGCATTACTCTCGATTCCGTTCTTTATTGCACTCTGGTGGCGGTGGTAAACCGTCGGTGGTTCGATATCCGGGCTTCTTCGCGAGTCTGGATAGCAGCGGGGCTGTTCTTTCTTCTCGTGGCGGGTGTCAGTTTATTGAGTCAAGAGTCATGGGGGTGAAATCCACATCCTCCTTGATTCCGAGCGACAGTTCGGTGGGGAATCCCGAAATATTGCGCGATGCCCGCTTGTGGCGCGCGTAAGCCGCAGCCATTCGGGTATGGTAGCCTCTTCGGGCATACGACGGTCCGTTATAGCCCCGCGCGAAGGCAGCCCAGTTCTTGGCTTTCAGTGGCTGGTCAAGGCCGGTGCTTACCAGGAAATTGGCAAAAAGTTCGAGCTGGTCTCTTTCCGACCGGCTCATTTTATCTACAAAGTCGTCTATATCCTTGGCTCCGCAGAGTTTCCAGTTGAATCCTCCTATCTGAAACATTCCCCAGAATGTTCCCATCACGGCAGTTTCGTCGTCGATGCTGCGGGCCGTGCGCAGGCGGTGCTGCTGTGCTGCCTGTGTCGAGCCGTGCGCGCGTGCGTTGGGCCGGTTGAATACGGCTGCGTGCGTGCGGTTGTATTTGGCAAGGTTGATTCCCGCTTTTCCTGCGAACTTCCTGAACATCGTCAGGTCGAAGTTTATAAGCGGCAGTCCGGGCTTGAAAAAGCCACGGTGCTCTTTTCCGGCCTCAATGTCAACCACGGCCTTGATTGCTTCCGGTTCCACGCCCAGACGATTCGCGACTTCTATATAATCGCGTTCGGTCAGACGCTCTACCGTCAGCAGCATCGGCGGATGCGGATGGGTCAGCGTGTCGGTGTCAAGAAATTCCTCGCTTTCTGTTTCGGCTTTAGCTTCTGTCGCGGTTTTGTTTGCAGCGGCGTTCTTTGCCGGTTTCGGCTGCTGCGCATAAAGTGCGGGAATCGTAATCGCAAGAAGCAGTATTGCCGCCTTAGGGTGTTTCATGGTGTGTAGTAAAAAGCCTGGTATGGGGTTAAAAATAATCCGCGGGCCATTATACGCTTGTGTGTGTAAATGACCCGCGGATTTTCTATTCTGTCACGTGCTTGCGGGGCAGGTGAGTATGTCAGGCTTTTTTGTCGGCTACTTTTTTCAGAGTGAGCTTGAGCTGCTGATAGAAGCGGTCAACTGCCGGAATGTTCATGCGCTCGGACGGCGAGTGAACGTTCTGAAGTGTCGGACCGAACGATACCATGTCGAGATAAGGATACTTCTGGAGGAAGAGTCCGCATTCAAGTCCGGCGTGAATGGCCTTTATGGCCGGAGTGATGCCGTAAAGCTCTTTGTATGCGTCGCGGGCCATCTCCATGATGGGCGACTGCAGGTTGGGCTTCCATCCGGGATAGCCTTCACCGTGAACCACCTCGGCGCCTGCGAGGAGGAAGTGGGCCTCTACTTGGTTGGCTATATCCCATTTGCGGGAGTCAACAGCCGAACGCTGGCTGGTTGTCACCACTACGGTGTTGTCCTCTTTCATCTTCACGCTTGCAAGGTTGGTGGAAGTTTCCACAAGTCCCTCAAGTTCGCGGCTCATCGAAACCACTCCGTGGGGAGCGCTGTAAACGGCGCGTACAATGTTGGTGGCGGTTTCGTCGTCAATGCTGTATTCCGGACGCTCAACGGTCTCCATGGTTATGGTCATGGTCGGCTCTATATCCGAGTATTCCTGCTGTATGGTAGCCGCATATTCATTGAGAAGCACACGCATGGCCTCTTTGTGGTCGGGATGAACGCCTACAATGGCATGGGCGGCGCGGGGAATGGCGTTGCGCAGGTTGCCGCCGTCGATTTCTGCCAGAGCGATCTCATGCTTCTTCGAGAGGTCGAAGAGGAAGCGGGCAAGTATCTTGTTGGCGTTGGCACGTCCCAGATGGATGTCGCCTCCGGAGTGTCCGCCCTGACCCTTTGAAACATCTATCTTATAATATGCGAAGTCCTTCGGGGCGAATGAGCGGTTGTATTTGAAAGTGCATACGGTATCTACGCCGCCGGCGCAGCCCACAAACAGTTCGGCATCGTCTTCCGAGTCGAGGTTGATGAGGATTTTGCCCGTTATCATGTCTTCTCCCAGGCCGAAGGCTCCGGTCATGCCGGTTTCCTCGTCCATGGTGAAGAGGGCTTCGAGAGGCCCGTGTATGCATTCCGGGTCGGTCATGACGGCCAGGGAGGCAGCAACGCCTATGCCGTTGTCGGCGCCCAGTGTGGTGCCGTCGGCGTGAACCCATTCGCCGTCAACTATAGTGGTAATCGGGGTTGTCTCGAAATTGAAGGATTTATCGTTGCTCTCACACACCATGTCCATGTGGCCCTGAAGTATAACCGTAGGAGCCTGCTCGTGTCCGGGAGTTGCGGGGGCTTTGATGAGCACATTGCCTACTTTGTCGGTCTTGGCTTCGAGATTATGCTTTTTGGCAAAGTCAAGAAGATACTGGCGTATCTTCTCCTCTTTCTTCGACGGACGCGGAATACGGGTGATATCATCGAAGATGCTGAACACCTGTTTCGGATTGAGATCTGCTACTTTCATGTCAGATTATTTTGTTATTATTAGTTTGGGTTATTAACGAGTCTGAGCAGTTTTGAAAATTTGTTAAAAACGCTGCTAACACGAGCACAAGTTACAAAATAAAATTGACTTATAGCGAAAAATTCTCTTACCTTTCCTATATTTGCACTGCAAAACCTACAATCACTCATGGAAACATGGCTTCTCACATTGCTTCTTAGCATCGCACTTCTCGGATTAGCCCTGATTGCTCTCGGAGTGAAAGTCCTTTTTGTTAAAAATGGCAAATTCCCGTCGGGGCATGTAAGCCAGAACAAAGCGTTGCGTGACCGCAATATCACCTGCGCTCATTCAAGTCAAGAAAAGTAATTTAAACTATCCGTTATTGAAAATTTTCGCAATGAAAAAGTCTGTTAAAGCCTCCCTCCTCATGATGGCCGCTGTTTTATTCACCGCCTGTGGCAACAATGCCGGAAACGGTAACACCGCTTCCGCTGATGCCGCTCCCGCTGAGGCTAAGGCTGGCGCTCAGGTCAACATCCGCTATATCGATGAAGACTCCATCACCGCCAATTATAATCTCGCCAAGGATTTCCGTGAGGCAAGCATCCGTGCATTCTCAAAGCTTGAGAGCGCCCGCAACTCCCGCGCCCAGGAAATCCAGCGCTTCGGTTCCCAGATTGAAGAGAAGATGCGTGCCAACGGCTATCTTTCAGAGGCAAGCTACAATGCCGATGTAGCCAAGCTCAACAAAATGCAGCAGGACGCCCAGAATGCCCTCGCAAGCATGGAGCAGTCAACCCAGCAGGAACTGGCCCGTCAGCAGCAGCAGCTCAACGATTCCATCACATCGTTCATCAACTCCTACAACAAAGGAAAAGGCTACGATGCAATCCTCTTCAAATCGGCTGGCGTTTACTTCAATCCCACCCTCGACATCACCGCCGAAGTAATCGAAGGCCTCAACGCCCGCTACAACAAAGTAAGCGAAAACCACTAATCCCATCCCCTCTCTCTCCCACATCCTCATCCTCCCCCTCATCCTCTCAAATCGCCTAACCCCCCGTTACAAAATAGCCGGAGCGCTCCCCGCGCCCCGGCATTTTTTTCACCGCACCCCATCTCCCATCCTTGAAAATCCCTCTCCCACTTCAATACCCGTAGCCTCTAATAATCTCCCTCCCTCCTCCTCCCAATAATTCTAATAATTCCAATTACTCCAATAATTCCAATCCCTCCAATCC
>VSPV01000053.1 GCA_009775605.1 Paramuribaculum sp.
AATCTCGAGGTCGAGCATGAAGGCTTCCACGCGCGACGGGATTGCTCCGAAGTAGTGGTCCTCGAGCTGCTGGTTCATGGCCGATTCATGGCCCATGAGGGTGCGGCCTGTGAGCATCAGGTCGGGACGGGCGCTGTAGAGCGACTCATCCACCAGGAAGTACTCCTGTTCCCATCCCAGATAGGATTTCACGTGGCGTACTTCCGGGTCGAAATACTGGGCGACGGCTGTGGCGGCGCGGTCAACGCTGTTGAGGGCGCGCAGCAGCGGGGTCTTGTAGTCGAGGCTCTCGCCGGTGTAGGATATGAAGATAGTGGGAATGCACAGTGTGTTTCCGAGAATGAAAGCGGGCGAGGAGATATCCCAGGCTGAGTAGCCGCGGGCCTCGAAGGTGTTGCGGATGCCTCCGTTGGGGAAGCTCGAAGCGTCAGGCTCCTGCTGTACGAGCAGCTTTCCGGTGAATTTCTCGATCACGCTTCCTTTGCCGTCGTGTTCCACGAAGGCATCGTGTTTCTCGGCAGTTGTCTCGGTGAGTGGCTGGAACCAGTGGCAGTAGTGGCGTGCGCCGTTGTCGATGGCCCAGCGTTTCATACCTTCGGCCACGGAATCGGCCACCTCGCGCGGCAGCGGTTCCTTATTGTCGATGGCGTAGATGAGGGCATCGAATGTTTTGGCAGGAAGATACTGGAACATCTTCTGACGGTTGAACACATACTTCCCGTAATAGGATTCGGGACGTTCTTTGGGAATTTCCACCGGCTCGGCCTTGCGGTTGAAGGCTTCGTCGACAACTTTGAATCTTAACTGTGACATAACGCTTGTTATTTGTTAAAGATTGAATAAAAAAAGTTTAGACTGTTACTTTTTTATTTTGGATTATAGAAAAGTCATTTGAAATCGAGGCGGGAGAGGCGCAGGCACGCCTCTTCGGTGGCGTCGGCCGAGGAGAATGCCGTGAGCCGGAAGTAACCTTCTCCGGCGCGGCCGAATCCGGCTCCGGGAGTGCCGACAATGCCGGCGTGCTCCATAAGATAGTCGAAGAATTTCCACGACGAGGGTATCCCTTCGGGAGTCTTGACCCAGATATATGGTGAATCGACACCGCCGTAGGCCTTGAGTCCGGCTTCAGACAGGCCTTTGAGCAACATCGAGGCGTTGCGGCGGTAATATTCGATGGTATCGGCAACCTGAATGCGTCCCAGCGGTGTGTAGAGCGCTTCGGCTGCGCGCTGGGAGATATATGAAGCGCCGTTGAATTTAGTGCACTGGCGGCGGTTCCAGAGCTTGCGTAGCTCAACCTCGTGTCCCGAGGCGTCGATTCCTTTGAGGGTTGATGGCACCACGGTGTAGCCGCAGCGCACGCCGGTGAATCCGGCCGTCTTGCTGAAGCTCCGGAATTCTATGGCGCATCGCTCGGCGCCCTCTATTTCGTAGATGCTGCGGGGAACGCCTGGGGTGCGTACGTAGGCCTCGTAGGCTGAGTCGAACAGCAGCAGGGCGTTGTGCGAGAGGGCATAGTCAACCCATTTTTTCAGCTCTCCGGCGGTGAGCACGGTTCCCGTGGGATTGTTGGGGAAACAGAGATAGATGATGTCGGGTGAGGTGACGGGGAGCGCGGGCACGAAATCGTTCTCGCCGGTGCAGGGCAGAAATTCGATTCCGCTCCAGCCGCCGTCGGGCAGCGGTTTGCCGGCTCGTCCGGCCATCACGTTGGTGTCCACATACACCGGATAAACCGGGTCGGTGACGGCCACGCGGCAGTCGCGGGCCAGAATGTCGCCGATATTGCCGGTGTCGCTTTTTGCACCGTCGCTAATGAATATATCGTCGGGCGAAATGTCGAGGCCCCGGGCGTGGTAGTCGTTTTCGGCAATGGCCTCGCGCAGGAAGGCGTAGCCCTGTTCGGGGCCGTAGCCGTGGAAGGTGGAGGAGGAAGCCTCGTCGTCCACGGCCAGGTGCATGGCCTCGATTGCCGCCGGACAGAGCGGACGGGTAACGTCGCCGATTCCCATGCGGATTATTTTCTCGACCGGGTGCGAGGCGGTGAAGTCAGAGACTTTTCTTGCTATTTCGGAGAAGAGATATGACTGCGGAAGAAGCGTGAAATTGTCGTTGACCCTTATCATGATGCGATTGTTGATGTGGTTAGTCTTTCAGAAAGTACCGCCCTTCGAATACCGTGGCGGCCGGCCCTGTCATCAGCACATTTCCCTGTGGCGTTATCTCTATGTCGAGATCGCCGCCTCTGAGCTTTATGCGGCAGCGGCGCGGGGCGCGTCCGGTGGTGAAGGCTGCTACAGCCACGGCGCACGCGCCGGTTCCGCAGGCCATCGTCTCTCCGCTTCCGCGTTCCCACACTCTCATGGTTATCTCGCCGGGAGCGGTGACGACCGCGAATTCTATGTTTGCGCGGTCGGGCCACATGGGGTGCGTCTCCAGTTCGCGGCCTATGCCGTGGACGTCGAAGCCGTCGAGCGAGTCGAGAAACACCACTCCGTGGGGATTGCCCATGGAAACGGCCGTGAGCCCCAGATTCCCGGCCGAGGTGGCGACGGGAGAGTCGATCATTCTGTCGGCGGTATGGTTTACGGGGATTTCGGGGCAGAGGAGCGAGGGGAAGCCCATATCGACCGTCACGCTGTTTACGGAGCCGTCGGGCCCGGGATGCAGGGTGAGGGTCTTGATACCGGACAGTGTCTCGAGTGTTATCACCGATTTGTCGGTAAGGCCGTAGTCATGCACATATTTGGCCACGCACCGGCTTCCGTTGCCGCACATACGGGCTTCGGAACCGTCGGCATTGAAAATGCGCATTCTGAAATCGGCCACTTCCGAAGGGAGAATAAGGATTATGCCGTCGGCACCCACGCCTGTGTGGGGACGGCTCATCTCAATCGAAAGTTGCTCAATGAAGGGGGGAGTTCCGTCGGGGCAATGCATATAAATGTAATCATTGCCTATTCCATGCATTTTGGTGAACAGCATCTGCTGTCCGTGATCACCATTTCTGGACATATTCAATCCGACGTTTTTTACAGGGCGCAAAGTTATAATTTTTCTCTTTCAAGTTCCAAGAAAAAATCAAAAAAATCTTTGGCGTTTTTTCGAAAAAAATATTTGATGAAAAATATCTATTTTTGTGTACGGTTATCAGTAACCCCAGACTAAACGCCTTAAATTTTTGTATCATGAAAAAATATCTTGTGTTTGTTGCTCTAGCTGTAGGACTGTCGTTTATGGCGACGGCCGGTAATGCCGATATAGTCCGCAATCTCATACCCGCTCCAAAAGAATTACGGCAGGGGAACGGCACGCCGATGAAGCTTAAAAGTGTGGATGCGAGAATCAATCCCCGGATGGATATGGCTCCCGAAGGTTATACTCTTAAGATCAAAGGAGGACGCGCCGTAATCCGGGCACGTGACGCCCGGGGACTCGTATGGGGCAAGGCCACCCTGAAGCAGCTCACCGGTGCTGACGGCCGGGTGCCTGACGTTACCGTAAGGGACTGGCCTGCGTTTTCCCTGAGAGGATTCATGCACGACACCGGAAGAAATTTCCGAAGCGTGGATACTCTGAAACGCGAACTCGACCTGATGTCGGACTACAAGATAAATTCTTTCCACTGGCATCTCACCGATTATCCGGCATGGCGAATCGAGAGCAAGGCATATCCGCGTCTTAACGACCCTGCTTATCAGCGCAAGGGGCGCGATACCGGACGCTTCTATTCCTACGACGAGATACGCGATGTGATAGCCTACGCCAAGGAGCGGGGCATAACCGTGATTCCGGAAATCGACATGCCGGGCCACAGCAGTTACTTCGACGCCGCTTTCGGATTCGGAATGGCCACGCCCGAAGGGATGAAGGTTCTTGAAGTGTGCTTGAAAGAGTTTTTTGATGAGATAGGCGATGAATGCCCCTATATACATATCGGCTCCGACGAGGTGCATATCTCGAATCCGGAAGAGTTCATGGGGTTTGTGGAGAAGATTGTGAAGGATTCGGGCCGCACGCCGGTGTCGTGGAATCCGGGGCTGCCGGTGGCGAACACTACCGTACGCCAGATATGGTCGGCAAAAACCGGCGAGGAGATAGAGGCAACGGGCACGTATTCCGGCCCTTATATCGATTCCTACCAAGGGTATCTCAACCTGGACCATCCCATAGGCAATACCACACGCTATTTTCTTCACCGGCATTGCGGCAAGGAGGCAGGCGACAGTCTTGCCCTCGGAGGCATCCTCTGCCTGTGGAATGATGTGAGAGTGGCCGACAAATCCCGTATTCTCCCTCACAACGGTATGCCCGACGGCCTCCTGGCTTTTGCGGAAAGCGTGTGGTGCGGAGGCGAACGTTCCTCTTTGGCCGATGAAAGCATGACGCCTATGCCGGGCACTGAGGCCTATTCGCGTCTCAGAGAGTTCGAGTCGCGGCTGGCATGTCACCGCGACAGTTTTCTTTACGACTGGGATATGCGGTGGGTGGCCAACGCGGATATTCCCTGGCGTGTAACCCTCCCGCAGGCACGCGGCACGGCACCCGAAAGCATGGAGTGGCGCGACGTGCAGGGCGGCGTGGTGGACATACAGAAACTGTGTGAGAAGAACGGTGTGAAAATGCTGCCGACCATGGACGCATGGATGACAACGGAGATATACGCCGGGCGTGACACGACAATAGCGGCGTGGGTGGGCTTTGAGGCTCCCGCGCGCTCCGACCGAGTGTCCGACGGTATTGGATACCAAGGCCTCTGGGAGGCGCAGGGACGTCTGTTTTCAGGCGATACTGAGATTTTTCCGCCCAAGGAATGGAATGAACCGGGGAAATACCGGTATTTTGACCATACATGGCATCAGCTTGGCCCAGAGGAGACGCCTTATACCGACGAGCAGCTGTGCTGGATGAGGGAACCTGCCAGAATTCCCCTGAAAGCGGGATGGAACGAAATAAAGCTCTACTGCCCGAGGGTATTTCCGGGGCGTAGCTGGATTGTGACGTTTATCCCGCTGACGGTTGACGCCAACGGACATGTGAGCGAGCCGTCGGGAATAAAGTATCGCCGCAAATGAATTAATCCGTTCCCGGTCAGAACGGGTAGCCGATGGCCAGGTGGAAGGCGAGTGACTTGCGGAAAGATTCCATGTTGTAGTAACCGCCGTGGCCGGTGGCATAGGGAGCGTGGATTCCGATGCCGAGGTCGCCGCGCACCACAAGCATGCCTATGTCGACACGCAGTCCCACGCCGGTGCCGGTGGCAAGGTCGCGCAGGAACCGGCTGCCCTGAAGCTCGCCGCCCGGACGGTTAGGGTCTTTTTTGAGAAGCCACACGTTGCCCGAGTCGAAGAACACGGCGCCGTGGAGCGGCCCGTAGATGGGGAAGCGGTATTCCACGTTGAACTCGAATTTGAAGGTACCGGTCTGGTCGAAGTAGCCGTTCACCTGGTCCTTGGGAACGCGGTAGCTGCCAGGGCCTATGGAGCGCACGGTGAAGGCACGCACAGAGTTGGCGCCACCCACGTAGAACTGCTCGCTGTAGGGCACCTGGGTGGAGTTGCCGTAGGCATGCGCGGCACCCACGGCGGCGCGGCTCACGAGCCAGTGGTCGCCCGAGCCGAGGCGGCGGTTGTAGATGAACTGGGTGGAACCCTTGATAAACTGCGAGAATGGAATGCCGAAGAGCTTTTTCTCTCCGCGATGGCCGGCAAGCCGGTAGATGCTCCAGAATACGTTTCCTACCTCCTGGACGGTGAACTGCCAGTTGATGCCGTTGTCGGGGTCAATCATGCGGTCGTAGGTGTAGCCGAAAGCCATCTGCGGTATGAACTGGCTCCGGAAGCTCTGCGCTATCGCCTCGTTGGCGTTCATTATGGAATCGAACTCCTCTGTGGAGTGCATGAGGTTGATATAGGTGATTTTGAAGAGGGTCAGGGTGTTGTTGACATGGCGTGTGGCTCGCCAGTCGTAATTGAACGATGCCTCGAAGCGGGCCATGTTGAAGTAATGGGGACGGTTGAGGAGGTCGGCGCCGAGGGTGATTCGGGTCCAGTTGAGTTCGCGGCGCGTGCGCGGAATAAAGCGGGGCGCAAGCAGGCGGGGGAATGCCAGCGAGGTCTGCAGGCCCACCTCGTAGGAGTTGAAGATGGAGGAGTGGCCGCGGCCGGTCTGCCATTCGTAGCTGCCGTTGATTCCTACGGAGAGTTTTTCGCCGCCGCCGAAAATGTTGTTGTCGGTGATGCGGAAATTCAGGCCCGGGCCGAGATAGCTGTTGCTTTTGGATGTGGCGTTGACTTCGAGTATGGCCTCAAGGGGGGCGTCGTATGTACATGCTATATCCACATTGAGCACATTACGGCGTGTGGAATCGGGAATGGCGTTGATTTCTATGCTGTTGAAGATTCCAAGACGCGACAGGTAGGTCTGTGTGCGGTTCATGTCGCGCACAGAGAAGGTGCGCCCCTCGCGGAAGGTGATGCATCCGGGAATCAGGCCGTCGCGCAATTTCGACGGCAGCATGCGTATTATGGTACCGCGACGCGTCTCGGTGGTGTCGGGCGTTCCTCCTCCCTGGTTGCGGTAAATCCGGGTGGTGATGTCGCCGGTGGTCCAGCGGCTGTTGGCGCCGGGAGGCATATTCCTTACGGTAACCAGCCTCATGGCTATCCTGTGGGGTGTGATGGTGCTGTCGGCCAGAAACTCCAGATATTCCGGGCGGAAGAAGTAATATCCGCGGTTGCGTATGGCATTGGTGATGTTTACGCGGACGGCGTTGAGCGAATCAGTGCAGTAGCGGCTGCCGGGGCGGAAATATTTGCTCTTCATGGCCACTGAGTCGATCAGATGGTTGAGGCGGCAGGTGTCGGGAAGCAGCTCAACGGAGTCGATGAGATACTCCGGGCCGAGGTTCACATCGTAGAGAATGCGGGCTTTCTTGGGGTTCTTTCCCTTGATGAGCTTATAGGATGCCGAACCTGAGAAATAGCCGTTGTTGTCAAGAATCTCGTCGATCATCTTAGTGCGTACCTCGGGGCGCACGTCGGAAATCAGCACTGGCTCGGCCACGAGTTTCTCGTAGAGCCAGTGGCGGAAACCCTTGGGGGGATTCGGCCAGTTGTTGTAGACCCATAGCCCCAGGGGGAAGGGATAGCGTATATAAGGGGAGATGAGGGAATTGTTGGGCTTGACGTTTACGGCGTCCTTCACATCGGAGGCTATGCCGGGCGCGGGCTTTTCCTGCCCCTGCGGGATGATGTTGATTTTCTTCACGCCGGTATAGAGGATGTCGTCAGCTCCGAGGCGCTTTGTCGTGGAGCACGCGGCGGCAATGGCGGTCACTGCCATGACCGCACAGAGGCGAAGAGCGGCTGAAAGGATACGTGATGACTTCATTTCGTGTCAATTTCTTTTGAAATTACAGGGGTTGCGGCGGTGTCGGCTGTCGCGGCTTTTTCGAGCGGAGGAAGCTTTTTGGGCGGACGGCGCAGACGGAAGATGTCGCGGAAACTGTTGATTTTGCGGCGGAGCACGAATCCCACGCCGGTCTGGGTGATTTCGCCCTCGAGAATGCTCTCGTAGCCCACATGGCGGAACAGGCGCACATACATCGACCCGCTGCGGTTGAGCATATACTCAAACGAGATGTCGTTGATGAGATTCTGGGCGAAATTCTCGTCGGCATCGGCGTCGGTGGAATAGTTGCCGCCGACCACAATCTTTATTCGGTCATTGAAGAGCGATTTGCTCACGCGGTAGGAATAGCTGGTGGTGGTGGAGCTGCTGCCGTCGGTGGTCTTGTCATACTGGTCGATTCCGAAGGAGATGTCCACGCCCTTGATGTTGTTGGCGGCCCAGGAGTTGATCTGCGACTCGAGGAACGAGAACAGCTGGTTGCCCGAAAGATTGGCGTTGCCTTTGGTGCCAGGGCCGGTATAGACGTTGTAGAGGAGCATGTTCATGGCCTGGTTGGCGCGCTGCTGGGGCGACATGGATGAAAGCTCGTTCTCTATGGTGAGGTCGTCGTTGGTGGAGAGGTCGAAGGACACGTTCATGTCCTGAAGGGTGTTGGTGACCGAAAGCGCGATGTCGAAGTTCACCAGACGGGAGTTCTGGCCCTGCTGGGTCACGTTGGCCTTCAGACGGTCCACCGCCTTGATGTTGAGCACGGGATTGAGCATCGGGCCGTTGAAGGCTATATAACTCCCTTCCTGGAAGGTGAAGTTTTTCTCCGACATGAAGGGAGGTGAATAGCGCACGAAACCCTTGTTGATGTTGAAGCGCCCCACTATGCGGCCGTCGCTCATAGGTGTCATGGTGTAGTTCAGGGTACCTTCTCCCTCTATCGACGCCTTGTTTTTGCCGTCGGGTGAAAGGTCTACGTTTATGGTCGAGCCGGAGGAGACGGTGAGAGCGGCATCGAGGTTCATCATCATCTGCGGCTTGACTATGGTATCGGCTTCTTCGACCTGAGTGGTGTCGGAGAACTGGACGAAACGCACCATCGAGCCTTCGTTGCGGGAGACTATGCGTGAATCCGAAGCACCGGTCATCACGTATGTGACGTTTGTGCCGGGAAGGACATTCAGGCGCGCGTCAACATCGAGGAAACTCATAGACCCCTTTACGGAGGCATCGAGATCCACGAAGGCCTTGCCGTAGACGCTGGCGCCGCGCGGACGCGAGGAGTTGACAATCTGCATGTCGGAAGCCTTGGCCGTGAGGTCGATCAGCACGTTGGTAAGACTCCGTATGTCCACGGTGCCGTTAAGCGCCAGGTCGTGACCGTTGAGGCCGCCGATTGTGAAGTTGCTGAAACGTACCACGTTGCTGTCAACCGGTACCTTTTCTTCGGAGAAGGGGTAGCTTGCGCCGGTCATTCCCACTTTCACTGCTGTGGAATCGAAATCAATGAATCCGTTGAACACGGGCGACGCCATGTCGCCCGTTATTTTCATCTGGCCGTTGAGCATTCCGCGCAGCTGTGCCACATCCTTGGGCAGGAAGGGATTGACGGTGCGCAGCGGGAACCGTATCATGGAGAAGTCCAGAAGGAAGGGAGTGGCGAGGGTGCTGTCGTTGAGCACGCCGTTTGCGGTGATTACTTTCACGCTGTCAACCAGAAGGTCCACGTTGGCGTGCAGACCGCGGTTGCCGGTGCGCACATCGGTTCGCAGGGTGAATGAGCCCACGCGGTCACGTCCGTAGTAGAGATCGTTGAGGTCAATGTCGCCGTTGCCGGTGAATTCGGAAATACGGCGCGGATCCCAGTGAACGAGCATGTCGGCACCGAGAACGCCTTTAATCGGGGGAGCGAAGGGTGAGATTGAGAGCCAGTCGGCAAGATTGATATTGGCCAGGCGTATCCTCACGTCGTCCTGACGGTCCATGTCATGAAGGCCCAGAGTGTCGGAGGCTTCGGCGTGGGCTGTGCGTATGCTCAGCATGCTGCTGTCGCTCTTAAGCTCCAGATTGGCGTCGAGATGCTTGTGGGGGAAGTTGAATGAAATGAAATTGTCGGTGTTCAGCCTCCACTTCTTGTAGGCGATAACCGGCGCGCGGGGCACGAGTTTCACCACCAGCGAGGAATCGGGCTTCATTACCGAAGTGAGGCCTATGCGGAAGCCCTGACGGCCTGCGATGTCGCTCTGGTTGATCATTGCGGCAAGCCGGTCGCCACCAATGAAGCCGTTGAGCTGCACATGGGCGAAGTCATCGAATGTCCCCTTGCGGTTGTTCATGGCGAGGGTGTAGAGGAGGTAGCGCCCGCGCTGACGGCCGGAGAAGGTGATGGTGTCGGTGCGCACGGTGCCGGACGTGAGTCCGAGCACACGCGAGGAGAACCTTACGATAGAGTCGTTGCTGAGAGTCATACGGGCTGATTTCAGCGATATCTTGCTGTAAGCGAGATAGCGGGCCACGAGGTTGTTGCTTCCCATGTTCATGTCCAGCTGCATGTGGGGGAGAGTGGACTGGAGCGTGTCGATGGCGAGATGGAATGTGGCGAGTTCCTTTTTAAGGTTCTCGGAAGTGAGAGTGATCGATCGCGTAAGAGAGTCGAGATTGCACAGGGCATGGAAATCGGCTGTGAGATCGCCCGTGGTGAGTTTGGCCGAGGTTGTCGAGTCGGCTTTGAACGAGGCTGTGATTTCCGGCGCTGTAATGCGGTCGTCGCCCAGCGTCCAGTCCAGACGGTTTACGGTGGCGCGTGCGTCGATGAAGCCGGTGCGCGGGTCGAAAGAGCCGTCGGAATCGAGCTGCATGGCTCCGAACATGGTATTGTCGGCGAGATGGAAGGACTGAAGGTCGATGTGCTGCACGTCGCCGTCGAGGCGCCAGCGGTAGTCGCCTTGCGCGAGATCGCATGAAAGGGTGGCGTCCATGTCGAGAGCCGGGTTGCGCGAGAGGATGTCGGCGTTGAGCATCGATTTGTCGAGGCGCGCGTTGACGGAAACATTGCGCAGCTCCTCGCCGTTGTAGACGGCACTGCCGAGATTGACAGCGGCTGTGAGGGAGGTGGCGGGAGAGAATACGTCGTAGCCGTGGCCCTTGGCCTTGGCCGTAAGGGTCACATTGCCTACTCCGAGCGAGGGCATGAAAGATGCCACCGGGAAGTCCTTGATGTCGAGGGTGGCATCGTAGCCTTTGGCTTTCTGCTGCCAGCGGCCGTCGAGAGCCATATTGCCCTTGCCGGTGATTACGGCCACTTTACCGTCCACCAGTCCGGGCGAATAGTTTATGCGGCCTTTGATGCGCGTGGGCGGGATGTTGACCTCGCGGGCCATTTTCGCTTCAAGCAGGGTGGGCTTGATGAAGTTCACATCGGTCAGGGTGCCGTCTATGTCCACGCGGCCGTTCATGCTGTTGAAGTCCATGGGATTGTCGATGTGGCCGGAGGCGAGCACCGAGAGGTAACGGTGCATCGAGGCGCTGACGGTGTCGATGTCGAGGCTGCCCGAGGTGCCGTGAACGCGGGCAAGGAGGTTGATGTCGGAGGTGCGCGGCACGCTTCTCAGCATGGGCGAGAGGGAGGGCATGAACATCTCCACGTCGGCCAGGCCAATTGTCCCGTCGGCATCGAGCCGGAGAGGCAGCGAGGGGTCCCGGGCGAGGTCGCCCATGCCCATCATGCCGTTGAAGGCGAGGTGAGAGAAAACGGTGGAAATGTTGAAGTCGCGTGCCTCCATTCTGGCGGAGTCCATGGCGAATGTTCCGCTGCCCTGTATGGAAAGGCCGGAGCGCTCGCGGGCGGCGAAACGGCGCAGAGGCACGGTGATTTCCACGCCGTGGTTGTAGAACGAGTCGACACTGAGGTCGATGCCTGTCGCCTCGATATAGTTTACGTCAAAGCCCGGCACGGGTTCGGCTCCACGCATGGCGTAGAGCGCGTGGCGCCCCGTGAGGCCGAGATGACCGGCTGTGATTGTCCATGCATCGGCAGGCGTTGTTACGCTGCTGTCGACGCGGGCGGAGTCGGTGCGGGGCCGGTAAGTTTTGAGAAATTCCGCGGAGGGGGTGAGATAGGCAGCCGTAACGGAATCGACGGTAAGGGATGAGGCTGTGATTTTTTTTAGTCCCATGTCTATTATTCCGTCGGCCAGACGCGCCAGCGGCACGGTGACGTCCATGGAGTCGATGACGGGGAGCATGGCCATGCGGAAGCGGACATTGCGCAGCTCTATTTCAGGCGCGGAAATCCGCATGGGCTTGGAGGCGGTGGTGTCGGCGCGCGATTCGGTAACGGTATCTTTCATTGAAAGAACAACGTCGGCCCCGTCGAGCACGGTGGGGCCTATCGCGATGTCGCTGAACGAGAGATTGGAGGATGTGGAGCGGGTCACGAAGCTGTTGATTCTTGCAGTGAGCTGCATGGCGGAGTCGGGGTTGCCCATACGGTACATGACATCTGAAAGCGATGCTTCCTTCACGTCGAGGCGTCCGCGCAGCAGCGGAAGAAAGGCCACGTCGAGATTCATCTTCGCGGCACTGACCATGGTGTCGCCTGAGGCCTCGCGCACCGTCGCGCCGTCTACCACGAGGGTGAGGGGGAAGCGCAGACGCAGATAACCGATGGAGATGTCAAGCCCCGATGATTTCTTTACTTCCTTGACCGCTATGTCTTTAGCCAGATTCTGCACGGCGGGGATATAAAGCACCGCCGGAATTATCACTACAAGAGCCAGGACTATAGCTATAGCCCACAGCACCGTTTTCTTGACGATATGTAGAAATTTCCTCACAAATCAATAGTTTTCACGTAATTCTACAACGCCTCAGCGGCGCCGATAGTTTAGGCGGCGGTACCATTATGACGCACCCTCGCCATCCGGAGTTAACAGATATGGAAATCAATACCAGTTCACGCCGTTGGAAAGAGAGGAGCGCTTGTCGTACTTGAGGTCCTGAAGGAGTGAGGAGTTTACGGAAATATGGAAGTTGTAGCTTTTGTACGGGCCCACGGGCACGAAGCTTGCCGTCATGGTGAAGCAGTGGAGGTCGCGAGATATGTTGCAGTTCATATACGCGAGCTTGTGGGTGTCGAAATTGTAGCTGGCGGTGAATCCGAAATTCCAGTGGCGTGTGGGGCGTATGTTGCCCGACAGGCTGAGGTTCTGGGTGATTCGGCCATCGTACTCCATCTTGCGTTTGTTGAACTCGCCGTAACCGTAGCTCACGGAATAGTTGAGCGAGAGACTCCAGGGCACTTCCCATACCATGTAGCCGTTGGGGCCAATTTCGGTTTCATTGGAATTCTCTTCGGTATCATCGTCGGCGCCGGGCATGCGTCCGCGCAGGGAGCCGCTGTCCTTTGGAGTGGAGTTGGCGGATTTGTCGTTGTTCTTGTCTTTGTCTTTGTTACGGCCGAAGAGGTTCTTGAAGGTATCGTTGTTGAAAGTGTAGGAGAACGAGGTGCCGGTGCTTGACAGGCGGCCGATGCCTTTGCCTGCTTTCCAGCGCGGGATGTTGACGCGCACGGGGTTTCCGGCCGAGTTGAGCTGGTAGGTGTAGACATCCCACACGGCCGAGAGATTGAGGTTGAAGTTCTTGACCAGACGGAGCATCAGCGAGGTGTTGATGTTGCTCCAGTTGAGAGAGTCGGCGGCGAAGTTGTAGCTCTGGGATATGGAGAAGTTCTCGATGAGCGACACTTTTTTCTCGTCGATACTGTCGTTGTCTGATTTCACCTTCATCTCAAGGTTATTGGCCAGCGAGAAGCTCACGGTACCGGTCTTTCCGGTTCCGGGCACACCGAACAGCGAGTTGGGGAAGAGCGAGTATTTGCGCTGCTGCATCTTACCCTCGGTGTCGAGATAATCGTAGGTGCCGTAATATCCGAAGAAGGGCGAACCGAAGTCGGGGGCGGCCGAGAAGCTGACGGTAGGCGTCATCACGTGGCGGATCATCTTCACGCGGTCGCCGAGGAACTTCATCGGTTTCCAGAAACCGTAGATTTTGGTGGACATAGACACGGCGGCATTGAAATCCCACACGTTGTAGAAGTTATAGCTTGTGTCGCAGATCTCACGGGCTGCGTTGGGGTCCCACTGGCGACGCACTTTCGAGGAATACATGCGGTCGTTGAGTGTGACGCTGGGGGTAATGTTCAGCACATTGAAGGCATTGAATGTGGCTGAAATCGGCACCGAATGACGCATGCCGTTGCGCCAGTCCTTTATAAGGCTTTTCTTGAAGAACTCGTCCTGCTTGGCGGTCAGTGAGTTGCTGAACTGACCGGAATAAGACAGCTTTATTTTCTCATACCACCGCTCGTTGCCAACGGCACGCTTGCGCTTGAACGGATTGGTCTGCGACATAGTGACGGTGAAGTTGGGGAACGACACGGCAAGGGTGGAGTCGTTGGAGCGCTGGGCTATGTTGGCGGTTCCGGAGAAGCTCCATTTCGAGCCCGGCGGACGGTATGTGAAGTTGACGGTGGAGCTTTTGGTGTTCTCGGTGAAGGAGTTGCTGTAGTAGCTGTTGAGGTCGTTGCGCGAGTAGCCCGATGTGGTGAAGTTTACCGAGGCCGAGAAGTTGAATATGGGATTGCTCTTTGCATCCTGGGTGTGGTTCCACAGCACCTGGAAGTTGGTCTGCCGTGAATAGTCGGGCAGTCCTTTGTCGCCGAGTACCGTGCGGAGATAGCTGATGTTGAAGCTTCCGGAATAGCGGTAGCGCTTCACGTAGGCCGAGCGCGCCTGCAGTCCCCACGAGCCTTTGGTGTAGAGCTCTCCGGTGAGGGCGAGGTCAATATTGTCGTTAATGGCGAAATAGTATCCTCCGTTGCTGAGATAGAATCCGCGGTTGTAGTCGTCGCCGAAGGTGGGGAAGATAATGCCGCTGGAATATTTCTCAGAGAAGGGGAAATAACCGAAGGGAACGGCGAGGGGGAGGGGGAGACCGGCGAGAACCATGTAGGCGGGACCGGTCACAATGTCTTTTTTCGGGCGCACCTTCGCTTTGGTGAGCTGGAGGTAGAAGTGGGGGTCGTCGTGGTTGTCGCAGGTGGTGTAGCGTCCGTTTTCGAGATAGAAGGTGTTCTTGTCGATTTTCTTGGAGGTGCCTCCGGTGAGGTAGCCTTCGCCCTGCTCGGTGATCACGTCGGTGATGAAACCCTTCTCGGTCTTGAAGTTGTAGCGCATGGTCTTCGACTTGTAGCTTGTGCCGTTGTCGGTGAATACAGGCGAGCCCTGTACGGTTCCGGAGCTGTCGGGAACGCCCACGGCGTAGACCATGTTGTTGTCGAGGTTCATCTCTATGCTTGCGGCATCGAGGGAGATGTCGCCGTAGGTCACCTTGCAGTCGCCATATAGGTTGGCGTTGTTCTGGCCTATGAGCACTATGGAGTCCTTGGCGGCGATGTCAACCTTGTTGTCGAGATCGACTTTATAACGGATTATGCGTGGGCCTTTTGCCGATGCCGAGGTGTCGGCGCTATCGGAGGGAGCGCCGTCGCCGCTGAGGCGCTCGCGGCGCTTCTGCGCAGTGGTGAGATGTGGCAGGGAGTCAGGTGAGGGCGCGGACAGCAGGGAGTCGAGATACGCGTCGGCACGCGCGGAGTCGGCCGGGAGCTGGATAGGGGGCTCGGCGGGCGATTGTCCGGAACGTCCTGCGGATGCTGCCAGTGACAGGGCCATAACGGCCACAGTGAGAATAATATATAGTCGGGATAACCTCAAGGGAATTCTTTGGGATGACTGGTTTTCGCTGCAAAGATAACACTACTTGGGGAAACGCCCAATTTTTTGGGAGACAAAGGAGGGGGAAGTAACGATATGCGAGGCACGCATCTTTGCTTGCCTCGCATATTGTAATGTCTGTGGCCCATGCTTGCGCCATGTGCGGCGTCGCGCTCTCCGAGGCTCCGCCTCTGATTGGGAGAGGGGCTCGGAGGGTTCTGAGGCTTCGGAGATTTCGGAGATTTCGGATTATTCGGAGCCTTCGGAGGATTCGGAGCGGTCGGACGGGTTGGACTGGTCGGAGATAGGG
>VSPV01000054.1 GCA_009775605.1 Paramuribaculum sp.
ATGATGCATCGTTTTGTTAGTTGGGGAATTATCAGGGGGGAGGGTGGTTTCAGGCGGTGGGCTGTTCGGCGGGGTCGGCGGCCATGTGGTTGAAGCCCTGGGCGCGGAGGGGCATCTCGGCGCCGTCGCGGGTAATCATTGCGGTGCCAAGCTCGGGTTTGGTTATATGGCCGATGACTTTCACGCCTTCGATTTTGCTGACGGCGTCGTGCTGGTGGAGCGGAACGGTGAAAAGAAGTTCGTAATCCTCGCCTCCGTTGAGAGCGGCGGTCACCAGATTCATTCCCAGTTCCTCGGCCATTACGGCAGTCTGATAGTCGATGGGGATGCGGTCTTCGTAAATGCGGCAGCCCGTATGGCTTTCCTTGCATATGTGGATGAGTTCGGAGGAAAGGCCGTCGCTGATGTCGATCATCGATGTGGGAGTGATACCGCCTTTGGCCAAAGCCTCTACGATATCGCGCCGTGCTTCGGGCTTGAGCTGCCGCTCAATGAGATACTCTTTTCCACCGAATTCTGGCACGAAATCCTTGTTTCCGGCCGATGCCGTTTTTTCCCTTTCAAGCAGCTGCAGACCCATATAGGCTGCGCCGAGGTTACCGCTTACGCAAATCAGGTCAGTGTCTTTGGCTCCGGAGCGTTTCACGGCTTTATCAGGCTCCACATCGCCTATACAGGTGATGCTTATCACGAGGCCCGAACGTGATGCCGTGGTGTCGCCGCCCACCAGATCCACGCCATATACATTGCATGCAAGCCTGATGCCGGCGTAAAGCTGCTCCATGTGCTCGACGGTGAAACGCGAGGAAACGGCAAGACCCACGGTAATCTGCCTCGGGGTGCCGTTCATGGCGTAGATATCCGAGAAGTTGACCACAGCGGCTTTGTAGCCAAGATGCTTGAGGGGAACGTAGGTGAGGTCGAAATGCACTCCCTCAAGGAGCATATCGGTTGTGACCAGAACATCGGTCTGGGGATAACGCGCCACGGCGCAGTCGTCGCCCACACCTGTTATGGTGGATTTATTTACAGGTTCTATTCCTGCCGTCAGACGGTCGATAAGACCGAACTCGCCGATTGACGAAATTTCTGTTTCCTGGCTCATTGTTGTTACTGACGAAGGTTTTCACTCTGCGCGTTCCACGAGCTCACGCATTATTTCCATCATTCTCGGCTGGGCCTCCATGGCGGCTTTCTGTACCTCCTCGTGGGTGGGGACATCCATCACTTCTTTTCCGCCGAGGTCGGTGATGACGGATACGCCGAACACCTTTATTCCGGCGTGATTGGCCACAATCACTTCGGGAACGGTCGACATTCCAACGGCATCACCTCCGATAATTCTGAAATACTCATATTCGGCGGGTGTCTCGAAAGTCGGGCCCTGGGTGCCTACATACACACCGTGCATCACGCGTATGCCTTTCTCGGCCGCGATTTTGTCGGCGAGGGCCACAAGATCGTGATCGTAGGCTTTGGTCATGGCAGGGAAGCGCGGGCCCAGACGGTCGTCGTTCTTGCCATGAAGGGGATTCTCGGGGAAGAGGTTAATGTGGTCGGTGATTATCATGATGTCGCCCACACGGAATTCCTTGTTCATTCCGCCGGCAGCATTGCTTACGAAAAGGGTATCGATGCCGAGGGCTTTCATCACGCGCACAGGGAAGGTCACCTCCTTCATATCATAGCCTTCATAGTAGTGGAAACGTCCCTGCATGGCCATGACCGGCTTGCTGCCGAGTTTGCCGAATATCAGGTTGCCCGAATGGCCCTCAACGGTGGATACAGGGAAGTTCGGAATCTCGGTGTAGGGGATTTTCACCTGGTCAGTGATATGGTCCACGAGTGCGCCAAGGCCGGTTCCGAGGATAATGGCCGTGCTGGGCATCGGACCTATTTTGTTTTTGATATAGTCAGCTGTCTGTTGGATTTTTTCAATCATTTCGGTTATGAGGTTTTGATTTTACTTTAGATTTAACAAGCAGGGCCCGGCTAATGTTGAATTACCGGAATTACGAAAGAGCACGGCTTGTGCGGATCATTCTTTCGATGGTTTCCTTCAGGTCCGGCCCCTCGGAATGCATAAGGTCCACTTTTATGGGGATATAATATGCGTATTTTCTGAGCTGGTGAGGAAAATATGGGTTGTTCATAAGCCTTACGGCGTCTTTTTCAGTGGTGAGGAGGAGCTTTCGCCGTCCGGGCATGGAATTGAACTTCTCAAGAATGCTGTCCATGTCGGAATGGGTGAAATGATGGTGGTCGGAGAAACGCTTGATCTTGAATTTGGCTCCGAAGCTTCTTACATATCTGGCAAAAGGCTTCGGATTGGCCACGCCGGTTACCGTCAGAATGGTGTCCTCCGGTCCCAGAGTCTCAAGCCCCGGATCGGAAGGCGCTGACTCGAAGAGGGGCACCGGCTTCTCGTAATTGTAGCCGGTGAAGTAGAGCTGCTGGTATTTGAAGAGTTCGAGACGCTCTTTGAATATGCGGCAGTCCATAGGCTTCATTTCCTTGGGGCATTTCGTCACCACCACTATATCCGCACGGTTCAGAGCCGACATAGGCTCGCGCAGGCGTCCGAATGGCAGAAGGTGGTCAAGGAAAGCCGGACGGTTGCGCTCCATGAGCACAACAGAGATGGTTGGCTTCACGTAACGATGCTGGAAAGCGTCATCAAGCACCAGCAGGTTAAGCGAGGGGTTGGCCTCGCGCATGGCCTCGATGCCTTTCACACGGTTTTCGCATACGGCTACCGTGACTCCGCGTTCACGGAATTTCCGGTAAATCTGATACGGCTCGTCACCGATGGTGTCGGGGGTGCTGTGCTCCGTAGCGAGGACAAAACCTTTGGTTTTGCGTTTATAGCCACGGCTAAGGACGCCGATGTTGTATTTTGAGCATAATGACTCCACTATGTATTCGGTATGCGGAGTTTTGCCCGAACCTCCCATGGAGAGGTTGCCGACCACGATTATAGGAATGTCGAATTCCTTCTGTTTAAGGACTATGCCATGGTTGAACATCGCATTACGCACCGACATTACCCAGCCGTAAATTTTGCTGACCGGGTAAAGTACAAGGAACGATAGCAGATTTCTCTTAGCCATGGCGCGTATATATCGGCATCAGCCCCCGATTAAGGATAACTTCGCATCCGGAAGAGTCATTGAACGGGGGAAGTGATTTTATTCCATCATCATAATTTCCATCCGGCACTGAAGCGGGCTCATTTCCGCTACTGCACGGAGCTTGAAATAATAGTCGGCAGCCGCGCCGAGCTGATTGCCCACAATTCTTGTCTCGATATTTTTACGGAGGGTGCGCACCTGAGCCCAGATGTTGTCAGAGTTGTCAGGGTAGGATACCACACGGTAATCGTCGGCGGCATCAAGTTCGGCAGCCATATCGCTGATGGCGAGCTGCAGGCCTCCCATTTTGTCAACAAGGCCTATTTCGTGAGCGCTCGCGCCATCCCATACACGGCCCTGTGCAATGGCATAGATAGAATCGACGGGAAGATGGCGTCCGGCGGCACAGCGTTCGGCAAAGAGCTTGTAGCCGCGGTTCACGTAACCCTGCATGGCTTCGCGCTGCGGGGCAGGCATCGGTTTGAACAGCTCGGGGAATGAGCCGGTGTTGGTGGCCACAGTAGCTGTATGCACGCCGAGCTTATCGTTGAGCAGCTTCTGGGCGTTGGGGATGAGTCCGAAGATACCTATGGAGCCGGTGAGGGTGAGGGGTTCGGCGTAAATACGGTCGGCACCGCATGAGATATAATAGCCTCCCGAAGCGGCTACATCGCCCATGGAAACATAGAACGGTTTGCCGGTTAGCTTCTTGAACTGCTGAAGGGCCTCCCAGATCTGTTCGGAAGCGAATGCGCTTCCACCACCGGAGTTCACGCGCAGAATCAGACCGTCAACGTCGTCATCCTTTGCGAGGTCAAGAATCTGAGGCACGAGACGCGATGAGGCAATGCCGTCTTCACCGTCCTCGGTAATGTCGCCAAGGGCATAAAGAACGGCAATCTTCTTGCTTCCTTTGGGGCTCATAGCGTTTTTAACGGCTGATGTGGCACAGTATTCGTCGAGGCTTATAAGTCTGGGCTTTTCCATGTCGGTGCCTTCAAGAAGCACGGAGTCCATTTCATGACGGTAGACCAGACGGTCCACTATCTTGCTGTTCACGTAGGTATCGGCAGCCTTGGCAAAGGTAAAGGAGTCGGCCCAGACATTGACTGAATCGGCAGGAACGCCTCGAGAATCAGCAATTCTCGATTTGAGTGTGCCCCAGATGCGGGAGAGGAAGTGAAGAGTCTGTTCGCGGTTGGCATCGGAGATATCATTGAGAATGAACGGCTCCACTGCACTTTTATATGTCCCGACCTTCACCACCTGCACCTCTACTCCGAGTTTGTCCAGAAGGTCTTTGAAATAAAGAATTGTCGAGGACAGACCGTGGATGTCGACCATTCCTATGGGGTTTAGGAAAATGCTGTCGGCGCCGCATGCCAGGAGATAGTCCCCCTGGGAATAATTGTCGGAGTAGGCATAGACCGGTTTTCCCGACTCGCGGAATGAAGCAAGAGCGTCAAGAATAGCCTGGGTCTGGGCGAGGCCGGCCGAGATGCCGTTGCATTCCAGGAATATGCCGCGTATTTTGTCGTCGGACTTCGCGGTCTCAATCGCCAGGCGCAGATCTTCGAGAGCGATGGTGTTCTCGGCCTGTCCGTATAATCCTTCAAGGAGCGATGCTGGCTGGTCGCGGTCTACAACCGCCCCAGACATATCAAGGTGAAGGAACGTATCCTTCTTGATTTTTTTCGAAGGAGAATCACTGCTGCCGGATGCGACTATCACTGCTATGAAAATCAGAAATGTAAAAAAGGATAGCACAATGGCAAGCCAGGCGCCGGTGAGTGCGCCGAGGAAACCGGTCCAGAAATTTTTCATTTGTGTAATGATTATCTGTTTGTAATGTATGGTATTGAAACCACGTTACAAATTTAGTATTTAAAGCCGAAACGTCATATTATATGCGTAAAATATTAACGCATGCGATGGTTCGCGCTTGTTTGCACTGTTCCGGGCGCGAGAATAACGATTCAGAGATTTATCTCGAAATCGTCGGCATCGCGCCAAGGCTCGAACCGCTTGCGGTCGCGGTTGAAGGTCTCGGCTATGAGAGTGGAATAAACCGTGCCGTCGTCGCGGCGGTCGGCCACGTCATCTCCCCAGTTATTGAAAATCTGGGAGTCGCCACGGTTATATTCGCCGTATAAGTCATGGCCTTCCCGGTTGCACCCCAGAACGTATGCCTGATTTTCAATGGCACGGGCAATCAGAAGATGCTTCCACGCAAAGAACCGTGCGTGGGCCCAGTTGGCGGGAACCACCAGTATATCGTAATTGTTGTTGAATGCGCGGTTCCATGCCGGGAATCTCAGGTCGTAGCAGATGCTCATTTTGACATTCCAGGTCTTGATGCTGATGATGGGAGAGAGGGAATCGCCCCGCGTGAACAGCTCGCTTTCGCCACCGTAACGGAAAAGATGGCGTTTGTCGTAGAACACCCGCTGCCCGTCGGGAGATACCATGAATCCACGGTTATAGTACCGGCCGTTATCTACGGCCGTGAAGCCGCCCCAGATATGCATTCCGAATTTCGAGGCCCATTCCTGGACGGTGGTGATGGTGGTCCCGGTGTTGGTCTCGGCCGTGCGCGCCAGCACCGCCGGATCGGCTGTGAAACCGGAATTGAACATTTCCGGAAGTACCACGAGGTCCACATCCGAATCAAGATTCTCAAGCCTCTTCGCAACGGCTGCGAGATTGGCCTGTACATCCCCTTCTATGATATCATGGGGCAATAAAGCTGTCTTGAGGTTTTCTGAAGGCATGGATATCAGTCTGCTGTGAATTGGTCAGGTTTTTTCCCCTTGGCATCTTTATAGAAATTCTTTACTGCACGCATATCTGCGTCCATGTCGCCTGTCGGTTCGAAAACCTGCGACATCTCTACATGTTTGCGTGAAAAATCAAGGATGCCTATAAGAACGGGAACATGCGCTCCGTAAGCTATCCTCAGGAAACCGGTATGCCAGTCGGAAGTGCGCTTTCTTGTGCCTTCGGGGGTGATAGCGATTGCCATTCGGTCGGCGGCGTTGAATTTTTCAATAACCGCCTCAACCAGACTTTTACCGGTACGGCGTCGTCGCGGTACGGGTATGCCCCCGAGCGCGCGGAAAACAAGACCCATCGGGAAAAAGAACCAGGATTCTTTCATTAGAAAGCCGGCCGTTCTGCCTACTGAGGCATAAGCGAGTTTGCCTATCACGAAGTCCCAGTTGCTTGTGTGTGGGGCAACGCAGATAATGCATTTAGGATAGTCGGGGACCGTGATGTTCACGGTCCATCCGGCCATCCTGAGTATGAGTTTGCTTAAGTTCATTACTGCCAGTCAATCACTTTGCCGCCTCGGGTTTGGCGTGGGGGAAGAGGGCATTCATTGATTTAACAATCGACTGGAGTTCCTTGTTGAAATCGGTGTGGAAACTTGCGTATGCCTTTTTGAAGTAGGCGTGACGGGCAGCGTTGTAAGCTTTGCGGTTTTCGAAGTCGGAAGGGGTCTTGTCAAAAGCAAACGATGCGTTTTTCAGGGCATTGATCTGGAGATTGGCCACATGTTCAATTATTTCTCCCAGTTTGCGGGGATCAATATCCTTGACCATATCGGAAGCCAGCATGCTTTCTACTGCGATATCACCGCATATATAGCGGATTTCCTTCTTGAGTGAACGTTTGTTTGCCATAATTGTGGGATTTATGATGTTAATTATACTTTTCTATGAGTTTTGTGAGAGCTGCCAGTGTAGGGGGAATCGTTGTGAGATGTGGAAGATGGTGTGGAGCGGTTTCATGAACGTGCTCCGGTTCTTCCGTTTCGTAGCCCAGTATGCGGGAGAGTTTTGAATAATATTTGCGCGGAGAGGCTGTGGCAAGGAACAGACCGGGGTATTCCGCTGAGGTAGAGACGGAATCCAGTGCGCGGCAGGCCATAGCTGTATTGCGGTCCATGAGATAACTGTCGGACTTGAACCGTTTTCGTATGGTTTCGGCGATCTCGTCGCTTCCATAGGTGTGGCATTCTATTTTCCCCGGAAGAGAAGGGTCAAGTTCCATGAGGCGGTTGATTCGGCCGATATTTGAAGTGAGAGCCTTCGCGTGATAATCGCTTAGCTGGAGAGTATTTCCCGTAATCTCGCCCCACAGACCGTTGTCTGACGTTCCCGTGGCAATGAACCTGTTGATTGGCAGTCCCATTGCGCGGGCAAAAATAGCAGCCGTGAGATTTCCGAGGTTTCCGCAGGGAGTGGAAACGGTAAACCCTGAAATCCGGTGGCCGAGTTTGGCTGTGAGCTGTCCGTAGGCATAGAAATAATAGAATGTCTGCGGAAGAAGCCGTCCTATATTAACCGAATTGGCGGAGGTAAGAGCGAAGCGGCGGTTGAGCGTTGTGTCGGTAAAAGCCTGCCGGATGAGTTCTCGGCAATGGTCGAAATCCGAGTTTACTATTATGGGGATAATATTCCCGGATTTTTTTGTGGAATTTCCCAGACGTTCTTTAAGCACTCCTTTGTGAGGATACAGAACAAAGACATTGACGGTGTCTATGCCTTTGAAGGCATCGGTCACGGCGTTTCCCGTGTCACCGGTCGAAGCCAGGAGCACGTTGAGTTTCCTGTCTTTGGGATTTTGGGCCGTAAAATATTTGCAGAGCTGGGCCAGGAATCGTGCGCTCACATCTTTGAACGACTCTGTCGGGCCGTGGTAGAGTTCGAGAGCATATCGGTTATCTCCCATATCCACCAGAGGTATGGGAAAATTGAGTGTGGAGCGAACTATAGAATTGATAAGAGAGGGCTCGATATCCGTGCCGAACAGCTGAGTGCACATCACATAGGCGATGTCGCAGGCACTCATCTCGTCCATGTTTTTGAAAAGAGCCGAAGGAATCAGGGGGATGCTGCATGGCATGTAGACACCTCCGTCGGGGGCGAGACTGCGCATTACCGCTTCGCGCAGGCTCACTTTAGAATCATGTCCGTCAGTGCTGTAATATTCCATCGTGTGCAATAAAACGTGTGATGCGGTGAAAAGTTATCGGCTGTCCTTTGCCGCATTATTGGCAAAGTTATAATTTTTCGGATATGCAGCAAATCTTAGGGACAAAAGATTGCATATTGTGCAATTTCGGTCCCGTGCGGTCTCGTGAAAAAAAGGCCAAAATCCGGATTCCGACTCAGTACCCGCACTCGAAGAATGCCCGGTGTATTGCCTGGAGGGCCTTTACACGGTTATCCATCTCGACCATGAACGAGACGGTAGAATCCGTTGACCCGGCAGGAAGCGTGACCGGAGATATCTTGGCCTCGTGAAGAGCAGAGCATATTTTCCTACGCACTGTTTCGTCGGGATTGATATTTTCGCCAACCAGAGCTATAGTGGCGAGGTTATCTGACACTGACAGTGGCGGCATCTCTCCGGTTTCAAGTTCGGAAGAGAACTCTGCGAGCAGGGCCGACCGTGCAGCCGGGAGCGACGAAGCAGAAATGGCGCAGCATATTTCAAAGCATCCCGCAGGACGTGAAGTGAGGAAAACGTTGATTCCGTTACGGCTGAGCGCATTTATCATCCGGCTCTCAGTCGCTTCCTGAACTGCGCTGTCTGATATTTTCACCCTGAGCAGACAGGTGTCGGATATCGAGGAAACGCCTCCTGCGGAAGGCTCCTTGGAAAGATTCTCTATATCGGCAATGCGTGTTCCGGGGTAAGACGGATTGAAGGTGTTCTTGATGTAAATAGGGATATTGCGATGGAATACAGGGTATATTGTGGGGGGATATATAACCTTTGCCCCGAAATTACAAAGCTCCATCGCTTCCACGAATGACAGTTCGTCTATGACTTTGGCCGAAGGGATTATTCTTGGGTCGGCAGTCATGAACCCGTCTACGTCTGTCCAGATTTCCAGAGTTTCAGCCCTGAGTTCCGCCGCAAGTATGGCGGCGGTATAGTCGCTTCCGCCGCGTCCCAGATTGGTGATGTGTCCCTGTTCATCAGAAGAAATGAATCCTCCTACGAGTGTGATGCGTTCGGGTGCCTCAGCGAATTCCGAAGCTATACAGCGGTGTGTCAGGTCGTTGTCAAGCACATGGCGCCCGAACTGACGCGTGGTACGGATGAACGACGGAGAGAAGCGGAGCACCGCGCCGTTGATCACATGCTCTATAATAGTGCTTGAAAGCCGCTCTCCGTAGCTTACCACGCGGTCGAGCGACCGTTCTGATAGCTCCCTGAGAAGGCTGACGCCGAGATAGATATCGGAAAGCTCCTTGAAAAGGGCATCTATGGCAAGAATAACCTGCGCGCGCTCGTCGGCGGGAACCATTTCCTCCGTCATGGCGTGGTGCCGGTCAATTATTTCCCGGAACATATCCTGATATCCCGGCGACACTTTTTCCGCCTCACGGGCGGTGGCAATGAGACGGTCGGTTATTCCTCCCAAAGCTGATACCACCACAATCACGCGTTCATCGCAGCTTTCAACAATATTTTTTACGCTGCGGAGGCTTTCGGGAGTTCCTACGGATGTCCCTCCGAATTTAAGTACTTTCATTTTTAGAATCTTTTATCAGAATTCGCTTGAGAAATGGAACTTTATTGAGGGGAAATCGTTCTGAGCCATCTGCAGCACATAGTTGGAGTCGGCGAGAAAAACGTCGCGACCCTCGCGGTCAAGGGCCATGAACTGATGTTTGCGTTTCTTGAAGGCTGCAAGAGCCTCGGCATCGTCGCTTTCAATCCAGCATGCCTTGTAGAGCGAAAGAGGCTCCCAGCGGCATTGTGCGCCATATTCGTGGAGAAGTCGGTACTGTATCACCTCGAACTGGAGCTGCCCCACCGTGCCTATGATTTTACGTCCGTTGAACTGGTTGGTGAAAAGCTGAGCCACACCTTCGTCCATCAGCTGCTGTATGCCTTTCTCGAGCTGCTTGGATTTCATGGGGTCGGTGTTCTCGATGTATTTGAACATCTCAGGAGAGAAGCTTGGCAGACCTTTGAAGTGCAGTGATTCGCCGGACGTAAGTGTATCGCCGATCTTGAAATTGCCTGTGTCCGGAATACCCACTATATCGCCGGGATAGGCTTCGTCAACTATACTTTTTTTCTGGGCCATGAAGGCGGTGGGAGCGGCGAATTTCATCACCTTTCCGCTGCGCATGTGTTTGTAGGGAGCGTTGCGCTCGAATTTGCCGGAGCAGACTTTCACGAAAGCAATGCAGGAACGGTGGTTGGGGTCCATGTTGGCATGAATCTTGAACACGAATCCTGAGAAACCCTCTTCCGAGGGCTCAACCTTACGTTCTGCGGCTTCGACGGGGCGCGGCGTAGGAGCTATCTTCACGAAGCAGTCAAGAAGCTCTTTCACTCCGAATGTGTTTAATGCCGAACCGAAGAAAACCGGAGCTACTTTTCCGGCGAGATAGTCTTTTTCGTTGAATTCGGGATACACCCCCTCTATCAGTTCCAGATCCTCGCGGAGCTTTGTGGCGTCGGTCTCACCCACAGCCTCGTCGATTCGCGGGTCGTCCACATCGTCTATTTCCACTCGCTCGGATACTTTCTGTTTGTCGGGAGTGAAAAGGTCGAGCGATTTCTCATAGATGTTATAGACGCCCTTGAATTTCGCTCCGATGTTTATGGGCCAGCTTAAAGGACGTACGGCAATTTTCAGCTCGCTCTCCAGCTCGTCGAGAATTTCGAACGGATCCCGTCCCTCGCGGTCGAGTTTGTTTACAAAGATAATCACAGGAGTGTTGCGCATCCGGCACACTTCCATGAGTTTTCTCGTCTGCTGTTCCACACCTTTAGCCACATCCACCACTATTATCACGCTGTCTACAGCCGTCAGGGTTCGGTAAGTATCTTCAGCGAAATCCTGGTGACCGGGAGTATCGAGAATGTTGATTTTGTAATCGCCATAGTTGAAACCCATAACTGAGGTAGCCACGGAAATACCTCTCTGTTTCTCGATTTCCATCCAGTCGCTGGTGGCGGTTTTCTTGATTTTGTTGGATTTTACGGCACCTGCAATGTGTATGGCGCCTCCGAACAGCAGCAGCTTTTCGGTAAGGGTGGTTTTGCCGGCGTCAGGATGTGAGATAATGGCAAAAGTGCGCCGGCGTTGTATTTCTTCGGTGAGTTGTGACATATCGGGGTGGAGCGAATGTTGCTTGAGAGATTGGAAAAATTAGAATGGTTGCAGACAGCTGCGGTTTATTTGTCCAGAGGCATGCGGTCGAGGCATAATCTCAGACTCTCGGCCCAGTGGGGGATTGTGATTCCGTAGGTGCGCTTGATGAGGTTTTTATCGAGCACGGAATATGGTGGCCGGGTGGCCGCGGTGGGATAATCTTCCGTTGTTACCGGAATCACCTTACAGTTTTCAATACCTGCTTCGTGGAAAATTGTTTTGGTGAAGTCGTACCATGAGCACACTCCCTCATCGGAGTAATGGTAGATACCGGGAACCCACTGATTGGACGTAATGACGGTTTTTATAGCCGACGCGAGATCCCGGGAATAGGTGGGAGTACCAATCTGATCCGAGACTACGCGGATTTCTTTCCGGCTTCTGCCGAGGTCGAGCATGGTCTTTACGAAGTTGCGTCCGTAGGGAGAATAAAGCCACCCTGTGCGGATAACTATGGAGTCGGGGCATAGCGAAAGAAGCACCATTTCTCCTTTGCGTTTGGTGGTGCCGTAGACCGACATCGGATTAACCCTGTCGGCCTCACGGTATGGCCTGCATGTCTTGCCGTCGAAAACGTAGTCGGTCGAAACGTGCAGAACCTTCACGTTGAATTCGGTGGCTGCCGATGCCAGATTGTGTACCGCATCAACGTTGGCACGGTAACATTCGTTCTGGTCGGTTTCGGCGCGCTCCACATCTGTGAAAGCAGCGCAGTTCACCACGTGGCTGAACTCGCCACGTTCCATGAAGGATGCAACCGCTTTCGCGTCGGAAAGATCGAGGGTGTCGATATCTGTGTAGACAGTGCATCCGGGCATCTCTTCCTCAAGCACGTTGTGCAAGTCGCGGCCAAGCTGACCGTTGCAACCGGTGACTAATATTTTCATTCCTTACAGTTAGGTTTTAATTCCATAAAACAGTCGGAAGTCTTCCTCGGGATAGATAACGCTAAGGATACATGAAATATCCCCGCTATTAAAAGCTCGGGCAGTTTCCGAACTGCAAATTTACAAATTTTCCCTGACAATCAATTCCTGTGGGCGGCGAACCATAAGGGCATCGAGATTGTAACAAAAGAAAGCAAATATTAAAAACCGTTTCAATGATATTATCAACCATAATGTCCGTTTTGGGGCAGGTAGCTCCGATATCTCTTACAAAGCCTATTGATGTGACGAATTTTGTGGGAGAGAAATCTGGTTTCTCCTACGATCTTGCCACCTTTATAATGAAGGTAGTGGACTGGATTCTGAGTGTTTTCGGACTGGAGCATAACAGCACTGTGGTCACATTCTTTTATGCCGTTGTGGTCTTCGGAATCTCCCTGGTGGTGGGTTATGTGGTGCAGTGGCTTCTTTTCTCCCTGCTTCGGCTGATAACAAGGCGCTGGAGCGGTGCCACTTATGTGGATCTTACCCAGGAACGTTTCTTCCACAAACTGTGCCGGCTCGTTCCCCCTATAGTATTTCTCATTTTTATTCAGTTTACTCTTTCAAATCATAATTCGCTTGCAGGCATCCTTACTAAAATCACACTTATTTATATAGTATGTGTATCCGGGGTGGCGTTTTCGGCGTTGATTATGGCCACCTGGAAACATGTGGACCGTATCGAGAATAAACGGCGTCTTCCTCTGAAAGGTCTCGCGCAGCTTGCCAAAGGGATAATATGGATAGTGGCTATTATTGTCATAATCGCTATTCTGGTGGACAAGTCGCCCGCCGCTCTCCTGGCAGGACTTGGTGTATTCGCATCGGTGCTCATGCTGGTTTTCAAGGATACGATTCTGGGACTTGTTGCAGGGGTTCAGCTTGCCGAGAACGACAGTCTGCATGTAGGTGACTGGATTGCTGTGAAAGGCACCGATGCCAACGGAACAGTCGAGGAGGTGAATCTGACTTTTGTGAAAGTGCTCAACTGGGACAAAACCACCACCACGCTTCCGCCATACAGCCTGATTTCCGGAAGTTTCACCAACTACCGGTCGATGCAGGAAAGCAATACGCGCCGCATCTGCCGCTCGTATATGATTGATGCCGACAGTGTGCTGCCGTGCACCCCTGCCATGCTCGACAATATTTCTAAAACTGTGCCGTATATGGCTGATTATATTGCGGCGAAGCTGAAGCAGAAAGCTGAAGGCAAAGTTGCCGATGTGGACAATCCCGAAGGACTCGTGGATGGTACTATTGATACCAATCTGGGACTGTTCAGGGCCCATATGAAGATGTGGCTTGATGCCAATCCGCATGTGTCGCATGACAGCGACTGCTTCGTCTCGACCCTTCCGCAGACATCAGTGGGCATCCCGTTTCAGGTATATTGCTTCACCAGCACCTCCAAATGGTTCCCCTACGAGGCCATACAGGATGGTGTGTTCGAGCATCTGGCTTCAATGCTCCGTTTCTTCCAGCTCTATACGTTTGAGAATCCTTCGGGCCGCGACACGATTGTGGACGGTTATCTCAGCCCCGGTGGCGACATAGATAATGTTTACGGTGTCCCGTATCCCTTCTTCCAGGCTCCGGATGCGCCCGATTCTCCGGCTTCGACAAGGGTTGGACAGAAGCGGGCTCCGAAAATCACCGCATCTCCCGACGCTCCCCACGACGTGTCTAACGGATAGAGCGGATGCAGATAGGGGAGGGCGTCCTTTAGATTTCGGCAAAATAGGATTATATTTGCAGAAGATAAATATATGACCTGAATGCGAAATCGAATAAAGACTCTGCTGTCGGCCGTTGTCATCTGTATGCTTGCGGCTGTATCGTGTGTGACCGATGATGATAAGGCGACCTCCCTTGAGGCGGGAGATGCAGTCCCCGTATTTTCTGTAACCATGAATGACGGGGCGGTAGTCACCACGGAGTCTCTCCGGGGACATCGGTCGCTGATTGTTTTTTTCAACACCGGATGCGCCGATTGCCGCCGGGAGCTTCCGGTGATTCAGAAGGTTTATGAGAAAGCTCCGGCCGACGCACGGATAGTGTGTATAGCGCGGGAGGAAAACGAAGCACCGATTGCCGCATTCTGGAAATCCGCGGGGCTGACTATGCCGTATTCCGCGCAGCCTGACAGAAAGGTTTACAGCCTGTTTGCCTCAAGCATCATTCCCCGCATATATGCGGTGGATGAGAATCTGACCATAATGGATGCTTTTTCCGACAAAGGAATGCCTACGGAAACCATCTTGCTGGGCTTTCTCGAAAAAGAGGTTCCCGATTCCAAGTGACCGCATGTAAGCTTATGATTAAAGTTGCCGCTGTCATAGCTACTTACAACCGGTCGCGTCTCCTTTTAAGATGTCTGGATGCCATTAACAGGCAGACGGTTTGTCCGCAGATGATTTATGTGGCCAACAATGCGTCGACAGACAATACCATGGAATGCCTCAGAAGTTATCGTTCCGGAATACCTCTGGAGATAATCGATCTTCCGACAAATCAGGGAGGCTCCGGCGGCTTCTATGCCGGAATGAAGGCAGCGTTTGAGTCCGGACGGTTTGATGGATTCTGGGTGATGGACGATGACGGCTATCCGGCGCCTGATTGTCTTGAGAGGCTTTGCGGATTTCTTAGCCGATACGATTATGTTGCGCCTCTTGTATTGGACGAAGATAATAGGGAGCAACTGGCTTTTCCATGTCTGAAAGATATGAAACTTGTGTCCGATTTCCACAGAGTATTTTGCGCTACGGGACTGATACAGGATTATTCATGTCCCTTCAATGGTATTTTGCTGAGCTCAAAAGCAGTTGGAGTGGCAGGGCTTCCTAAGAAGGATATGTTTATATGGGGCGATGAATTCGAGTATAATTTAAGATTGAAGAAAAATGGTTTTATCCCTGTTACGGTGATAAATGCCTTTCATTTCCATCCGGGGAGCAAACAGATTATGGAGAAAGATATTCTCGGAAGAAAATCGGTTATTTTCAATCGGTCGAAATTACG
>VSPV01000055.1 GCA_009775605.1 Paramuribaculum sp.
GCTCCATGGAGCAGCCCTACATTTTGCGATTTTTGCGGTTTTGTTGAAATGAAGTTGGGGGGATGAAATTTTTTTTGATAAAATTTTGAGAAAAAACTAAAGAAATAGTTGCGCAATTAAATTATTAGTTTTAGATTTGCGGCGTAACTAATTTTTTAGTGAAGATGAAAGCAGGAAGGAAACGCCAGGTACTGACCGAAAAGGAGGCTCCGATAATGCAGATGCTGTGGGAGCACGGGCCTATGTTTGTTCGCGAGATGGTGGAGCTGTATGATGAGCCCCGCCCGCATTTCAATACGGTGTCCACGCAGGTGCGTATTCTCGAAGAGAAGGGCTATGTGGGCCACGAAGTGGTGGGTACATCCCACAGATTCTATGCCATCGCACGCAAAGAGGATTTCCGTAACCGTTCGCTTGCGGGGGTGATTCGCGATTATTTCGACAACTCCTATAAAAACGTGGTGTCGGCGCTTGCCGAGGAAGAGAAGATTTCAGTGGATGAACTGCGTGAAATCATAGAGCTGGTGGAGAGAAAGAATAACGCCAAAAAGAAATAGCCATGGGACAGGTTTTCGCATACTCACTGGTGTCGGCATTGGTGCTGATGCTGATGTATCTGGTTTATAAATGGATTCTTTCCGGAGAAAACCAGCATGGCTACAACCGCGCGGTGTTACTCGGCATTTACGCCATATCACTTGCAGCTCCGCTGTTTATTCCGGCATTGTCGCACATGCTGGACGGAGGGCGGGGAGAGTCCGGAACGGTTGCTGTCGGGATGCCAACGGTGGAATTCGGCACCGGAGATTCTGCTGCTTCATCGGTTCTTGCTACCGTGCTCACGGTGATTTATTTCTCGGGAGTGTTTGCCGTGGTTGTAGCCACCTGTTATAGCGCGTTGCGCCTCAACAATATAATCAGGAACGGAGAGCACTACGATCATGAGGGGTTTACTCTTGTGATACACGAGGACTGCGGTCTGGCTCCTTTCAGCTGGAGAAACTATATAGTCATTAACCGCAAGGATTTTGCCGAGTCGTGCAATCTGATTCTGGTGCATGAAACTATGCACGTGAAGGCATGGCATTGGGTTGACCTGATGGTTGCGCAGGCGGTGGCGGCGTTCCAATGGTATAATCCCGCGGCGTGGCTTATGCGCGAGGAACTCAAGACGGTACATGAGTATCAGGCCGATGAGGCCGTGATGCTCTCCGGCACCGACATGAAACAATATCAGATGTTATTAATAAAAAAGGCTGTCGGCGGTAGATTCCAGTCGCTTGCCAACAGCCTGAATCACAGCAATCTTAAAAAACGTATCACTATGATGTACAAATCAAAATCACCGGTGGGCCGACGCTTGCGCGTCCTCGCCCTCGCGCCGGCCGCATTAGTAGCGGTGGCAGTAGTCAACATTCCGGCAGTGGCATCAGCCCTTACATCGGCCTCACATGCCCTTGACGGCAGTAAAGTTACAAAAAATGACGGAATTTCCGTAACTAACGCTTCCGAAACATCGGTTGCCGCGTTCAGCGAACAGAGCCCTCAGAAAGTTTATGATGAGGCGCAGGTGCAGCCGGAATATCCCGGCGGAATGATTGAAATGCTCAACGAGCTTGCGATGAAACTGCGCTATCCTGTAGAGGCAATGAAAGCGAACATCCAGGGCCGTGTAGTGGTGAGGTTCGTGGTGACTGAGAAAGGCAAAATCGCTTCCCCGGAGGTGATAAGAAGCGTAAGTCCCGAACTTGATGCCGAGGCAATCCGCGCCGTCCAGACACTTTCGGATTTCAAACCCGGAACCATAAACGGCAAGCCTGTGAGTGTGTATTACACTCTGCCTGTTACTTTCAAACTGGCGCCGGACCCCGAAAAAAAGAAATAATGTAACTATTCAGAAAAATGCTTCCCCGGAACCATGTGAATGGAGCCGGGGAAGTTCAGGCTATATAGCTTTTTATTGAGTTCAGGAGGCCGAGTCAGGGTCAAGGGTATTATCGGATATGTTTTCGCATTCATGGGGCGTGCCGGAAGCCGGAGGATCGGAGATATATCGCTGGTAATATGCCATTATCAGCGAGGTGAGCGGAAGAGCTATAATCATCCCTATGATGCCGAGCAGGCTGCCCCAGATTGACAGCGCAAGAAGAATTATGGCCGGATTGAGGCCCATTTCCTTGCCCATTACATGGGGCGTTATCAGATAGTCGCAGATACATTGGGTGATGACGTAGACGAGTATGCATTTGCCCATTTCAGGAAGGAATTCCACAGAGCCTCCCAACGAATAAATGAATGCGATTATCGCCACTGGGATGAGCGTGACATACTGAAAATAAGGTATCATATAGAGAATACCCACTATCACGCCCATAGGGATGGCAAGAGGGAGTCCGGCTATGGTGAATCCTATGCAATAGAGCACCATGGCACAGAGGGCCACCACCCCCTGTCCGCGGAAATAATGATTCATGCTCACTTTCACGTCATTGACAATCTCTATGCCGCGCGCACGGTACCTGTAGGGGAAAATCTGCTTGAATCCGCTTACTATCTGGGGATAGTCGATGAGGATGAATATAATGTAGATGAGTGTGAGGAACCATTCGAGTGTCTGGAAGAGGACTCCTATCGAGCCTTCGAGAAGGGATGTGCCTTTGTTGATAAGTGTCTCGAAGTGAAGACTCTCTATGGTGGAGCGGAGTTGCTCGGGGCTGCAATGTTCCTTTATGAAATCGGTAATTGCCACATAATAAGGGGGCATCTGGCTCTTGCCGCTCTCTATGTCCTGAATTATCGAACTCAGAACCCCGAGATCCTTGACTACGGTGGGGGTAAATGCGTAGAAAAATATCACCAGCACAGCCGAGAATTCAAGAATGGTGAGAAGCGAGGCGATAACTCGTCCTTTGGTGTGGGTCCAGCGCATGTTGAACGTAACCATAGGTTCAAGAAGGTAGGCTATGAAGCAGGCTACGAAGAATGGCAGCAGGACATCGCTCAACTGAGATATCAGAAGCCAAAGGACTGCGGTGATGGCCAGCCCGATAATCAGATGCATTATGCGGTCGGTAGTCCAGTATTTTTTGTTGACTGACATTGGTGTTGAAACGGCTTTTCAATAAAAACGTTATCGCGGGCTGCATGGTTTGACGGCGTTTCCGTAATTTTGCAACCGATATGGGCAAGCTCTATTTTTTCAACCCCGACAACGACCTGGCACTCGCCGCAGGCAACGGCGAACGCTATACTCCTCCGGCGGCCGCACTGGATTTGCGGCGCGCGGGAGCTCTGCTGCCGTTATGGTGGTGCGGTGATGGCGACGAGGTGCTTGTTGAGACTGATGAAGCGATAGAGGCTGCTGATAGTCTGAAATCGGCTTTCGGTCTGAGTGGAACAGCCGTCCGGAAGAGCGAGGCATCCGGCCGTGCGTTGCCCTGGGGGTGGAGCCCTCTTTCGGCAAGACTGATGCGCGAGGCCGGGGCTGCCGGGGTGCCGACGCCGGATGAAATAGAACGGCTGCGCATGCTCTCGCACCGGCGAACGTCGATGCCGCTTGCCCGCGCAATGGGTGCGGACGAGAGGATAGCGGCGCGCGAGTGTTTCAGCGAGGCGGAGGCCGAGGCGGCTATTGCGGCTGCCGGAGGCGACGCGGTTATAAAGCAGCCCTGGTCAAGCAGCGGGCGCGGAGTCATGGCCACGCGCTCCATGCGCGCTGACGCGTTGCGCCGCGCAATAGCGGGTACCATACGGCGCCAGGGAAGCATAATGGTGGAGAGTAGGCTTGAGCGTGAGGCCGATTTCGCCGCGCTGTTCGTGAGCGACGGCCGCATGGTGAGGTTTGAGGGCGCGAGTGTGTTTGCCACATTGCCCTCGGGCGCTTATGCAGGAAACATAGTTGACAGCGGCGACCGGCTCCGGGAGCTGATTCCCGTGGATATTTCCGCTGCAATAGCTGGAGCCGAGAAATATCTTACAGAGGCGGTAGCCCCGTATTACCGAGGGTATATGGGGATAGATATGCTTGCTTACCGGGAGGGAGGGCGGCTGAAGCTTGACCCGTGTGTGGAGCTGAATCTGCGCATGACCATGGGCGTAGCGGCCATGCTTCTCGCGCGCCGCGGCCTCCGTGGCGTGCTGAGGGTAAAGCCGTCGGGGCCTTCCGCAGACGAAATAAACCTTTCGCCGATACGGGGGGCAAGATTCTCTGTTGTGGTCATTGACGGGGAGGCACCTGCCTGAACATGGTGTAGAGCAGATGCAGAGGCAGACCCATGACATTGTAGAAACTGCCGCGGATTCCCTTGACGCCTATGCAGCCTATCCATTCCTGAATGCCGTAGGCTCCGGCCTTGTCGAAGGGGCGGAAACGGTCAACGTATGTGTCAATCTCGAAGTCGGTGAGAGGTGCGAAATCCACCTCCGTAGAGGCTGATTCAGTGACGGAACCGCCATCCCATGCTACGGTGACGCCGGTCACCACGGTGTGGAAACGTCCAGACAGCTCGTGGAGCATCCGGCGCGCGTCGTCAGGGCCGGTGGGTTTGCCGAGAATTTCGCCACGGCATATCACGATGGTATCCGATGTGACTACAACCTTGCCTGACATGCCGTAAGAGTGGCCATAGGCACGGCTTTTCAGCTGCGAGAGGTATGCCGGCACGTGTTGAGGAGGAAGGTCGGCGGGATAGGTTTCCTCCACGTCGCGGGGCACTTCCACGTCAAATTCCACACCGAGCATCCCGAGCAACTCGCGCCGACGCGGAGATCCGCTTGCAAGAATAAGCCTGTAGCCGTTGAGCGAGGGAACAAGACCTGTTACCATCCGAAAGCTTTTTCAGTGGTCATCCAATGGTCCTGCGCGCGCAGTATCTGCTCAAGAAGGTCGCGGGCCACGCCATAGCCTCCGTTGCAGGGGGATACGTAGCGGCAGTGCTGGAGAATGTCGATGGCGCTGTCGGCGGGGGCCACGCTCAGGCCCACGCACTGCATGGGTTCGAAATCGGGCACGTCGTCGCCCACGAAGGCCACCTCGTCGGGGGTAAGACCGTGACGCGCCATCCAGTCGGTGAGCACTTCCACCTTGCGCGACGCGCCCTGATGGATTTCCTTGATGCCGAGCGCGCTGTAACGGGCCGCCACGCCGCGGCTGGTGGCGCCGGTGATTATGGCTATCTCCAGACCGCATTTCACGGCAAGCTGCAGGGCATAGCCATCCTTGATATTGACCATGCGGAGAGGCTCGCCCTCCGGGGATGTGGGGATGGTGGAGGGGGAGAGGACGCCGTCCACATCGAACGCCACTCCTTTTATTTTTTTGAGATCGTAGTTGATGCTGCTCATTTCTTATTGTAATGATTGATAATGGCTTCTGATACTTCGCCGTAGAGCTTTGACTCGGGAGTGTCGCCCAGAAGCTTCCTGTGGGTTTCGATGACTCCGCGGTCGCCTCGCCGGGCGGGGCCGGTCTGGTTTCCCTCGGGGCCTTCTTCCATGGCTTTGCGCAGTGTTTCTTTCAGCAACGGATGCAGCACGGAGAGGTCGAGGCCGGGATGCTCACGCAGAATATTGTCGGCAATGGTCCAGAAGTAATTGGTGAAATTGCATGCGAACACGGCGGCAACGTGCATTTTACGCCGGAGATCGCTGTCGGCTTCATGGACAATGGGGGATATGGCGAGGGCCAGACGGCGCGCCGTTGCAAGTCCCGGGGCAGAGTCGGCCTCGATGAACACGGGAAGTTCCCGGAGGTTTACCTTTACGCCCTTTGAGAAAGTCTGAAGCGGATAGAGCACGCCGTAACCACCTCCGGCCGGAGCGAGCGCAGCAGCAGGCACGCTTCCGGAGGTATGAAGCCAAAGAGCGGTGGCGGGAAAAAGTCCGGCGGCTTCGAGAGCTACGGAGGCCACGCGGTCGTCCTTTACGGCTATCAGATAGACGTCGGCGTCGCGCGGGAGAGAGGCTATCTCAGTTACGGCCTGCGGGCGCGGGGAGAGCGAAGCGGCGAGAGCCGCGGCATGGCCGGGAGTGGGGCTGCAGACGGCCGTCAGCTCTATGTCAGGCGCAGAGGTGAAAGCCGGAGCGAGCGCCCATGCCACGTTGCCCGAGCCTATGATACAGATTCGGAGCGGACGCATCAGATTTCAGAGTTGTTCCAGCTTCCGATGTGTACCTTCTCCCAGAGGAGTTTCGAGGGATCGACAGGCTTGCGCTCCTCGTCCTTATGACCGAAGGTGACGATGCAGAGCACGGAGATGGTGTCGGGGATGCCGAGAAGCTGCTGCACGTATTCTTCGGAGGGGAGGCCGTCGGCGGTGAAACGGCCGCGCACCTGCACCCAGCAGGAGCCGAGACCGAGATCCTCGGCCTGGAGCTGCATGAAAGCGGCGGCTATGGACGCGTCCTCCACCCAGGGATCGGAGAGGGTGGAATCGGCGCAGACCACAACTGCGAGGCGGCAGCGCTCGACAGGCATGGCACCGGCGGGTTTGCACTGGGCGAGGCGCTGGAGCATGGATTTCTCGTCGACGCATACAAACTGCCAGGGGCGGCTGTTCTTGGATGTGGGAGCCAGGAGGGCAGCCTCGAGTATGAGTTTCACGTCGGAGGCGTCGATGGTCTGGTCGGTATATTTGCGGATGCTGTGGCGGCGCAGGGCCAGCGAATGGAAGTGGGACATGGGGATATGAAGTTTAATATGGTTTCGGTTAGAGGGTTTCGGATTATGGAGCAAATGTAGTAAAAAATAAAACTATTCGGGAGGGGAGATTGTTATTTTTGCAAAAGCGTGGAGACGGAAGCATTTTCGCCTCCGCTGTCAAGTCCAAGCCTAAAATCACAAATACATAAATTTGTTATGAGCCAGTTTACAGATATTATCAATGAGAAGAAACCCACGCTGGTGGATTTCCATGCCACATGGTGCGGCCCGTGCAAGATGCAGGGCCCGATTATAGAAGAAGTTAAGGCCGCTGTCGGCGACGAGGCCAATGTGCTCAAAATCGACGTTGACCGCAATCCTGAGCTGGCAGCCCAGTATCGCGTGCAGTCTGTGCCCACGCTTATCATTTTTCGCAGCGGCGAAGCCGTGTGGCGCGCATCGGGTCTGCATCAGAAGGCCGACCTGGTTGACGAGATACGCAAGCATATAGCCACGAAGAGTGACGAACAATAAAATACAGCTATAGCAAAAGTGAGGCTGCCTGCCGCCGCAACATCATGCGGCAAAGCAGGCAGCCTTTTTATTGTGTGGGGATTGAACCGGCGCAGGGTTACATGAAGCAGAGTATCAGACCCTGAGCGGCCACCACTCGCATGAACATGGTGAGAGGATAGACGGTAGAGTAGGCTACTGCGGGCGCGTCGCTGCCGGTGCTTCCGTTGGCATAGGCGAGGGCCGGTGGATCGGTGTAGCCACCGGAGAAGAGACCCATGATGGTGAGGAAGTTGATGCGGTAGACGCCGCGTGCTATGCAACCTACGATTATAAGCGGAACGAAGGTGATGATGAAGCCCCAGATTACCCACCACATACCGGTGTAGTTGAACACGGTTTCGGCGAATCCGGCTCCGGAGGAGATTCCCACGGAGGCGAGGAACAGTGTGATGCCGAGCTCGCGCATGAGCAAGGATGCGGAGGATGAGGTGTAGGTGACGAGCTTGAATTTGTAGCCGAAGCGGCTCAGGAGGATTGCCACAACGAGGGGACCGCCGGCCAGACCGAGTTTCATTCCGAAGCCCACGTTGATGGAGCCTACGATGATACCGAACATGATGCCGATGAAGATGGTGATGAGGTTGGGCTCGTTGAGGCGGCGCATGGAGTTGCCGAGCTTGTTGGCGAGACGGTCGATGTCGTTGATGTCACCCACCACGGTGATGCGGTCGCCCATCTGGAGGCGAAGGTTGGGCGAAGCGAGGAGGTCGACACCGGCGCGGTTCACGCGGGTGGCGTTGAGCTGATAGCCGGCATGGAGACGCAGGGCGCCAAGAGCCACACCGTTGTATTCGCTCTTGGTGATTACGATTCGGCGCGATACAACCTGGCTGGGAGTGCATTCGTCCCAGTCGACCTCGCATTCAGGACCGATGAGCATCTCGAAGCGCTCGGTGTCCTTGGCGGAGATCACGACATAGAGCTTGTCGCCGGTATGAACAACTGTCTTGGAGACGGGAATCACGATTTTTCCGTCCTTGTCCATGAGTCGGGAAATCACGAAGTCGAACTGCACAATGTCGAGAATCTGACGGAGAGTCTTGCCGTCGAGGAGGGGGTTGGTGACTTCGATTGAAACCATGTCGGGTTTCTTCATGGAGTTCTCGGCCTCGGTTTCTATGGCCTTGATTTCATCGGCGGTCTTGATACGGAACAGGGCCTTGATGAGGAACATCGCACCGATTATGCCTCACACGCCGAGGGGATAGTCGGCAGCGTAGCCCATAGCCATTGTGTTGATGGCTTCGGTTGTTCCGGCAGCCTGCTGTGCGGCTGCAAGACCGGGGGTGTTGGTGACGGCACCGGACATGACGCCCACGAGGGCCTCGATGGAGGTGCTGCCTCCCTGCACATAGTAAATTATCAGCACTATCGCCACATTGAGCAGAATGCCGAGGACGGCCAGCATGTTGAGCCTTACGCCACCTTCCTTGAATGACGAGAAGAAGCCCGGGCCGACCTGGATACCGATTGAGAAGATAAATAGTATCAGACCGAATTCCCTGACGAACTTCAGCACTTCGGGGTTGACAATGTAGCCGAAATGACCCATGAGGATGCCCACGAACAGCACGAATGTGACGCCGAGCGAAACACCGCCAATCTTGAGCTTACCGAGGAACACACCGGCCGCAATGACAAACGAGTAGAGCACGAGCGTGCTTGCCAGCGATTCGTTGCCGGGGCCGAGCAGACTCGTTAACCATGAAAAGTCCATTGCTTTACAGAAATAAGTTAAATAATATTGGCTATTCTTGAAAGTGCAAATTTACACCTTTTTCCCGAATACCCGGACAGCCCGCTAAATAAAATTTAACAGGAACCGGGGCAACGGAGATTTCATGGGAGGGTTAACGGTCGGTGATGTGGTTGCTTACCTTGAGATTGGTTATTTTGCTGCGGAAGAGGCCGGCGTTGCGAAGCGGGAAGACCAGAGTGCGCACCTGGGCCATCTTGTTCTTGCCGCCGTTGTAGCTCACCCAGCGTTCGTTCATGTCGTCGACGAGGCGGCCGTCGACATAGAGGGTTACCGTGCGGTTAGTGCCCTGGATTCTCACATGGTGACGTTCGTGAGGAAGAATGTTGAAGCGGAAGCTGTTGAGGTAGTCCTCACGGCTGTAGCCCATGTTGCCGGTAATGGGGTCGCTGAGCCACAGGGTTGCTTCGGGGGTCTGGAAAAGGACGGTGCCTTTGTCTTCGGTAGCACCTTGGATGTCAAATTCAACGGTGTAGTCGTAACCGATTTCCTCAACCGGCAATGTGGAGCCGGGAGCCACTTCTGCCATCTCAAGAACTGTGGCGGGGGCGTCGCCAAGCCGGCCGAGATAATTGACGCCCGGGGCCTCGCCGAGTGAGGGCGCGGCTTTTTCAAAATCGTCGAATGGGACGCTGACGTCCGCGCCGTTCCATGTCTTGGTGGCCATGACCGGAAGGGAGTGCATGACGCGGTGGTGAATGTCGCGCACGGTTATGCCGTTGCCGGGATGGTCGTTCCAGACGGCAAACATGCCACCTTTGAGCTGGGGATGGCGCTCCTGGATTTTAACTCCGTTGATATTGGCAGGTGTCCATTCGTCGTAAAGCTTGCGGTTGTTGAGATAGTCGTAGTAATAACCGGCTTTAGGAACAATATAAATCCAGCCGTCGGGGATGGAGACAACTTCGTATCCTAAATCAATCATGTCGAGCGGCTTGGCATAGTCGTTGCTCCACAGGTACATCTCCACGCCTTCGGTTTCGACAGGAGTATGGCCTTTTGCATGACTGAGCGAGCCCCAGATAAGAGGCTTTTTGCCGTACTTTTTCACGGTTTTGATATAGCGGTCGGTGAAGGCGCGGAATTTCTCCATGGTAAGGCTGTCGCCCTGATATTCGTCGGTTCCGATGTGGAATCGGGGGCTTGTGAAGACTGGATTGTCGCCTCCGAGATATTCGTCAAGAAGGGTGTCGAGCATGCGGTAGGTGGCGGGACTGTCAAGGTCGAGATGGTCGCGGTCGTTGCGTCCGTCGGCGCTGGCGGTCTCGGGCATGTAGCGGGTAAATGCCAGGCAATGTGCGGGGACGTCAATCTCACTTATGATGTCGACGCCGCGTGAGGCAGCGTATTTCTGGAAATCGCGGTATTCGTCTTTTCCGTAAGATCCGTCGCGCGACGTAAGCCCCGGGAAACTTTCGCATTCCATGCGGAAGGCGGCCTGGGTTTTGTCCCAGTCGTCATCGAAGTAATACTTGAAACCGTTGTCGTTGAGATGCACGTGGAGACGGTTCATTTTGTAATAAGCCATGTCGTCAACGAGCTTATAGAGATAGTCGAGCGGGATGTACTTGCGCCCGGCATCAATCATGAAACCGCGCACGGGGTAATCGGGCATGTCCGTCGCGGTGCCTACGGGAAGCTGCTCAGACTGCCTCAGGAGCTGCAGAAGGGTCTGGGTACCCCAGATTACGCCTTCTTTTTGCGGCGCTGAGATTTCCACTTTTTTGTTTATGTCGAGGCGGTAGCCTTCGGCGCCGAGACGCTTGTCGGGTTTAAGTGTGAGGGCGATCGCGCCTTTCGAGGCTTTTCCGAGGCGGATTTCAGGTGCGGTGCCTGTGAGGGCTTTGTATTGGGCGGCAAACGTTTCGGCTATCGGCGCGAGAACGGTGTCGGAATACACTACGACGGGCGATTTTTGCAAAGTAAGGAATCCTTCGCCGCCTTTCCATTGGCGCAGTTCGGGGGCGGTAAACGGTTTGGGGTTGGCGGGCGCATTCTTTGCGGAAGAGAATGCGGGAGAAAGAAATGCGATAATCGCTAACGCAAGAGTGAGAAGACTGGGTTTCATGGTAGTTTGGGTTTTGGAAGGTGATTGGATTACATTGCATCGGATATACGGGGCTGCGACGCAGTACAAAAGTATGCAAATATTTTTTCTTTTGTGGATTATTGGGGATGGAATGTTATCTGGACGCACCGGAGAAAGCATATAAGCGCGGTAGTTTTAGGGGGATTGGGGATTTCAACATTTATCGTCGTTTGGTTTACTTAATCTCCGATATAATTCCAATCCCAAACGTTCCACGATTCCAGTAACCAATGCATTGCCCATGAGAAAAGCTCGTCTTATATCTGAAGCCCCCTGAGTATGATTATCTGGAAACATATTCAAACGTTCAAGTTCTACGGGTGTTAAACGTCTGAACTTGCCGGATGCAGTCTGAATAATATGTTTGAAACGAGAAGGGGATGGCCCTCCTTCTCCTGTTATAATTGTGCGTGACGGTTTATCCAGACTGTCGGGAAAAGCCATTGCACCCTCAGAATAATTGTATTCGTATCCGGTGGCCTTATTGATGCGTTTTTCCGATTTGCTTCCCTTGGCATATTGCCATTTGGGAAGGTCGGTTTCCTCTATGTAAAACTCTTCAGGAACTTCTGTGTCTGGTAAAACAAGGTCTCCGAGAGTTATGAAGGGACCTGTATAGTCAGGAGTTGTGGCAAGTGTATATACAGTCCTATTAATAATCACGCCACTGTTCTTGAATGGAGACAGGGACTTTCCTTTATTAAAATATGCAGAGACTTCAGAAAGCGAACCGTTAATTGTAAAAGTGGAAGAAATTGAATGGGATTCTTTGACATTAAATGCTTTTGCCATTACACCGCTGCGTAAAAGCCAGTCTGTTGCATCTGTAAAGGTGTCAGCAATCCCTGAACCGTTTTTGCAAGCAAAAATGTAAGTACGCTTTCTCCGTTGCGGCATTCCGTATTCAGCAGCATTGATAACTCTCCATTCCACCATATAGCCTAAGTCTGAAAGAGACGCGAGGATTATAGCAAAATCACGTCCTCTTTGAGAGGCAGGAGAACTTAGCAAGCGATCCACATTCTCAAGCATAAGGTATTTTGGAGGTTGTTTATGTTCGCTTAAAATACGGTAAATCTGCCACCAGAGTACACCTTTCTTACCTTCTATCCCTCCTGAATTCTTAAGCGTAGTCGCAACGGAATAATCCTGGCAAGGGAAGCCTCCTACTAGCAAGTCGCCTGCAGGAATTTCTGTGACATTCACTTTATTTATGTCTTGGTTGGAATGACCGATGAATCCGAATCGTTGACAATAAATCAAGGATGCATCCTGTCTTTTGGTGGATGGCTCCCATTGATTGCTCCAAATTGTTTTAAAGAGATCTGACGCGCGCTCAAGGCCGATTCGGAAGCCACCCACTCCGGCAAAGAGTTCAATGACGCGAATATGATGTGACTCCGAAAGAACCGCCTCTGATTCAAACAGAGAGTATTGTTTGCAATGCGAACTGTAGGCAACCAGAGGTTCGCATAGATTATGGGAATGTAAAGAGGAATCGGTATTGTACATATTACGAATTTTCGTCTATGATTTTTTTGACAAAATCAGCATTAATCCAATAACAATATTTTTCGGCCTCTCCCCCATGTGGGTTGGGTGTAAGCTGAATTTTCTTAGTGGCTTTTGGCCTTACGTGAAATCCTTTTTTGTCGGATATACTCCAAAAACAGTTTAATTTGATTCTATCGGCCAATATATTGGCTCGTATGTGTTCCCAGTATTTTCGGGCCATATCCAGGCATTTCTGGGGCATTGTCCAGAAAAACCCCCGGTCAAGTACATAGGATTGTTCAGTAACGTCTTTATTGGTCTTATTATTATGAATGACAATTGTTTCAGCGGGTTTTGGCTTGAATATAACGAAAAGGAATCTGTTAGTAAATATTTCATAAGCCTCGGATTCCAGCCAATTGTCATTGTCATAAACTTCCTGATAATCTATGTTTTTGAATGACATGGATTCTTTAGGCATCCCATTACTTCTAAGCCTTATGGTTTTCATCATAATGCCGGATTTGACAAATTCATCCGCATCGGAAATACGTTTGCTTCTGGAGTTTGAAGCAATCAGTCCAGCAATGTCTGCGTATTTGCTTTTGGCTTGATATGGAATTATTCCGAGCCTATCGCAAATCTCAAGATAATTCAGGCCATAAAACTGGGAGAAGCGATTAATGATGATTTCTTCAAATGATGATTTTTTCAGTTCTTCAGCATTTACTAGCTCGTAATTTGTCGGCTCCTTTGCTTTGTAGTTCGTAAAATGGTCATTGCTGGAGTCCACTACGTGCTTAAGTATATACCGCATATAAGCCGGTTTCAGACTAAACGCCCTCTTGTTCGCTTTGATAGAGGAGAAAGGTTGGCTCTGTGGAGAATCTCCTTTTTGCCCTTTCCGACATGCGCCAAGATAAATTGTGTCGCCTTCGGATAAGAGGTGAGCCTCTCCGTTACGTACTTTTGTTGCTATCGTCTCATAGTCCTTTTTTATGAGTAGTAAGTCCTTTTCGGGAATTTGCCATAGGATGCGGAAGAGAAATTCATAATCGTAGACTGGAGTGCCGCTTACATGAAGATAAAACAGCAATAACATCAATTTGCATTTAGCAAGGAGATGTGAATCTTCAAATCGTGTGTTTACAAGCTCGAAATAATCAATCATGGTGCAAACCAGCCGTTCCTTTATCCTGAAAGAGTTGTCAGCCTTATTTTTAAGCAATGGCGTACATTTAAGTTCAACTTTAGCGTCCCTAAAGTCAGCTTCGCGATTTGAGTTGATCTTATATCGGAAAAACAACTCTTCAACCATTTGCCCTAAGCCTCCTTTCCCTTTACGGCTATGCTCAATCACGTCACCACCCAGCAGAGAATGAAGAGATTTGCCGATTAAAAGTCGGCTGAAATCATAAATTGACTGAGGGTCTTTTTCGTCAAATTGGGCTTCCGGGACTGTCACATCTTCCATAATATCAAGCAAAGGGCTTTCATATATAACTTAAAGGGTACGGAATTTTAAGATTATATGAAATGCCATAATTAAGCTGTTAATAATTTATCGTTATATTTGTTCTTTTAGCTGAGGTTTCCTGGGATTCTATCGGTTCTCCCTACATTTTGGTTTGTAAAGATACAAATACTTTTCCAGAGATTGATGCTCATGGAAAAGTAAAAAACATGAGAAAAGATATTGCTTTTCAAAGTTAAGCATTTTTGTGGAAGCTGTATGTCGGTTCGGATTCAGCGGCTATAGGAACAGAAGCAATATTATCATTGGCTTCATACGATTCAACAGGATTCACTATTGTCCTATATAGACTCCTGAGGTATTCATCTCGTTCTGAGATTGTTTTGATAGCACATTCCCAGACTCTAATCACACGCCATCCTAAAGATTTAAGTTCAGATTCATTGCGTGTGTCTCGTGAGATATTGCGTTGAATTTTGTTCCTCCAGAAATCAACATTGGATTGCGGGAGCCTGAAATATCTACAGCCTTCATGTCCGTGCCAAAAGCATCCGTTGACGAAAATTATGGTTCGATATTTGGGAAGTACAATATCCGGTGTGCCCGGCAGTTTCCTGACCTGTACACGGAAACGCAGACCCCTTGAAAAAAGATATTTCCGGACAATCATTTCCGGCTTGGTATCCTTCCCCTTGATAGCCGCCATGCATCGGCTTCTCTGTTCCGGTGTCATCACGTCTGTCATGAAATTATCGAAACAAAAAGATTTGTATTCTGATTGCAGTAATGCATTAGATAAAGTGATTTCTTAAGTGAATTGTCTTAATCGTTTGATAACCAATGCTGGATATTTTTTATATGGTCTGGTCTATTACATTTTCAGCTCTTCCCATCCTGCATGCTGAATAAATAACATGGGATACACTACAAAATTAGATAATTTTTTTTACTGGAAAGATTAAATTGGATTTTGGTGTGGGGAAAGGGGGACGATGGGATTGGAATAATTGGAATTATTGGAGGG
>VSPV01000056.1 GCA_009775605.1 Paramuribaculum sp.
CTGCAAGCTGACCAACTGCTATGCCTACGACATACAGGCTGCCTGCGCAGGATTCATCGTGGCTCTTCAGGATGCCAACGCATATATCCGCGGCGGTCTCTACAAGAAGGTGATTGTGGTGGCTGCAGAGAAGATGTCGTCGATGGTCAACTACACCGACCGCTCCACCTGCCCGCTCTTCGGCGACGGCGCAGCCGCTGTGCTCGTCGAGCCCACCGAAGATGCCACAGGCGTGATCGATGCCGTGTTCCACGTTGACGGCGACGGCTGCGAGCATCTCATCATGAAGGCCGGCGGTTCCGTAAAGGCCGCCACCCACGAGACTATAGATGCCGGAGAACACTACATATTCCAGGACGGCCGCTATGTCTACAAGCATGCCGTGACCGACATGCTCGAGTCGACCCTCGAGGTAGCCAAGCGCAACAATCTCACCATGGAGACCGTTGACTGGCTCGTGCCCCATCAGGCCAACCTCCGCATAATCGAGGCTGTGGCCTCGCGCGCCGGCATCGCTCCCGAGAAGGTGCTTGTGAATATAGAGCACACCGGCAACACCAGCGCCGCCTCGATTCCAATCTGTCTGGACGAGTATAAGGACCGCCTCAAGAAAGGCGACCGCATAATCCTCACCGCATTCGGCGCAGGGTTCACCTGGGGAGCCATGTATCTCATCTGGGATCTCTGATTCCCCTGGGTCGGAAAGTCGTCATGGCTGGTAGCCTCAGCATGGCCTTCCGTCAATTAAAATTCTGAAAAAATCAGCACTAATAGCATCTTTTCGGGTGCTATTAGTGTTTTATTCATGCAGCCGCATGCCACATTGCGGCCTGGCATCTCATCTAACCCTCATAATCCGAATTCAAAATGACAGAGAATCACAAAGCCGGTTTTGTAAATATAGTCGGTAACCCCAACGTAGGAAAGTCAACCCTGATGAACGACCTCGTTGGCGAACGCATCAGCATAATCACCTCCAAGGCCCAGACCACGCGCCACCGCATAATGGGAATAGTGAACACGGACGACTATCAGATAGTGTTTTCCGACACTCCCGGAGTGCTCTCTCCCAAATATAAGCTCCAGGAAAGCATGCTCGGGTTCAGCGAGGGTGCGCTGACCGACGCCGATGTGCTCGTCTACGTGACCGACGTGGTGGAAGACCCCACCAAAAACGCCGATTATCTCGCCAAGGTTGCCAAGGAGACGGTGCCCGTGCTTCTGGTGATAAACAAGATAGACCTGCTCAAGGACCAGAGCGACCTCGACCGCGTGGTGGCCGTATGGCGCGGGCTGCTCCCCAACGCCGAGATATTCCCCGTGTCGGCCAAAGAGCATTTCAACGTCACCAACCTCATGAACCGCATTGTGGAGCTGCTGCCCGTCCATGCTCCCTATTTCGGCAAGGACGCTCTCACCGACAAGCCCGCGCGCTTCTTCGTCACCGAGATAATCCGTGAGAAGATTCTGCTCAACTATCAGAAGGAAGTGCCTTATTCCACCGAGGTGATAGTGGAGAAATTCGACGAGAAGGAAGGCGCCATCCATATCATGGCCGTGATATATGTGGAGCGCGACACCCAGAAAGGCATCCTGATAGGCCACGGCGGCTCCATGCTCAAGAAGGTGGGCACCGAGGCCCGCAAGGACATCGAGGCTTTCTTCGGCAAGAAGGTGTATCTTGAGCTGTTCGTGAAGGTGGAGGCCAACTGGCGCAACCGCGAAAACAAGCTCAAGGCATTCGGCTACATTGAATAATAATCGCTAACTTTGCAGGCGGGGGGCATGTGCCGCCCCGATTTAACCTCATAACCGCAGCCACACATGGGACAGATGATAGCAATAGTGGGGCGCCCCAACGTGGGCAAGTCCACGCTCTTCAACCGCCTTACTCAGACACGCACAGCCATTGTCGACGATACCGCCGGCACCACCCGCGACCGCCAGTATGGAAAGGTCGACTGGGCCGGAAAGGAATTCTCGATCATCGACACCGGCGGCTGGGTGGTGAACTCCGACGATATCTTCGAATCCGAAATCAACAAGCAGGTTGAGCTTGCAATCGAGCAGGCCGACGAGATTCTTTTCGTAGTCGATTCGATGAACGGAGTCACCGACCTTGACGACCATGTGGCCTCCATTCTGCGCCGCTCCAAGAAACCGGTGATACTCGTTGCGAACAAAGTGGATTCCAACGACTGGCTCTACAATGTGCCCGAGTTCTATTCGCTGGGCCTCGGCGAGCCTTATCCCGTGTCGGCTGTCAACGGATACGGCACGGGCGACCTTCTTGACGAAGTGGTGAAGAAGCTTCCGGAGGCCGACGAGGAGGAAAGCGAACGTCTGGAAAACCTTCCCAAATTCGCCATTATCGGCCGTCCTAACGCCGGAAAGTCATCCATTGTCAACGCCTTCATGGGCGAGGAACGCCATATCGTCACCGACATAGCCGGCACCACCCGCGACTCCGTCTATACCCGTTACAATAAGTTCGGATTCGACTTCTACCTTGTGGACACCGCCGGCATCCGTAAGAAAAACAAGGTAAACGAGGATATAGAATACTACTCGGTAATCCGCTCCATCAGGGCTATTGAGGCTTCGGATGTGTGCATTCTCATGATTGACGCCACCCGCGGCATCGAGGCGCAGGACGTGAGTATCTTCTCGCTTGTGCAGCGCAACCGCAAGGGTCTGGTGGTGTGCGTGAACAAATGGGACCTCGCCACCGACAAATCGGTGCAGGCCATGAAGCATTTCGAGGATGCGATACGCCGCCGCTTCGCCCCCTTCACCGATTTTCCCATAATTTTCGGCTCGGCCCTGAACAAGCAGCGTATCTACAAGGTGCTCGAGACAGCGCTGCAGGTATATGAAAACCGCCGTCGCACCGTGCCCACCTCGCAGCTCAACACCGTGATGCAGGAGGCCATCGCCGCTTATCCGCCGCCAGCCAACAAGGGCAAGTATGTGAAGATTAAGTATATCACCATGCTGAAGGACGCCGTGGTGCCCACCTTCATTTTCTTCTGCAATCTTCCCCAATGGGTCAAGGAGCCCTACCGCCGTTATCTCGAGAACAAGATTCGCGAGAACTGGGACTTCTGCGGCACCCCCATCAACGTGTTCATGCGCGAGAAGTAATTCAGAGTTATTTTGGATTGCACAGGTATGTTATTCCCCGGAATAATGTTACCTTTGCAGAGCTATGACACTTCTCGATAAGGATTTGATTGCTCAGCCTCAGCTCTGGAGCCTCGTTCTGATGCCCGGAGACGAGAGGCTTGACGTTGCCCTCATCCCTCCGGTTGCCGACGAGGAGATGATCTGGCGCACGTTTGCTTTCGATTCCGCCACTCCCGACCGCCGCAAGGCCCTCGAGGACGTGATATATGAGAATCCGCTGCTGCTCTGCGATTTCAAGCGAGTCTACTGCATCGCCGACTGCGGCAGTTTCATGGCTCTTCCCGCTGGTCTGGACGGCGATGCCGTGCTGGAGATGGGCAGGAGCGTGCTCGGTCCGGAATGTGAGTCATCTCATCTTCTTACCGAGGGCTGCGGCGCTGAAAACGCCATCATGACCCAGTGGATCGACGAGGACACATATGCTTTTCTTTGCCGTACTTTCTTCAACATCCGTTTCTACGGGCGCATGGGACGCCTTGTGGAATATCTCATGTCTCTTCCGGCTCATAAAGCCGGCGCGGCGTCGGCTTATGCGCTTCTGCGCGGCAAGGAGCTTACTGTGGTGATAGTGAACGGAGGCAAGCTTCTTTGCGCAAACTATTTCCGCTGCCGCGGAGGTAACGACGCCGCCTATTACATCCTTTCGGCGCTACACACTCTCGGACTCGACCTTGCTTCGACACGCATCTGTGCCGGGGGTGACGGTTTTGCCGCGCTCGCCGAGGAGTTGGGACGCTTTGCACCGCATGTGTCGCGTCTTGAGCCTCCCGCGCTCCATTACCGCACCGGGCGCACCACACTCGATGCTCCTTTCGACCTTCTAATATTCAAGCCATGCGAATAATCAGGGGAATATACGGACGCCGTCGTTTCGACGTGCCCAAGAATATCACGGCGCGTCCCACCACCGACTTTGCGCGCGAAAACCTGTTTAATGTAATAGAGAATCTCACGGACATAGAAGGTCTGGAGGCTCTCGACCTCTTTGCTGGCACGGGAGCCGTTAGCTTCGAGCTTCTCTCGCGCGAAGCCGCAAGGGTAACAGCCGTCGAGAAGGCTCCGGTGCAGCAGAAGTTTATCGCGGAGGTGGCACGCACGCTCGGCGCCGACAATCTTCAGCTGATACGCGGCGACGTGTTCCGTTATCTGGCCACCGCCCCCCGCGGACGGTTCGACTTCGTGTTCGCCGACCCGCCTTACGACCTTCCTGATTTCGACAAGGTGGCTCCTGCCGTGCTCGACTCGGGCATCATCCGCCCCGGAGGTATTTTCATTCTCGAGCACGGGCGTACCCGCGATTACTCCGCGCATCCCTATTTTCGCCGTCATCTTGCATACGGCAGCGTGAATTTCTCCATATTCGAAATCCCTGCCGCTTCCGATTCTTCCACCCAAACGCCTCAACAATGAGTGAACAGTCATTCCGTCACCGCACCTTTCTGCAATGGTGCCGCCGCTATCTGAGCCTGAATATGCTCGTGGTCGGCGCGGTGCTGGTATATCTGCTATTCTTCACCGACAATTCCGCGGCTCTTGCCTATGAGCAGAACCGCGAGATAGAGCGCCTGCAGGCCGAAATCAAAGCCAACCGCGACACTCTTCTCTACTACCAGCGGCTGAACCACGACCTGTCCGTGGACCCCGAGGCCATGGAGCGCGTGGTGAGGGAAAACTACCACATGCAGCGCGACAACGAGGACGTGTTTGTGGTGGTGGAAAGCGAATCCTGACCCATACACACATAACAGCATACTATATGAACAATCCCACATCCTACGGCAATAATGCCCGCTCCGTCACAGCCATCTGGCTGGGGGTGGCCGGCCTTCTGCTCATAGCCGTGGGCACGCTGCTGCCGCTTTTGCGAGTGGTGTCGCCCGTGACCCGCGTACTCTATTCGGCCGGTGCCGTCATACTTTTGGTTTCCCGTATAATACGTCCTTCTTATAAAGGAAAATCGCTGAGGGTTAAACGCCTCATGCGCATAGAATTCTGGTCGGCCATCATATTCTGCGCCGGTGCCTTCTTCCTCTGGTATCCCGGAGCGGGCCCTATGGACTGGCTTGCCTTCACCATAGCCGGCGGCTTCCTTGAGGCTTATACCTCCATTATGATTCCCCGCACCCGCGCAAAAGAGGAAGTATAGACGAATGGCCGCGAACACTCTGTGAATGGTCCTGGCGTTTCGTTTTTTTAATCGCCCATATAGCAGCCAATTCTTTGATATTTGCTAAATTTGTGCCCGAATGTCACTCTTTCTGACCATAGACCAAGGAAACTCGGCAGCCAAAATGGCCCTCTGGGAGGGGTCGGAGCTGCTGAAGGTGAGCATCGAGGAACATCTGAGCATTGACGATGTTGCCCGTTTCATCGCTCCAGCCACCCGTGTGGAGCTTGTGCTTTATTGCAGTGTGGCCGGTCGCGGGCAGGAACTGGTGGCCGGCATGGCGGCCATGGCCCGCAAGGTTGTGAGGCTGCGTTCCGACATGCGACTGCCGCTGGTGATTGACTACGGTACCCCCGGCACCTTAGGCGTTGACCGTATAGCGGCCGCAGTGGGCGCGATGGCTCTCTATCCGTCCACGTCGCTGCTCGTGGTCGATGCCGGGACTGCGGTGACTTACGATGCCGTGAGCGCCGACGGCCATTTCATGGGCGGCAACATAGCCCCGGGAATCAACATGCGTCTGGAGGCCCTTCACCGCTTCACCGCAAGGCTCCCGCGCGTGAAAGCTCCGCGCGAGCTTAACCCCGAGGAATTCCTGGGCCACGACACCGCCTCGGCGATGGTCAACGGAGCTGTGTGGGGCGTGGTCGGCGCCATTACCTACTATCTGCAGCGGCTTCCCGCCCAAACACGCGTGGTGATGACCGGCGGCTGGGCGCGCGAGCTCAGCAAACTCTGTAATTTCGAGGTTACTGTCGAGAGCAATCTTGTGAGCATCGGCCTTAACCGCATCATACTCTTTAATGAAAATGAAAATAATGAAGATAAATAGACTGATAGCCGCGGCCGCAGTGCTTGCCGCCTGTGTGGCCGCTCCGGCCCGGACAGACGCCCAGGGAAATGTGTCGCCTTACTCCAAGTTCGGCTACGGCATACTTGACAACAACGCCACCGCCGCCCAGAAGCAGATGGGAGGCGTGGGCTATGCCATGAGCTCCGGACGCCAGATCAACGTGATGAACCCCGCTTCGTATGCGGCGATAGATACCCTGACGTTCCTCTTCGACATGGGTGTGGACTTTACCACCATCAAGTCGAGCGAGGGTGCCGTGGGCGACATCAATCCTGCCAAGGACCGTCGTTTCGGCGGCGGTCTGGACTACCTCACCATGCAGTTCCCTATCGGAAAATACATGGGAGCCAGCATAGGCCTGCTGCCGTTCTCCTCGGTAGGCTACTCGTTCGGCTCCGAGATTGCCAACGGTGTCAACTCACGTCAGGGCATGGGAGGTCTCAACCAGCTTTATGTAGGCGTGGCAGGACGTCTGTTCAAAGGCTTCTCTGTGGGAGCCAACTTCTCATATCTATTCGGCACCAATATCAACGACGTGTACGTTACGCCTACGGTGCCTTCCACCGGCCATACCTCGCTGTTCGAGCAGGTGACCCGCGTGCGCGACTGGCGCGTGCAGCTGGGTGTGCAATATCATGTCAATGTAAATCCCGACAACCGTCTGGGCATTGGCCTCACATACTCTCCCGGCAAGACCCTTCTGGGTAATGCATACGTGGTGAAATATGCCATCGATGCCGACGTGAAACCCGATACTCTCGGCGAAAAGAGCCTGCGCCACAACGCCGACCTTCCCGCCACCTACGGCGCGGGCCTTAACTGGACCTGGCGGAACAAGCTGATGGTGGAGGCCGACTTCACCTATCAGCCCTGGGCGAATGCCAAGAACGTGAGCTGGCCCACCGACTGGAATGTGGAGACCACACGCTTCGCCAACCGCTATCAGGTGGGTCTGGGAGCTTCTTATACCCCGGGGGTGCGCGGCGGCTATTTCCGTCGCATGACATATCGCGCGGGAGCTTTCTTCAACCGCGACTATGTGATGGTGGGCGACAACAATGTGCGCGACTACGGCGTGTCATGCGGCTTCGGCTTCCCCACCGTGTCCGACAAGACCATTATCAACCTCGGTTTTGAATACCGTCACCGCCAGGCTCATCCCAATCCCATGGTTAAGGAGAATTACTTCTGCGTGCGCCTGGGCATCAACTTCAACGAACTCTGGTTCTTCCAGAATAAACTGCGATAATGCTGAAGCGTCACTTGCCGGGCATGACCTCGCTGCCGGCTGTAGCGCTTACGGCCGTGCTGATGCTGTGTGCCTGCCGCGAGGACAAGAAGGATTTCGTGGACCTGAAATACGACCCCGAGACCTTCGCCACCATGACCACCACCGATGTCTCCACGCTGATTTCCGATTCGGGGCTTGTGCGCTACCGCATAGATTCGCCGCTGTGGCTGGTGTTTGACGAGGCCCGGGAACCCAACTGGAAGTTCCCCGACGGCCTCCATCTGGAGAAATACGACAATATGATGCGCCGTGAGGCCACAGTGGACTGTGACTCCGCCCTGTTTCTCAAAAACAAGCAGCTGTGGCGCCTCGACGGTTATGTGGACATAAAGAACACCGCCGGAGAGAAATTCCTCACCAACCAGCTCTTCTGGGACCAGCGCCACGAGAAAGTGTACAGCGATTCATTCATTCACATAGAGCGCGCCGACCGCATAATCGAGGGATATGGCTTCGAGAGCAACGACCGTATGACGGAATACCGCGTGCTGAACGTGAGCGGCATTTTCCCCGCCGACCAGTTTACGGAGCGCGCGGAGGAATATGACGGCGAAGGAGACGAGGCACCGCAGCCATCCGTGGCCGAACCTACGGCGGCCGACCGCCAGGCTCCCGACCGTCTTTCGGGCCGTCAGCGCACGCGCCGCACCGCCGCCGCTGCTGACAGTGCTTCGGCCGTGGCTGAACCGGTTCCTGCTGTCCGTAAGCCCGAGAAGACACCGGCCGTAAAGGCACGCCGCCCGCTGAAACCCTTGAAACTCGATGAGTCCGGCGGTCCGAAAAAGCTTGAACTCTCCAATCAAAATTCCAAGAAATGACACTCACTACCTGGATAATCCTCGCCGTGGTCTCCCTGATATTCTCAGGGCTTTTTTCAGGCACGGAAATAGCGTTCATCACTTCCGACCGCGTGAGAATGGAACTCGACGTGAAATCGGGCGGTTTTCTTGCCAAGACCGTCGGCCGGTTCTATGCCGACCCCAATCTGTTCATCTCCACCATTCTCGTAGGCAACAATGTGATGCTGGTAATCTACGGAATGGGTGCGGCCGCGCTCCTCGACCCCTGGATTGAAAGCTGGTGTACCAACCAGGCCGTGGTGCTCATTCTCTCCACCCTCATTTCCACGGCCGTTATTCTGCTTGTGGGCGAGTTTTTCCCAAAGTCGATTTTCCGCATCAATCCCTATACGTCGCTGAAGATTTTCGCGATTCCGGTGGCCATTTTCTATGTGATTCTCTATCCGGTGTCGATATTCAGCTCATGGCTTTCAACGGCGCTTATGCGGCTTTTCGGAGTGAAGGCAGACAGTTCGCGGGTGCGCATGCTCACGGTGGGCGACCTCAACCAGTATCTGGAGAAGACCATAGATGAGGTAAATCCCGAGAAAACGCCGGTGGAAACAGAAGTGAAGATATTCCATAACGCCCTTGATTTCTCCACAACGCATCTGCGCGACTGCATGCAGCCCCGCAATGAAATTGTGGCTGTGAATGTATCCACCGTCACGCGCGACGAGCTCTCCGCGCTCTTCACTTCCTCGGGCCGCAGCAAAATCGTGGTGTATCGCGATGATATAGACGACGTTCTGGGTTATATCCACGTGAGCGAGCTGTTCAACCCCGAGACCGACTGGAAAGACCATATTAAGCCTGTGGTGTTTGCGCCTGAGTCGCTGCTGGCCAACAAGATGATGCGGCGTCTGCTTGCCGAGAAACGCTCCATGGCCATTGTGGTTGACGAGTTCGGTGGCACCGCCGGACTGGTGACGCTCGAAGACCTCGTGGAAGAGATATTCGGCGATATACAGGACGAGCATGACAAAGGCACCGTGATGGTGCGCGAGACGGAGCCGGGCGTATATGAGTGCTCGGGACGCGTGGAAATTGAGTATCTGCGCGAGAATTTCCACCTCGACATTCCTGAGGATGACGATTATCAGACACTCGCCGGTTATATACTTTATTCCACCGGCAACATCCCTCCGCAGGGCGCCGAACTTACCATCGACGACTATCTCTTCACAATCAAGCGCCGCACCGCCACCCGCCTCGAGCTCATAACCATCACCAAGGCGCAACCCCAGGAAGGGGAGTGACCCACGGGTGTAATCCAACGAATCCGTTTCGCCTGCAAGACAGTCTAAAAGGTAGGGCTGCTCCATGGAGCAGCCGCCGGCAGCGCGTCGGGTGTCAGCGGATGCACGAGCGTGCATCCCTACAACTTTGCGTAATCACAGTATTATTTATTAGGCGTAAAACGCAGGATGCGCGATTTCTGTACAACCGGCGTGCGACAGCGGCCGGAAAAGATGGTCTATGCCCTTGTTAGTTCTTGGGGAAGTTGGGGCTGTAGAGGAGGGTGGTGGAGCGGGTCTGGAGTTTGTCGTCGCGCACCCACTCATCGCCGCGCTCGCTCAGGTGGTCGGCAAGGGCGCGGCGCATCTCGGAAGCTTTGGCGGCGTATTTTTTATTGCCGATCAGATTGGTGGTTTCCTCCGGATCGGCAGTAAGGTCAAACAGCTGTTCCTGGCCGTTGCGGAGGAACCAGATATACTTCATTCTGCCGTCGGTGAGGCCACACCAGTAATTGTTGTCGGAATAGCATGTGGCGTGCTCCAGGTCAATCCAGCGGCGCCACTGAGGATTCTTCTGAGTGATGAGCGCAAGCATAGAGCGGCCGTCCATGTTGGCCGGAACTTCAGCTCCGGCGGCGTCGAGGAATGTGGGAAGTATGTCGCGCAGTTCCACGGGCTGCTCCATCACGGAGCCTTTGGCATGCACGGCGCCCGTGCTTTCAGGCACTTTCACAATCATCGGGATGGCTGCCGAGCCTTCGTAAGGATAGGTCTTGCGCCAGGAATTGTGATCGCCCATCATGTCGCCGTGGTCGGAGGTGAACACAATCAGTGCGTCGTCATACATCCCTTTTTCCTTAAGGGCCTTGATAATGTCGCCTACCTGTTCGTCGATGAACGTTACCGAGGCATAGTAATGGCGGCGGGTATTCTCCACATATTCGTCGCTGAACTGCGCATAGGGGGCTGTGGGGTTCTGGGCGGGATCGGTCACCTTGCTGCCTACATCCTTGCTCCACTCGCCGTGGGCGGCCGGAGGAATTTCCACGCCGTCGTACATCGAGAGGATGCGCTGCGGGGGATCGTAGGGGCTGTGGGGGCGTGCAAACGATATTTTGAGGAACAGCGGACGGACGGAAGCGGTGTCGAAATGCTCGATGCTGCGCACGGCGGTTGTTCCGGTCCATGCCGTTGGGTGAAGCTGTTCGGGGAGCTTGTAGGCAGCCGCTGCGTGGCCGTTCCAGTCTATTCCGGTGGAGTCGGGGTTCACTCCCGGGGCCATGGTCTGGAACCATTTGCGGTAGTCGCTCACGAAGTTTGGCGATTCCACGCGTCCGCTCTCATCCACCAGCGTGGCGTGGAAGCCGTGGAGGGCGTTCTGGGGTGTCCAGTGCATCTTCCCTGTGCCGAGAGCAAGATAGCCGTTGTCGCGGAGCATCTGGGGCATCTCGTAGAGGTAGTGCTCGCCTATGCGGCTGGAGTAGCCCAGAAGGCCGTGGTGCCAGGGCGACATCCCCGTGAGCAATCCCGAACGTGCGGGGGTGCTGCTCGGTGCCGATGAGTAGGCGTTGTTGAAGAAGAAGCCGTCGGATGCGAGCGAGTCGAGATTCGGCGTCTTTATGGCGTATTTTCCGGCGCAACCCAGCGCGTCGCCTCGCTGCTGGTCGGTAATGATCAGTATGATATGGGGCTGTTTGCGGGCCTGGGCGTCGTGGGGCATGCACAGCGGCAAAGCGAGTCCGGAGAGTAATATCGAGGTTTTCATCTGGCAATAAACAGGAGAATGGATAAGATTTTCGGGATATAATGATTGAATAATTGCAAATTTAGCAAATTCTCCGGAAGGAGAAAGGCCATACTGACTGTCTTTGTGGCCAATGCTGCCGATTAGGTAACTGAATAATAGTATAGTGCTGACAAAAAGTAGAATTATGCAGGTTTTTGACGGGAAATGAAACATATATTTGTAAAGGTAAATTGCCAATCAAATCCAATTCCATGTAAAGATGAAGTGTAAAGCGTTATTTTTTATTTTAGGCGCATTGGCGCAGGTATCGGTTTTAATGGCTTCTCCTCTGAAACCGGAATATAATGTGAAGCCACTTTTCGGGTATCTGCCTGATGGAAAGCCCGGGCGAATAGTAGAACTGACCGTGAAAAACGGAGGGCGAGGCGCCGATATCGAAGTGAAGACTTCCTACAAAAAGGATGCCCAGCATTTCCGCCACAAGGTGGGTGCCAGAGATACGGTCGCCACTTTCGAGGTGATGCTTCCGGCGTCGGTGCCTACCGATCGCAAGTCAACCGCTACGGTGAAGGTGAAGTGCAACGGTGAGAGCAGTTCGATGAAGATTCCTGTAACCCCGATGCGTCACTGGACGGTCTATCTCTTTAACCACGCCCATGTGGACATAGGCTATACCAACACCCACAAGAATGTGGAGAAACTGCATACGTCAAACGTGGTTGAAGGCATGGCCCTGGGCCGCGAGACGGCTCACTATCCCCACGGGAGCCGCTATGTGTGGAATCCTGAGGTGACGTGGCCGGTGGAGCGTCTGCTGCATTCCCATCCGGAGCGGGAGGCAGAGGTGATTGAATCGCTGAAAAGCGGCGCCATAGCCGCCGATGCCGCATACGTCAACCTCAATACCAGCATCTGTGCCGACGAGGAGATGTTTCATGTGTTCCGTTATTCACGCGATCTTCAGCGCAAAGCCGGAGTGCCAATCGACGTGTTCCAGCAGTTTGATATCCCCGGAATTTCATGGGGCCTGCTTCCGGTCATGGCGCAGGAGGGTGTGAAGTATGTGGTTTCGTGGCCTAACTCTGACCGCGCCGGTCTTGCCCACAACTACGATATTGACGGGAAGCCTTTCTGGTGGGTTGGCCCCGACGGAAAATCCAAAGTGCTTTTCCTGCAGCCGGGCAAGTATGCCAACAGCGGCAGCATGGACAAGGGCATGACCACGGGCCGTCCGTGGTTCGGCCAGCGCGATGCCCGTAAGGTTCCGGCCCGAATCGCCACCGGTGAGGCCAACGTTGATTTTACCTCCACGCTGCAGGAGCTTGAGGATAAAAACTTCCCCTACGATATATGCGTGCTGTCATGGACACTGTGGGACAACTGTCCGTTGGACGCCGATGTGCCTCACGCCGTGAAAGCATGGAGCGACCGTTATGCCTTCCCGAAAATCGTGATAAGCGGAGGCCACGAGTTCATGAGCGAGTTTGAGCGGCGTTACGGCGACAGTCTGCCCGTGGTGCGCGGCGATTATACCGAATACTGGACCGACGGCCTCGGGAGCGCCGCGAAATACACATCGATGAACCGCAGCAACAAGGAGCAGATGATTCAGGCCGAGACCCTGTGGTCGATGCTCAGAGCAGGCGCCGCCGCTCCCCGCGCAGAGATGGACGAGAGCTGGCGCAATATCCTGATGGGATCGGAGCACACATGGGACTTTGAGAATCCCTGGGAACCTTATTTCCATGAGGCCCTGTGGGAATCGAAAAAAGCATATTTCGAGGAAGCACACCGGGAGTCCACGGCAATGCTCGACGAGGCTCTGGGACATGGCGCCGATAAATCCGACGGCGGACTCGGCCCCAAAGAAGGCCCTTCCAAGGGGGGTGTGACGGTCTATAACACCCACTCGTGGAATACCAACGGTCTTGTGACGCTGGACGCGAAGGAAAGCGCTCTTGGCGACCGTGTGGTTGACGATTCCGGCCGCGCGGTGCCTTCGCAGCGACTGTCGGACGGAACGCTGGTGTTCCTCGCATCGGATGTCCCCGCGTTGGGTTCGCGCCATTACCGTGTGGGTGAGGGTGAATCGGTGGCACCGGCGACTCCCGGCCGCGCCGACGGCTTTACTCTCGACAACGGTGTGGTCCGTGTGAAGGTCGATCCTAAATCAGGAAATATCGTGACGCTTGACCGCAATGGCGATTCCTACAATTATATTGATTCGAAAGTTGACGGAGGTGCCAACAGCTGTTCGTGGCTGCCCGCCAATATCGACAGCCCCGTTGCCGATTCGGTAATATCGGTGGCTTTCACCGAACGCGGCCCTCTGGTAAACGAGATAGCCGTGACCTCTGCCCTGAAGGGATGCCGCGGGGTGACACGATGCATACGTCTGGTAGCCGGTCAGCCCTGGGTAGAGATATCCAACACGGTAGACAAACTTCCTCTTACGGAAAAAGACGGTATCCACTTCGGGTTCGGTTTCAATGTGGAGAATCCGCACACAACCATAGATATTCCATGGGGTGTGATGGAGGTGGAGAAAGACCAGTGGCCGCAGGCCAACCGCAACTGGCTTGCCGTGCAGCGATGGGTCAATGTGGCTAACGACGCGCGCGGCGTGGCCTTGTGCAGTCTCGATGCTCCGCTTATCGAACATGGAACCCGTTCGGCCAATATCTCTCTCGGCTGGGGAGGACAAGGCCCTTGGACCGAACACCTTGACCCCTCTGCAACCATCTACTCCTGGGCGATGAACAACCACTGGCACACCAACTTCCCTCTTACACAGGACGGCCCGGTGGAGTTCCGTTACCGCCTGATGCCTCACTCGGGCCTGACGCTTGCACAGATCAACCGTTTCGGTCTGGAGCAGTCGCAGCCGTTGCTTCACGTCATGTCTGACAGCCATAAGGAAGCAGGGCAACTGGTGGCTCTCGACAATGAAAACGTTTACGTGACCATGGTCATGCCTACCGAAAGAGACAATGAGTTTGTGGTGCGTCTGCGTTCACTTTCGGCTGAGCCGGAGACGGTACGCCTCTCTTTCCCCTCGCGCCGCCCGGCATCGGTTGGCCTTTGTGAGACAGAAGAGACCGTGACGCAGCCCGTAACCGATACCATTTCCATGCATCCCTACGGCATGGCAGTCATTAAAGTGAAATACTGAGAGGGGAACTTCTTGTAGGGCCAAATCAATAGCAAGTAGTCCTGACGATAAAAATAAAGGTCAGTGGATGCCAAATCGCGCATCCGCTGACCTTTTTTCGTGTATTTCGCAATAGTATGATATGTGATTACTTTCTATATAGATTTTATAATTAATGTCTGCTTTTTATCATGATGATAAAGAAAAGGGCAAAAGACTGCATGAGGCGTCTTCATTTTAACGTAGTTTAACAGATTGGCTTTGGCCCATGCTGTCGCATGCTGCGGCATCGCGCCCTCCGGGGCTCGCCGCAGAGAGGGGGGGAAAGTGGCTCCTGGTCCCGCAGCTGACACAGCGGGTTGTAAAGAAGTCGCCGCTCCGCGGCTCACCTCGCGTTCAAGGGCAGAGCGAAGTTTGAAGGTGTTGCAAAAATAAATTACCGTACAAATTGTAGGGATGCACGCCAATGCTGTTTACTTAAGGGCAGTCATATGGCTCTTCGGTAGTTTGTCAGTGTAATGTATTTACCATTGTGTTTGA
>VSPV01000057.1 GCA_009775605.1 Paramuribaculum sp.
TCAAAAATTAAACGAAAACATAGGTGTTGCATTTATAACTTGAATCCACCTTTTAATTCAACCAACGGGTATGATTTTATATGGTTCTGAAAATAAAGACAAACATTCTCTTAAAGACTTTGTTTTACGTTTTAGAAAAACATTGAAACGGCCGTCAAATATTACAATTATAGATGATATACGAGCGAAAGAGATTTTATTAAATTATAAACCTCGAAATGAAATGTCTCAATATGAAAAAGATATACAAGCTAATCATTGGATTGGATACTCTTCTTTTGATGCCCCAGAATTAGTAATGACATATCCCGATAAATAATAAACTATCGGATATGGTATTTGTTGACATATTCTATTTTTAAGTCAGGATATTTTCATTATATATTGTAAATGTTTGCAAGTATCTCCTTTTCAGTCTTGCTAAAGGAAATATTGTTTGCACGTTGGTATTCAATGTATTCCTTCTATTTCCGTTCTGTAATGGTTATCTGCGCTTTGGCTGCGGACAACTTAGACAGGGCGGAATCAAATCCGGTGCTCAAGCCGGTTCGTTTGTCATAATAGGAAAAGTAAGGATGGATGTCCTCCTTGGGATGCAGGCATTGTAACCGCGACACACGCCAGCGGACAATCCAACTGCGACGTTCATACAATTCACGTAGAAGGTCATATGTGTGCAGCACAATACGGTCGCGTGCCTGAGTGCGGTACTCGATGGAAATATACACCCATTTTTCGATTTTAAGTTCTCGTTCCGCTTTCGCGTGTTCCCTGGCATACTCTATCCAGTCATCCATCCTTTTCTGTGCCATAATCAGTTTTGTTTAATTGCAGATTGTCTTGCCTGCCACATCTTGTGTGCAACGATGACTTCCTGCCGTTCCTGCTCCAGCAACGCTTCCGTTTCGGGAGTATAGCCGAGAAAACGGATATAACCGCCGTTATACCCTGTAAGCTTGCATTGGATGCCGGCTTTCTCCAATTTGTCCATCCGTTTCTGCGCCAGTTTCGCACTTGAATAATCCTTCGGCCAAAAGTAATGCTCGCCATGTGAGCCGTAATGGTCTTCACCGAGTATCATTTCACCGGAATGCCTCCTGTGTTCGATAAAGTCAAAACGGGCTTTGCCCAATGCCTGTCTGATAGCCTTGTGCGCAGCCCCTTCCGGATGCTTGAACTCTTCAGGTCTGTCCTTCTCCTTGCAGGCAAGTTTTGGCAACTCCACTTTATACGGTTGTTTGTAGCTGCCTATTCCGAGAGTCAGGTAAAAATTGGTGTGGAAATAGTCCGTCATCGGGTCGCTGTCATCGAAGTTGTACGACATCACGAAATCGCAGACATTCAGCATCACCTCTTTCGCACGATCAGTCAAGGACTTGTCGGATGAGATATTGTAATGGTTGATATCATCATGAACCTTCCCGGATTCTTTGGTAAAAGCCTCGAAATCCGCTTTCATCAGCCGGATGTAGATGGAATGGTAGTTCTCACGTTTGACCGAGAATTTGTATCTCGGATAGGTCTCCTTGAGCCATGACCGTACCAGTTCCACGATTTCAGGGGCGTGCTGCCCCTTGTAATTGCGGCCTTTCCAACGGTATTCGTTATACACGTACTCGGTGTATTCCTTTGCCGTGGCTCCCGAATAGTCGTGTTCATACCCGGTCGAAGTCGCGGAAACATCCGGTCTGTCCTTCCAGACCTCAAAAAGCCTTTCAAACTCGGTGTTCACCTGTTGCATGATTGCAGTATCACCACCCTTGTCGGGATGGTGCTGCAATGCCAGACGGCGGTACTCCTTTTTCAAGTCCGCCAAAGAGTGTATGTTCTGAAAATAAGTCATAGCTGTAAGTTTTTATGCCCCTGCGAGGCGGTTGATAAAATATTCCCTGTAGTCAAAGTCAAGACCGAGGTTGCTACACGCCATATCAATATCATCTTCCCTTAGATCGTCCAGTTCCTGCAACTCACGCAGGTCCCGGATTTCGGAGTCCAGATGCTCCTGTGCTTCTGCCTGGCCACAGTTGCATGAACTGCAAATCAGATTAATGATGTTTGTCTGCATAATATTTGATTTTCAATGTTTATACTTTTGTTCCTGAAGCGTTGGCCGTCATAAATGGAGACGGCACGCTCCACCAATAACTTGCGATTGTTTTCCGACAGGGCGGCATAGAATCGTTCCGCCGCACCGAAGATAGAATCGTTGGCAAGAGAGTTCCATTTTTCCCAGAAATGTTTGCTCATTCCGCCGAATACGATTTCGCATTCCTCCTTGCTCCAGGCATTCCACATATAGTAAAAGAAACTGGAGACCGCGTTTTCTGCTGGATAGTTCATGATTTTTCCGTTTGTGGTTCAACATCCTTTGTTTCTTCCAACTGGTGCCATACGGCATCATACATCTCGTGAAGCCAGTCTATGTTCTTTGCGCCGAGTTCAAACGGGCTGTAACACTCCACCTCATCTCCGCTTTCCTTCTCTTCGGCAATGACGGTCAGGCTGTTGTCTGTGACCCGGAGTCCTGTCTCCTTGCACTCGTATGGATCTCCGTTCTTGTTGAACCATACCACCCAGACCGGATCATAATCCTCCTCTTCGGGAAACCGTATCGCGTTCATGGCATGGTCATGGAGCAACTGCCGTATCGCCCCGATGATGTCCTCCCGCAACTTCTCGATCCTGTCTTCAAACACCAGCTTGGGGGATTTCCCGCCTTTCTGCCTTACGGAGAGGATCTGCAAGTCCGGATGGCAGTCGAAGTCCCAGTCCGTCACCTCATCGTCATCGCGTGTCGTGTGGATGTTGCCGCCCAATACCAGCCCGCAGTCTTCCGATACCATTCTTTCCGCTTCTTCGCGGTCCTCCGCCGCCACTGTGTAGGTACCCTCGAAGATGTACCTTACTTGTACATTGTACTTTGTCATAATCTTCTATTGTTTGATTGTTAACGATTTGATTCTTGTCAGGATACAATGCGTACCGCATCCCCGAAAAAGGAATTATCCACCCCATATACATGTTGGACTGAATAGTCATACTTGGATTTTTCGTCATCCAGTCGGAAACGGAAGCCGTTACAGCCCTTGACTTCCAACTTCAGGCGTATATCCTGTTTAAGTTCCATTTCAAGCAGGCTTCCGCCGCCGAATGTAGAACTGAACAGCCCGCAACAGTTGCCCTTCGGGATGATAACTTCACTCAGCGAGAACTCTGCATTGTACAGTTCGTTCAAGTTCACACGTCCGATATAGACCAGCAGGTTCGCGCCGCAACAGGAATTTATCAACTCCTCGTAGAACTGCTCGTATGAAACCTGCTCCTTGCCGTTCCGGCTTCTGCGGTTCGGGAAACGTCCGTATGTCTTGTAGCCGTGTTCCGTCAGGAGTCTCTTCACTCTCGCCGGATTGAGGTTCAGGCAGTCTACCATGTCCCCGAAGTAGGATTCCTCGTACCTGTAACCGCCCTGTGATTCAAACCAGTTGGAGTTGATGCAGTCGTAGTTGGAGAGCATCTCCACTCGGATGGGAATGTTGTCCGTGTGCCTTATCAGGTCCTTTATCACATCCGAGTCGTTGCGGCTGTAAACCTCGTCCCGGATTTCATCCTCGTGCTCATCGAAGAAGGTATCCACATCCTCTTCACCGAAATCATTGAAAACTGTACATTCCTCTTTCAATTTGGCGATTATCTCACGGACAGCCTCCCATTCGGCATCGCTGTACCACTCGTCCGCCTTTTCCCACAAATGTTCGGGGCTTTTGCTGTCAAGACATTTTTGAACCAGCCACCGATGGTTGTCAAGATTGTCATCATAATCCGTCCAAATCAGTGTATAGGACGGTTCCATCAGGGATTTGATGAAATCCAATGTCAATGTTTTCTGTTCATCCATTTCTGTTACCTGTGTACGGCAGGGTTTGTTTTCCCGTACATACCGTTATAAATGACAGAAGCGACCTTCCGGCCGCCTCCGTGTTCGTTTCATTACCCATACAGTTCCTTTACTATCCCGTCATACTTGTCCTTTTCCATTTCCGTATTCCGGTTGAAGTGGAAATGCGCCGTGTACCGGTATCCAATCCTCGGCTCTCCTCCGCACTGCTGTATCGCCAAGTCTATGTCCCAGTCAATATCACCTATGCCAAGTGATATGCTTGCGCCATATAGCAGGCACCGGGCAAGTTTCAACGCGGAATCTTTCTTGTCTTCCTTGCGGAGCCTGTCGAAAGCCATCATCGCAATCTGGCGGTTTGAAATCTTCATTATTTCCATATGCTTTCACTTTTAGAGTCAGACAATTCCGGCCAGTTGCTTGAATCGCGCAACTATTTCATCGCGTTTGCTTCGGGCAAGTTCTTTATATTTCCGACGGATGGCACAATTCTCCTCATAGGATTTGTTAAGTTCATGTTTGTATGAATCCATAACCAGTTCGGGATATTCGCAGAAAAGGGTCTTGAACGCTTTTTCCCATTTGCGTCCTTGCCATGCACCTTCTGCCACCAATGTTATGAATCCGAACATTTGTTCGTCCGTCCTGACATCCAAAGCATAGTAATAATCGGTTCTTGGCCACACGTTGTTGGAATGCTGCCAAGTTTCTATCTGCTTGGTTTTAGCATTGTATGCCATTCTTGTTATTATCTGGTGACTCATATTGATATGTTTTAGTTCATTATCGTATTATCCCTTTCCCTGTCACGGCTTGCCAGCGTTCCGAAATGGATGCTGAATATGCGCTGTTTGAAACAGAGCGGCGAGTTGTACTCCATCCGTTGCCACAACGTGAAATGGTTGTCCGAGTAGGACCACCGGAAATGTCCTGACAGGGAACCGAAAGCGGGATTGGCATTCAGTCCGACGAGCATCCTGTTCACGTCCATGATGTTGTTCGCTGTCAGGATGATGTTCAGGATTTCCACGAAGGCCATCTGTACGAATCGGTCTGTCGGCAGGACCGGCCCGAGAAAATTGATATTCATAAGCGTGTTTTTTTTAGTCGTAATTGTCATCGAATATCTCGAAGCGGGGAATGCCCGGCTCGAAATAGTTGCCCGATATGCCCGGGTAGTACAGCAAACTATCATCCCCGCTGTCCGGGCAAGGTTCGTCATTTATATAGGTCGCGTTCCCGAAAAGTTCGATATAATGCGCCACCAGCAGGTGAGGGTCTTCCGTGCCGATGTCGTGCCCGTAACGGTCACACCAGTCGAAGAAGCAATCCTTGTCGGGTTCCTCCAGTTGTTCCATCGCTTCCCTTATTTCAAAAAAGTTGGGACACAGCCATTCCCTGTTGATGAGCGAGTCCGGAATGTCCTCCCATCTCGTGTACCTGTATTCCGGGGTTTCCTCTTCCGGAAACAGCTCGGAGCAGGTACACAGGAATTCCCCCATGTCGCCGAAGTCGGCCATTTGCAGCAGGCTGTCTTTTTCCTGCCTCGTGTCTATGAGATGCTGCGTGGTCACTGCCACTTCTGCCTGATTCAAGTCCATGATATTTTTCATTACGGTTTATGATGCGGAACCGGGGATTTCATTCCACAGGCGTATAAAGGTCCGCGCCCCGGCAGTGCAGGGTTTTTCGGGGAAATACCGGAGCCTCCGGCGAGGATGATTTGCCCGAAAACCGCCTGCGGCCTGACCTTGCTCTGCCGGAAAAGGGTGCGGGCTACCTTTGCCTGTGGAATGTAATCTGCGGTTCTCATAAGTTTCTCCATTGTTTCAACTCATTATTCGCTGGCTTCCCCAGCTGATGTGTATCTTTCCCTCGCTGTCGCGTTCCCTGACCAGCAGGCTCTCGATGACGGACATGGTGACGTCGAACTCCTCGAAAATCTCGGACTGCTCCTTCACTTCTCCGGTCTTGATGAACTCGTTCAGCCGTTCTTTGGTCAATACCAGGGCCATCAGGTTCTGCTCCACAGAATCCTTGTAGGTGACATAATGCACGTCCTTCAGCTCTTTAGAGTCAAGACGTATGAAGCGGAAATAGAACTGTTCCATCTTCGGGATGTTCCATTGGAGCGATTCAAGTATCACGTCGTTGCAGGTGGGGATGTTCACCGAGCTGCTCAGGCTCTGCTGCGTGCAGACCAGTATGCCGTTTACGGTGGAGTCGAACTCCGTCACGATGCTTTGCCGTTTCTTGAAAGCCACGTCTCCCTTGACCACGAATACCGGCCTGTCGGGAAAACATTCGCGGAGACGGTTCCCGTAGAGGTCGAATGCGGCTATGGACGTGCAGCCGACGGCCACTTTGCCGGGAATCTTCCGTATCAGTCTCTCGATGTACCTTGTTTTTTTCGGAATCCCGTCACCGGAATAGCCCTCTATCAGGTGGGGGACGGAACAGGCCTTGATGAGTAGCTTGATCTGCCGCATAAGACGTAGTCCGGCATCCTTCTTCGTGTCACCCGTGCTGTTGTAATACAACTCGCAGATACGGCAGAACTCCTCGATGATGACACGGTAAACCTCGCGTTCGCCATCGGCAGGGCTGACGGTGTGTGTCCGTATCTTGTACTTCTCGCCGGCAAAGTCCCTGAACTTGCGGGTGATGACGGTCTTCCCGATAAGCTCTGCAAGTTCCTCTTTGTTATAGACATCCTGGTTCTGTTTCTCTATTCCGAACACGGTGGATTTTCCCGGACAGTGGCAGGCGCGGAAAAGTACATGCCCCCTGAAAGCAGGGAACGGCTCACCGTAATGCGGGTTGTTTTCTTCCTCTATCTCCTTGTCCCTGTTCTCGTGGTACACCCGGCTGCTCCAGCAGATCATATTTACGGAGTTGTTGTACAGCAGCTCGAACTGGCTGTACAGTTCTGCGATGTTGTTTCGGGTGGTCGTTCCGGTATCGAGTATTTTGTACTTGAACCTGCGGAAGAGTCCGAGGATATGCCTTGTGCGCTGTGACGAAGGGTTGGTTATCTCGTCCGATTCGTCAAAAACGAGGCATAGTTTTCTTGAGGAGCGTTTGACAAATTTCGTCAGCCCCCGTTTCAGTTTGCCGAGCATGGAGGTGGAGAGCACAATGAACACGCCTTCCGGTACGGTTTCAAGGTCGGCATTGTTCCGTATAATCCTGAACCTTTCCCTGTTTATGGAGAGAAATGGTATCCATGTCATGTTGGTGGCAATGGCGGGGGCCTGTATGATGACGTTCCGTACCTTGCGGAATTTGAGCAGGTATTTGGCACGGTGATAGACCGCCGCTGTCTTGCCCGATCCCTGCTGCCAGTTAAGCAGCGCGTAGCGTTTCTGCAAAACGAGGTTCAGGTCGTGCTTCTGGAGTGCGGTGAACTCGCATACGTCACCGTCCTTGTTGATGAATGTCACCCTGTCAAGGTATTCCGCCAGTTGGGTGTCCGGCTTCATGTCGGGAAACTGCCGGTTCTGGATTTCATATTGCCTGCGTTTCCTACGGATCAGCTTCTCTGCCACATGGATTTCACGCATGTTCTTTTCTGTCAGGATTTCCGGCATGGGCAGTTCGGTGCGCCCCAACACGAGGTCGTTGATGCCTGCCGCCTTGTGCGAAACCTTGTCTAACAGTCGTGGGGCGTACTGTTTCAGTTTGAACCCGTAGGAGGTCTTTACCAATGCCACTTCCTTGCGTGGCACGACATTCTGCGAGGTGATGTACCTACGGATGACGGCAAGCACTTTCTTCGGGGTAAGCTTGTTCTTTTCCCATTGCGCGACTTGTTCCCGTGTGGCGTTCTCCGGCGGTTTCTGGTTGCGGAACTTCGTGACCAGTGCTTCCGCCTTGCCGATATGTTTGTTCAACTTGGCGTGTGCCTTCAGTTCGTACATGTACTTGGCGAGCCTATACTCGAACACTTCAAGCTCTTCCTTGTCTATCCTGTTTGTCTCGCGCATCAGGTCGAAACGCAGCCTGTGTTTCATCGTCCTTGCTTCGCTGATACGGTTCTTCAATTCTTCCGCCGTTATGAATTCCTCCGCGTTGTAAGCCTGCATCTCGATATGAACCGATTTGCGCAGGAATACCATGATTTTCGTATTGAAATCGCGGACTCCGACGGAGGCAAAGGCTGACGGAGACAGTTTTGTCTGTCCGACAAAAGAAAAGTTGTTATTGATACTGGCAACCCGTGTTTTCTCCCAAAATTCACTCTGCATAAACGAGCCGGGTACTATGGCCATCAGGATTCCTGCCGGGTTGAGCACGTCGTATGCCTTGTCTATGTAGTATTCCTGTGACAGCTTGTAATCGAACTTCAGGTTGAAAGGTGGATTGCCGATGACTACATCGAAGCGTTGTTCCGGATAATACTGCCGGATGTCACATTTTTCGATATGCGCGTCCGGATAGAGGTATCGCGCCACGCTGACGGCTTTCCCGTCTATGTCGAAGCCGTAGGTGTTGTGCTGGTTGGGCAGATGATTGAAGAAATTGCCCATACCGCAACACATGTCAAGTATCATTTCGGAAGTGTTGGGAGAAAGCATCTCCACCATATCCCTGCACACTTCATGCGGGGTGAAGAACTGTCCCATCTCAAACTCCTTCTTCGCTTCGGCGTACTCGTTGTAATTGGCGAAATCGGATTGCCTGAGGTTGTGAAGCCCTCCGATGCCAGTGTAGCAGTTATAGATGCTCTCCGCCGGAATGAGGTCCTTGCCGGAGTCTATGGCGAAAAGTATCTTCTCGTTGACCTCGGCACGCATACCTTGCGGTATCTGTTGGGGAATGATGGCATACATATTCTGTCGGTTGTTTACGGTTGAAAATGAAAACACCCCGCAAGAATCGTCTTACGGGGTGCTGTGAGTTTTTTCTTCATGATCAGTTCTCTCTTAGCGTGATTTCATCAAGGCGGAGACGCTTGAAACAGTTTTCGGCAGTCGTGCTGTCCTTGAACTTGACATCTATGCGTCCGTTCTTGTAAAACCGGATTTGCTCGGCGTTGATCGTCGTGAGGTCGTACCAGCCGGAAACATCAACATTGTCAGCCTGGAAGCCGGTAATCATATTGCTTGAACCATGAATGGTGTCATCGGCACCGAACGCGATGCCTTCACAGAAGGTTTCTATGTCGCCCCGATAGTTGTAATGAATCTGGTTACGGTTGTATGACAGATAGAACTCATCAAATCTCAGAATTTCAGGGAATGTGATTTTATCTTTCTTCAGTTCCGGCTTGACCTTGCTCCAGCATGATGGACGGACTACTTTCAAGAACCTGTTCAACAGTTCCTCCTCTGCTGTTTCCCTGAAACTTTTGCCGCCAAGATGTTCTATGACAGCATCCACGTAGGTTTCATAGATTGGACGGAAGCCCATCGGAAGGGTATTTTTCTCAATTTCCGGTACGGGGACAGAGACATTATATGTCTTGTTGAAATAGGAGATGATACGGCTGGCGAAATTAGCGTTGGCATTACAGTTCTTGTCAACCATATCATTGAGGATGTCAAACGGTTTGAACTCGTTGTGCGAATAGTCGTCCCTGTCGTTATGGTAGGAATAGAAATCACGCATGGATACCTTGCCGTTCTCCTCGTAGTGGAACTTGCGTTCCTCCCGGTACTGTTCCGCTTCCTCTTTGAAGATGGCGTACCAGCGGTCTATCCGGTCGAGTGTTTTGTAAAGCATGTCCTGTTGGTTCTGACAATAGATCCGGTCTTGCTCCGTAATCTTGTCCTCGTTTTTCACCTGCACGCTCAGGATACCGGAAAGCAGGTCGGGAGCGTTGCCGGCCTTAGTTGCTGTTGTCGTTTGCATATCAGTTGGATTTTTAAGTGTTAGAAGTTCTGTGATTTGATTCGGTAGAAGCAGGTGATGTGTTTTTCCATGTCCTTGACAATCTTCACCTGTTCGGGATAAAAGTTGAGCCTCCGTTCTTCGGCCGGAGCATCAATCTTTTCCCATTCGGCGAGAGGAAGGAAGATATATTCCCGACGGAAGCACCATACCACGATGTTGTTTTCCCAGTTGCCTTTGAATACCGTTCCCTCGTAGTCCTTCAGGAATTGCTGGAACTCTTTTTCATTACTGAAAGCTGCATCAAAACCTTGATAGAGATTTCTTGCGGAGCCGCTTGTGTCTTTGGTGAGGTAGAATTTCCGGTAAGTTTCGGTAGTGAAGCTCCCATATTTGGGACTGGGTTCGGCATAGAACCATAACGGCACTTTGGCTATGAATGTCACTGCACCATTGCCACACGCGCCGCAATGTCCCCAGTCCTTGAACGCGCCTTCCGTCCATCGCAGGAACTTCATATCTTCCGGATTCACTCCGTGGAATGCCCCTCCGCTGACGCTCAGACGGATATTCCCGTCTTGTTCCCACACGAAAGGCACATACGGCTGTTCGCATATGGAAAGATGCCCATCCTTTGTATGGTGTAAATTCTCAATGAGGGCGTTTCCGTAATAATCCCCGTCTTCGGTCACATAGACCAACCTGTCTCCGATTTGCGGTGTAATCTCCGAACGTGTCCGTTCGATGAGCTCAACATAGTTGTTGGCCATATCCACATCTTCCTGCGTCAGCCCGTGCTCGTTGTCGTATGAAACATTCCATTCTTTGAGTGTTTCGATACTGTACTTTTCTTTTGTTGCCTGCTGTAACATGACAATTGATTTTTGTTAGTCCGGCTTTTCGGGGCCGGAGTTCCCGTAACTACAGGCTATAAAAGGTCGTGTCCCGTACATGCAAGGTTGGCGGGAAAAATACCGAAAGCCCTCCGGGCGAGGATGATTTTTCCACGACACCCGGAGGGCTTGACCTTGCATTGTACGAGCAGGACACGGATTACCTTTGCCTGTGAGTTAGGGGGACTCGGCTGCGGTATGGCTGTTCTGTCCGATATGGATTATTTCATAGATTTATAACGAGATTATGCCCGGAAAATTCCGGTATTCTCGGAAAAAATGCTATCTTTGCATCAAGATAAAGAGTTATTTGAAAGCATGAGGAATATAGTGATTCTGAACAGTCTGGCATTTTCTTATCCGTTGCCCGTTCTCATGCGAGTTGAATATAATTCGTTGATAGTCAAATAAAATTCCCAAAACTATCACAAATATAGGTATAAGTCAGGTGTAAAAGCAAATTTATTTTATCCCAGATTGAGTATCTGGTTGCCGTGTTCCTTGGTCTTTATCTGTTTGGGCCCGAAAATGTGCTCTATGTTGCCGTCGGGGTCTATTATGAATGTGGTGCGCAGTATTCCCATATACTTGCGGCCATACATGCTCTTCTCTCCCCATGCGCCCATCTTCTCGGCAAGGGAGTGGTCTGTGTCGGCTATGAGGGTGAAAGGGAGCCCGTGTTTCTCGATGAAGCGCTGGTGTGAGGCTTCGGAGTCGGGGCTTACGCCCACCACGGCGTATCCTTTTCCGGCGAGCGCCGGAAGATTGTCGCGCAGGGAGCACGCCTCTGCCGTGCAGCCGGAGGTGTTGTCTTTAGGATAAAAGTAGAGAACGAGTTTCTTTCCGGCGAAGTCGCTGAGACGAACTTCGTTTCCGTTCTGGTCTTTGCCCAGTATCTCGGGGGCTTTGTCGCCTGTTGTCATGTTTCAGTTTGTGAAAATGGTTATTGTTTTATGTCGAACCCACGCTGGCGCAGTGCTTCGAGCATGCGGTAGCCCATGGCTTCGGAATAATATGATATTATGTGCGCGGCCCAGTCGTTGTCGGACTTGGTGCCGGAACGGCTGGCGTTGTAGGCTGTCACCTCTGCGTCGTATTCCTTGAGGCTGTCGAGCAGCGTGGCGTCGGAGGAATAAGAATTGGCATGGAACAGCGCGGCCTCCGGTTCTTTGGGCTTGATGTCGGGGTGTTCGCGGGGAACGCCGATGGCGAGACCGCACACCACGTAGACGTGCTGGGGGAGCTTGAGCAGCTGGGCGAACGCGGCGGGGTTGACGGTGCGCGCATAGCCTATGCAGCATGCTCCGAGTCCCATAGCCTCGGCGGCCACAAGAGCTCTCATCATGGCGAGCGAGGCATCCACGGTTCCGACTATCAGGCCGTCGGCGGTGTCGTAGAACGGAGGCATATCCACACCTTTCTCACGGGCTATCAGGCCGATTTTGTGGTAGTCGGCGCAGAACACCAGGAAATGCGAGCAGGTCTTTATCTGTTTCTGTCCGGAAATCTCGTAGAGTTTTTCTTTGAGCAGCTGGTCGGTGACATCGATCACGCTATACTGCTGGCCGTTGTAGCTGGTAGGGGTAGTGCGGACGGCCTCGCGTATAAATTCCATCTGGCTGTCGGTGATTGGCTCGCGCTCATAGCGCCGTATGCTTCTGTGGTCGAGGAGGGTCTGTCTTACGTCTTTCATATCGTATTGTTTGGATTTTTTGCTTCGGGCAGGATTGCCCTGAGAGTGAAACGCCGGGGCGCGGTGTCTGGTTCGACTGTGAAGAAAAAGAAACCGGCGGCAATAAAAGACGTTGCGTGTGTCTTTTTTATTGCCGCCGGTGTGGATTTACGGGCTCCGAAGGCCCTCTGGTCGTGCTATCTTATCAATAGTTCTTGGCCATGATTTCAAAGTAGGCCTGCGGATGAGCGCATGTGGGGCATACTTTGGGGGCGTCTTTGCCGATGTGGATGTGTCCGCAGTTGGTGCAGATCCAGATGGTCTCTCCGTCGCGCGAGAACACTATTCCGGTCTCCACGTTGTTGAGCAGGGCGCGGTAGCGCTCCTCGTGGTGCTTCTCGATTTTGGCAACGCGGTCGAAGAGCAGGGCGATGCTTTCAAATCCTTCCTCGCGGGCTTCCTTGGCGAAAGTGGCATACATGTCGGTCCACTCATAGTTCTCGCCTTCGGCTGCATCGAGCAGGTTGTGGGGAGTGTCGGGCATACCGTCGTGAAGGAGCTTGAACCAGAGTTCGGCGTGCTCTTTTTCGTTGGCGGCGGTTTCCTCGAAAATGCGGGCTATCTGAACGTAGCCGTCTTTGCGGGCCTTCGATGCGTAATAGGTGTATTTGTTGCGGGCCATCGATTCGCCTGCGAAGGCTGTCTCGAGGTTTTTCCAGGTCTTTGATCCTTTAAGTTCCATGGATGGGAGTTTTATTTTTTGAAGTAACGGTTGTAAAGGCCCTGGAATCCCTGTCCGTGACGGGCTTCGTCCTTGGCCATTTCATGAACGGTGTCATGGATGGCATCAAGGTTGAGTTCCTTTGCGCGGCGGGCGATACGCATCTTGTCGGCGTTTGCTCCGGCTTCGGCTGCCATGCGCTTCTCGAGGTTGGTCTTGGTGTCCCATACGCACTCGCCGAGGAGTTCGGCGAATTTCGAAGCGTGCTCGGCCTCTTCGAAAGCGTAGCGCTTGAAAGCTTCGGCAATTTCGGGATAGCCTTCGCGGTCGGCCTGGCGCGACATTGCCAGATACATGCCTACTTCGCCGCATTCACCGTTGAAGTGGGCGGTGAGGTCTTTTATCATCTCTTCGTCGCAGCCTTTGGCAACGCCGATTTCGTGCTCGGTCACGAAGTTGAGCATCTCGGTCTCGTCAAGCTCTTTGAATTTGCTGGCGGGAGCACCGCAGATGGGGCATTTTTCGGGAGCGTGTTCGCCTTCGTGTACATAACCGCAAACGGTGCAGATAAATTTCTTTTTCATTGTAGTGGGATTTTAAAAATTACGAAATTATTTTGGTTTTGAGTTTGATTCTGAGTTGACTTTTGGCTTCAGCAGGGGTTGCAGTGCGGACAGACGCCCGTGAAGAAAAGAGCTGCGCTGTCGCATGAGTAACCCTGGATATGAAGCGGGGGAAGAGGCATTTCAATGTCGGTTACGCGGTGGCATTTGCGACAGAAGAAATGCGCATGAGGGCGGACGGTGGCGTCGAAGCGGGCGTTGATCGGGTCGATGCTCAGACATCGCGCGCATCCTGTCTCCACGAAAAGTTTCAGCGTGTTGTAGATAGTGGTGCGTGAAATGGTGGGATGTTCGGGGATAAGGGCGTCGTAGATGTCGGCCACCGTGGGATGGGATTTGTCGCTCATTAGCTGCCTCATAACCGCGATTCTCTGCGAAGAGGGCTTGATGCCAGCTTCGATAAGAATTTTTGATGTTTCGGGGACAGTAATCATGAGTTGTAATGATTTCAATTTTGAATTCATTGCAAATGTAGTTCAAAACTTTTTACTCTCCAAATTTAAAGACGAAAAAACGTTTGAAAAGTTCAAAAATAATGTGAAATTCCATGTTTTATGTCTTTGAATCATCTGTTTGACAGCGGAGGAAGAAATGCGTCGGGGTAATGCTCCACGGTGTAATTCTCGGGTGTGCCGGTGATGGCGATTACGTCAAAGCGTGGCTCGTGTAATATATTGCGGCTTCTGATAAATGAATCGGCGGCGCGGCAGAGGCGGGAAATTTTCCGTGCGTCCACTGCGTCCGCGGGGTCATAGTCGGTGCGCCGTCTTGTCTTTACTTCTACAAAGGCAATTGTGGTGCCTTTGAAAGCTACGATATCTATTTCCTTGTGGCCGACATGGATATTGGAATCCATGATGGCATATCCGTGGGCGGCAAGATACTCTCGTGCTACTTGTTCGCCCCATTCGCCGGTGATATTATGCTCTGCCATTGGAATCCGGTTTTGCTGTGAAATGGATTGCTAATATATGGGTTTTCTTTTTAGGTGGGGAATCTCAGGGCTGATTTTTTTCTTTAGGGGGCGGAATTTTATATTTATATAGATGTGTTTTTGGCGTATCCGGGTGGTATGGCTCTTTTTTGGGTGGTGGTCGTGGGGTGCGTTATTGGCTGTTTCGGTTGGTTTCGCTGGTTCTGTAATTTGTCTCATCTCTTTTGCTTTTACCGTGAAAAAATATTTGCGTAGAAATTATTAGAAAAACTGTGAAAATTCTCGTGGCTTGTAACCGAATGTGGTATAAGTATTTGAATATCTTTCTAACAAACATTAACGTGCTTTGAGTGTAAAATAGTTTCTGAAATATTTGGAGGGAATGCGGGGAATGTCTACCTTTGCACTCGCTTTTGAGAAACGGACGCCGG
>VSPV01000058.1 GCA_009775605.1 Paramuribaculum sp.
CGCCGGGCCCCTCGCCCCGCCACTATCCCTCGCGGCCCGGGCGCCAGGCTTACCTTCCTAATTGTATCGCCGGTACTATATTATATCGTCGAGTGTTATGGGGGAAATGGGAATCAGCGGGCGAGGTGGCCGGGGCGGAGGATGTAGGGCAAGGGCTGGCGGAGGCGGATGTCGGGGTCGTTGCGGAGTTTGTCAAGTGCAGCCTGGGCCTCGGCGGGGCTTGAGGTGGTTGATGTAAGCACGTAGTAGGTTCCGTAGGCGTTGGAGAGGATGAACGCATCAGGATAACCTGACTGCATAAGACGCTCACGCATGGACTTGGCGTTGAAAATCTGTCGGAATACGCCGGCCACGGAGTTGAATTTTTTCAGACGTGAAAGCTCCATGCCGCCGTCCTTGGGAATGCTTACACCGGTGGTGAGCACTGGCAGAGTCACCCCGTCGAATTCCATAGACCGCGGACGAGCCTGGTTGTTCAGCCCGGCAGTAATGGCACTGTCGCCTTCCTGTGTCTGTTTCTGACGCGCAGACTCGTAGGCCTGACGGTAGTTTGCCTCGGTGGTCTTGCACGAACCGAGCGAAAGGGCAGCGATCGCTCCGGCTATCAAAAGAATAGAGTATTTTTTCATTGCAGTATTATTTATCATAGATTTTCTGACGGGCAAGCTCAATGACCTCGAGATCCTTGACGGTTCCTTCATCGATAGTGAGCCTGATGAGTGTCCGGACTTTATGCCATCCGGCAAAACCGGCAGCACCGGGATTGACATGCAGAAGGCCCAGTTCGTGATCAGGAATGACCTTGAGGATGTGGGAATGCCCGCACACCATAAGTTTAACGCCTTCGTCGCGGAGAAGTTTCTTTACACCGGGAGCATACCGGCCCGGGTAGCCGGCAATGTGCGTGAGCCATACATTCACGCCCTCTACAGTGAAAGAGAGCACTTCGGGGAGGCGCCGGCGCGTCATGCCGCAGTCGATATTGCCGCAAACGGCTCTGACCACGGGCACCACCTCCTCGAGTTTCTCGATAATGGAGTAATCACCCACATCGCCGGCATGCCACACCTCGTCGAGTCCGGCGAAGTGGTGGCGGAAACGTTCGTCCCAGCATCCGTGGGTATCGGAGAGTATTCCTATTCTTTTCATCGGGGCAGTTTTACCAATATTATTTCCTTCACTGAAACTTCTCCGGCAGGCGGAAGCAGACCGGCGGCAGCATCCACAGCAAGCTCAACACGGTTGCGTCCGCGGGCAAGCCGAACACTGACAGGGGTGGATTCCACGGCATAGCCCGCGCGCGCGAATGGCATGACGGCGAAACCGCAGACATCTCCATTGACCGATATACGCCGCATGGGGAAACCGGCCGTCCTTATAGCTCCTTCCGGGGTAATGTAGACTATTCTCATATCGTACTCCCCTTCTTCCGGAGCACTGAAAGAGAACCGCAGAGGAGAGCGCCAGGAAGGCAGTTTGACGTAATGGGGTTCGCGGAAGCGACGGATCACACGCCCGCGGCGGTTGCGCACGGTGCGGATACGGCCCTTGACACCGGGTTCTATGGTGTCGGCCGGAATCACGTAGCGCGTGCGCGGGGGAAAATAACTGAACGTCCGTCCGGCAAGCCCCGTAGACTTGTCTTTGCCGGTAGAAACCAGATTCACGGTTGTGAAAGCGTGGGTGTCAGGGATATTGAAATTCCGGGATGACGTGCGGTCATGAAGCACACCGTCCACGTAAATATCATAGGTAAAATCCGGCGTAAAATTCAGAATCTCGGCAGAGAGATTGCACCAGAACACCTGTGGCGGCTGAGTGGCGTATACCACCGTGTCGGATACATTAACCGGAGCATCAGACCACCGCGGCCCTTTTTCCAGAGTCAGTTCAAGAGTGTGGCTCCCTTTCAACGCATAGGGCACTCCGCAGAAGGAGGAAGGCTTGCCGTCCAAAAGAATCTCACTGACCATATTTCCATGGCCCTTTATCCTGACATCCAGCGAGCAGTCACGCAAATACAGATTCCTGAATTCCGTTACACCACTGAACCACGAAGGTAGAGCGGGATGGAATACCACAGCGGTATCTGTCGCCTCAAGACCCAGGAGCCCTTTCAGCGCCATGCGCGACATAGCGCCGTTACACCGGAAGTCATTTCCGGAAGCAGCCAATCCCATAGCACCTAAGGCATGGTTGAACGAAGTTTCATTAGCTGTACGCAGCGAAGCAATGGCCCATAACGACTGAAGGGTGTGACTCACCGGATTGCGGCCGGGCAAATCTGACGGATTCATGAGCGGAGACGTAAGCGGCATTCCGGAAGGAAGACGCGGAGTGCGCGAAACGGCTGATGAAGCCAGAGGAGAATACACCGCTCCGAGACATGCGGCGAGAGCCTGCGCCATATTGTCGGCTATGCGCGACTGCACGGGGAAAACGCCCCCGTAAAGGAATTCGCTGAAATAACCTTTGTCAGGTAGCCACAGCAATGTGGCAAGTCTGGCGGAAACCGTCCGGCATAGAGCGTCAATGTCGGCATCGGGCTGCCGGTCAAGAGCATTAAACATTTCGGAAAGGCTTTCCATTGCTTTTACGGCCAACACGTTGTTGAACAGTGTGTAGGTCTGTAGAATATCGGCATGGTTCATCCACGGAGCGAAATGGCTCACCGGTGTCACAAGATAGACGGGAACGCTGCGGAACAGCCCGATTTGGGGGATATAATTGACGGAAATCTCGCGCCGGAGGGTGGAAAGCGACACTTCGGCAGCATCTCGGAGCCACCTTTTATCGCCGGTGGAACGGTAGACCTCCAGAGCCGCAGGAATCCACGCGAGACAATCGGAAATCATGGGCCAGTACTGGGATATCTGGTCAAGTGTCGTTACCCGGCCTCCCTTCACCCTGCTCCGCAAAAGACTCATGGAACGCTCCGGATAAAGCCACGCATCACCGAGGAGAATGCGGGTGGAAAGCTCCCAGTTGGAAAGAGACCCGAGACTGGCGGCGACTGAGTCGCACTCAGTCATTCCGGCAAGATAATTGAACGATAGTGAAGAAGTGGTTACGGAAAATCCTGTTTTTTCGGCGGGAGAGGACGGAAATCGCAGAGTGTCGGCGCCGCTAACCATAAAATCGGGAGTGAGGGTGAAATCATCGGCCTGAAACAGCGGGGGTACGCTCTGCACAGGCTCGGGCTGCCTTTCACAAGACCACAGAGCAGAACACATCGCAAAACACACTGTAGCGGCAACCGGGAGGATTGCAGCTACGGTGTGGAAAATGCGGTGGAAAAACGTCATGGAATCAAAGGTCAACGTGACTTCCCTGGCGGGAAAGCACGGCGGCGTCAAGTCCGGCTATGATGGCGAGATTCAGGATGCTTCGCACAGAAGCGTGAATGCTAATGAAATGCACGGGTTTGTTCAGACCCATCTGGATAGGCCCGATAGCCTCACCCACGCCCATCTCAAGCATCATGCGGTAGGCCGCACTCGCCGAACTCAGGTTGGGGAAAATGAGGGTGTTCACATCCATTCCCTTTATGCGGTTGAAGGGGAATGTGGTGTCGCGCATCTTTTTGTTCAGAGCGAAATTCAGCGCCATCTCGCCCTCTATGGCAAGGTCGGGATAATCCTGCTGCATACGGGCCACGGCATCGCGCGAAGCACGGCATTCATCTTCATCGCTGGAACCGAAGGTGCTGTAGCTGCAGAGCGCCATGACGGGCTTGTGGGCATAGTATTCCACGGCGTTGCGGGTAAGACGGGCTATGTCGTAGAGAGTGTCGGCATCGCACTGCTTGTTGATCTGAGTGTCGGAGAGGAAGAAGGTGCCGCGCTTGGTGTTGACGATATGCATTGTGGCGAAATGGCTGTAAGGAGCCCTTACGCCGATTACTTCCTTAGCGATATCGCCGATGCTGTGGGCCTGGGAATATGTTCCGCCGAGGAAAGCGTCGGCATCGCCCTCCTCCACCATCATCATACCGAAATAATTGCGGTCGTACATCTTCTCGAGCGCCTCGTAGTAGGAAATACCCTGGCGGGAACGCTTCTCGGCGAGCCGGGCGGCATAACGCTTGCGGCGGTCGGCCTCGCGGTCGTGGCGTAGATTTACGATTTCTATTCCCGAGATGTCGAGACCGAGACGGTCGGCACGCTTGGCAATCATCTCCTCGTTGCCCAGCAGAACTGGCACGAGCACGCCTTCCTTAGCGGCAATGGCGGCAGCCTTGAGCATATTGTCGGTGTTTGCCTCGCCGAACACAACGCGTTTGGGCTCTGTCTTGGCGCGCTCGAAGATGCGGCGCACGAGCTTGTTGTCGTAGCCCATGAGTTTGCGAAGCTGTTCCTCATAAGCCTGCCAGTCAGTGATGGGTCGCTGGGCCACGCCGCTTTCCATTGCGCCGCGGGCAACAGCCGGGGCAACGCTTATGAGCAGGCGGGGGTCGAGAGGCTTGGGAAGAATATAGTTTCTACCGAATGTAAGATCAGCGTTCTCATAGGCAGCATTGACAACCGAAGGAACAGGGAGCTTGGCAAGGGCGGCAATGGCATGCACGGCGGCGAGTTTCATCTCCTCGTTGATGACGGTGGCCCCGCAGTCGAGCGCGCCACGGAATATATACGGGAAACCGAGCACGTTGTTTATCTGGTTGGGATAGTCGCTGCGGCCGGTGGCGAAAATGAGGTCGGGGCGCGAATTGACAGCTACGTCGTAGGCAATCTCAGGGTCGGGATTGGCCAGAGCGAACACGATTGGACGCGGGGCCATGGACTTGAGCATCTCGGGCGTCAGGACATCCTTTACAGAGAGTCCGAGGAAAACGTCGGCACCGACCATAGCTTCGGCCAAAGTGGAGATGGAGCGGGTGGTCATAAACTCTCGTTTCTGCTCGTTGAGGTTCTCGCGCGAGGAGTTGATGACACCCCGGCTGTCGCACATCACGATATTCTCGGAACGCACGCCCAGCGCCTTGTAAAGACGGGTGCAGGAAATGGCTGCTGCACCGGCGCCGTTGACCACGAGCTTCACATCGCCTATTTTCTTATTCTGGATTTCGAGAGCGTTGAGAAGACCGGCGGCCGAGATTATAGCGGTGCCGTGCTGGTCGTCGTGCATCACCGGAATATTGCATTCCTCTTTCAGACGGCGCTCTATCTCGAAGCACTCAGGCGCCTTTATATCCTCAAGGTTGATACCGCCGAAGGTAGGAGTAAGAGCCTTTACAATCTCTATGAACTTCTCGGGATCCTTTTCGTTGACTTCAATGTCGAAACAGTCGAGACCGGCAAAAATCTTAAACAGAAGAGCTTTTCCTTCCATAACAGGCTTGCCGGCGAGAGCGCCTATATCACCGAGGCCGAGAACTGCGGTGCCGTTGGAAATCACAGCCACGAGATTGCCCTTGTTGGTGTATTCATAGACATCGGCCGGGTTTGCTTCAATCTCCTTGCAGGGATAGGCCACGCCCGGAGAATAAGCCAGAGCGAGGTCGTGGGGGGTGGAGTAAGCCTTTGTGGGAACTACTTCAATTTTTCCGTGCTTGCCTTTGCGGTGATATTCAAGCGCGGCTTCTTTGGTAACTGACGACATATAAGTTAAAAAGTAATAGAAATTTAACGTTATGGAAACAAAGGAGATGGAAGGAAAACAGTGAATCTTCCACCTCTTTAACTTACAAATTTACAAAAACGCGTGGAGGATGGTTGAACCGAGAATGAATTTTTAATCGGGGTTTAACCAAATTTAGCAATTGATTTGTGAAAGTGTTTGCTCTGTTTTTTATTAAAAATACTCCCGTTTTTATTAAATTTGCCGAAACTAATCATCACACATCAACATGGAAAGACAGTTAACCATCGCCGAGGTCTACAATGCAGCCAAAGTGCTTCAGGATGTGGCCCGGCACCCCAAACTCATCGGCCCGACCAAACTCAACCCCGAGGCCGAAGTATATCTAAAGCCTGAAAACCTGCAGTACACCGGCTCATTCAAACTCCGCGGCGCATACTACAAGATCTCCCAGCTTTCCGACGAAGAGAAATCGCATGGCGTAATAGCCTGTTCGGCCGGCAACCACGCCCAGGGAGTGGCACTCGGAGCCACCCACAACGGCATCAAATCCGTGATATGCCTTCCCGCCGGTGCCCCGATTTCCAAAATCGAGGCCACAAAAGCTCTCGGTGCAGAGGTAGTGCTTGTACCCGGCGTTTATGATGACGCCTATGCCCGGGCCCTTGAACTTCAGAAAGAACATAACTACACTCTGGTGCATCCCTTCGACGACCCCCTGGTTATAGCCGGTCAGGGAACCATAGGTCTGGAAATAATAGAGGAGATGCCTGATGTGGAGGCCGTGATTGTGCCGATAGGCGGCGGCGGTCTCATATCCGGAGTGGCCTTTACCATCAAGACTCTCAAACCTGACGTGAAGGTTTATGGCGTTCAGGCAAAGGGAGCTCCCTCGATGGTCGATTCCATAAAGAAAGGTGAGCGTGTAAGGCTCGACAGCGTATCGACCATAGCCGACGGCATAGCCGTGAAAGAACCGGGAGTGAACACCTTCGACATTTGCTCCAAATATGTTGACGAGATTGTGACTGTGAGCGACGACGAAGTGGCAGCAGCCATCCTCACGCTCATAGAGCAGCAGAAACTCGTGGCCGAAGGAGCCGGTGCCGTTTCGGTGGCAGCAGCCATGTTCAACAAGGTTCCCATTCAGGGCAAGAAGGTGGTTTGCCTGGTTTCGGGCGGCAACATCGACGTGACCAACCTGAACCGCGTGATTACACGCGGACTCGTGAAGAACGGCCGCGACTGCTCCATAACCCTGCGCCTGAGCGACAAGCCGGGACAGCTTTCGAAGGTGTGCAGCGTGATAGGCGAAAATGGAGCCAACATCCTTTCGGTTGAACACAAACGCAACTCAACCAACACCCAGATTTCGGGCTGCCAGCTCAACATAGAGATGGAAACCCGCGACCGCGACCATATAAAGCAGATAGTAAAAGCCCTTACAGAGGCCGGTTTTGAGGTGGATTCAATCTAAACCTTATACCCGGCTTGAAAATACAGGCGATGTGTCAACCGGCACATCGCCTTATTATTTTACAAAATTTAACCACACAGGAGCAGGGCAGAACGGCCTTTTGTATAAATTTGCAAAACGTTTCCGTTTCAGGCAAAACGTTTCAACTTTCCATCATAAAACCGGATGACAACACAATCATTATACCCGACTCTTGCAGCCGGCATCCTGCTGTTTTCGGCCGATGCCATGGCCCAAGTCCCCTCCCCGCCTTCCGACACCCTGAGACTCTCGCTTGAAAAGTGCATAGAGATAGCGCTTGACGAGAACCCGACCGTGAAGGTGGCCGACATGGAGATCACGCGTCTCGACTATTCAAAAAAAGAGACCTTAGGACAACTTCTGCCGACGATTTCATTCGGTGGCACCTACAGCCGCACCCTTGAGAAACAGACCATGTATATGGACGGTTTCGGCGGTTCGGGCGGTTCATCAGCCACTCCGGGCGAGAGCGGCGCGGACGGCGAAGAGGGTGCCACAAGAGCCTCGGCACGCCCGGCCTCGGGAATAAAAGTGGGTCGTGACAACTCCTATTCTCTGGGATTCTCCGCCTCGATGCCCCTGATTGCCCCGCAGCTGTGGAAGACGCTTGACCTGAGCGAAAGCCGCATAATGGAAAGCGTGGAGAAATCGCGCCAATCGAGACTCCAGCTTATCAACCAGGTGAAGAACGCCTACTATACCCTGCTCCTTGCCGAGGACACCCACCGCACAGTGCTCGAAAGCTACGACATGGCAAAGCTCACCGCCGACACCTATCAGAAACGCTACTCACTGGGAGCGGCGTCGGATTATGACGTGCTCCGCACTCAGGTTGCGCTACAGAACGTGGAGCCGGAGCTTACCCAGGCCGTGATAGCCATCAGGCAGGCACGGCTGCAGCTTGCCATCCTTCTGGGATTCGATACCGGTATAGCCATCAGCCCCACCCAGAAACTGAGCGACTACGAGGAAACGATGTATGAAAGAGCGCTGCAGCTGTCCACCGACATAAAAGACAACTCGGACATGCGGCTGCTCGACATCCAGACGCGCCAGCTCAACGACGCGCTCAAAATCCAGAAAATGTCATGGTTCCCCACCCTCGCGCTTTCGGCCAATTACAACTGGACAGCCATGAACAACGGCTCGCCGTTCAAAAATCTGCGCTGGACACCTTATTCCATGATAGGACTGACGCTTTCCGTGCCGCTTTTCGAGGGAGGACAGCGCTATTCACGCATAAAACAGGCCCGCATACAGGTGGAAGAGATGAAATGGCAGCGCGACAACCTGCAGCGCACAATCACAATGCAGGCCGAAGTGGCACTGGACAACATAAACCTGAACGTAAAACAGATAGCATCGTGCGCCCGAAGCATAGAACAGGCCGAGCGCGCCCACACCATACAGAAAGAGAGCTTCGACATAGGAGCCACAACCTATCTTGACCTGCGCGACTCAGAGCTTGCACTCACCCGCTCGCGCCTGGCCTATTACCAGTCAGTCTACAATTACCTTACCGGATGCTCAGACCTCGAGCTTCTTCTCGGGAAAGACATACCACCCACAGCAAAACCGTTATGAGACACAACCATTTATCCATCATCGCCCTTTGCACCCTGATAGCGGTGGCAAGCGGATGCAGTTCAGACAAAGCCAAAGAAACCCCGGGAGCATCCCATCAGGAAGAGATACCGGCCATAGAAGCGGTTGAGGTAGGACTTCAGACGGTAGATGCCACAGGTGAGTATACAGCGACCGTTGAGGCATTCAAGACCAACAATATATCCTCGTCGTCGCCCAACCGCATAAAGCGGATACTTGTGGACGTAGGGGCCAGAGTGGCAAAAGGCCAGAAACTCGTAGAGCTCGACGCCACCGGAACCGACCAGCTCAAAGTGCGCCTTGACAACGCACAGAGGGAATATGACCGAGCCGTGCAGCTGCTCAAGATAGGCGCCGGCACGCAGCAAAGCGTAGACCAGCTCAAGACTGAGCTTGACGCGCAGACCAAACAGTATGCCAACCTGATGGAGAACACCTATCTGGTATCGCCCATCTCGGGAGTGGTCACGGCCCGCAACTATGATCCCGGCGACATGACCGGCTCCCTTCCCATACTCACCGTGGAACAGATACAGCCGGTGAAAGTGATGATCAACATCAGCGAGGCCGAATATGCCAAGGTGAAAAAAGGGATGAAAGTGAATGTGAATCTCGACGTATATCCCGACGAGACCTTCACCGGCACGGTCTATCTTGTTCACCCCTCGATTGATGCCTCGACGCGCACCTTCACTGCCGAAATAACCATTGACAATCCTCAGGACAGAGTGATACCCGGCATGTTCGCAAGAGTGAGCATACTTTTCGGAACGACGGAGCATGTGGTTGTTCCCGACCGGGCCGTGGTGAAACAGACCGGCTCGGGCAAACGGTTTGTCTACGTGTACAATCCGGCTGACTCCACCGTGAGCTATCTGCCCGTTGAACTGGGACAGCGTCTGACCGACAGCTACGAGATTACCAGCGGCCTCGAACCGGGCAGCCTCGTGGTGATTACCGGACAGACCCGCTTACGCGACGGCAGCAAGGCACGCCTCTTTAACAAAAACGAAAATCCATCCCCTACGCCTAACGACAGCATATGAGCATTTACGCAAGCGCGGTAAAGCGCCCGGTGATGACGGCCCTCTGTTTCGTGGCCGTCGCCATCCTCGGTCTGTATTCACTTTCAAAACTTCCTATCGACCTCTATCCAGATGTGGAGACCAACACCATAATGGTGATGACCACCTATCAGGGAGCGAGCGCGCAGGATATAGAGCAGAATGTGACACGTCCGCTTGAGAACGTGCTCAACTCCGTGAACGACCTCAAGCACATCACATCCAAATCGCGAGAAAACATCTCGGTGATAACTCTGGAATTCGAGTATGGAAAGGACATCGACGTGCTGACCAACGACGTGCGCGACAAACTCGATATGGTGAAGAGCCAGCTTCCCGACAACGCCGAGAACCCCATAATATTCAAGTTCAGCTCCGATATGATTCCCATAGTGCTGCTTTCGGTGCAGGCAAAGGAAAGCATGCCGGGACTGTACAAGATACTCGACGAAGACGTGGCCAATCCTCTGGCACGCATATCTGGAGTAGGCTCAGTGTCGATTTCCGGAGCGCCTAAGCGAGAGATACACGTGTACATCGACCCCCTGCGGCTCGAAGCCTACAATCTGACGGTTGAATCCATCTCGCAGGTGATAGCGGCGGAGAACCGCAATGTGCCCGGCGGCTCGTTCGACATAGGCTCCGACACATACTCGCTGCGTGTGCAGGGCGAGTTCAAGGATGCTACGGAGCTCAACAACATAGTGGTAGGCTCACGCGACGGACGCAATATCTATCTTCGCGATGTGGCCCGCGTGGACGACTCGCTGGAAGAACGCGCCCAGCAGACATTCAACGACGGCGAGAAAGGCGCCATGATCGTAATACAGAAACAGTCAGGAGCCAATTCGGTGGAAATATCCAACAAGGTGCTGAAACTGCTCCCATCGCTTCAGAAGCGTCTTCCTTCAGATGTGAAGCTCGGCATTATAGTGGATACATCCGACAATATCCGCAACACCATACATTCTCTTGTGGAAACGGTGCTTTACGCGCTGCTGTTCGTGGTGATAGTGGTATTCACCTTCCTTGGAAGATGGCGCGCCACACTCATCATCACCATAACCATACCTATATCGCTCATCGCCTCGTTCATTTATCTTGCTGCCACCGGCAACTCGCTCAACATCGTATCGCTCTCGGCCCTCTCGATTTCGATAGGCATGGTGGTGGACGACGCAATCGTGGTGCTTGAGAATGTAACGACCCATATAGAACGCGGAGCCGATCCCAAGCAGGCGGCAATTCACGGCACAAACGAGGTTGCCGTGTCGGTAATCGCCTCGACGCTGACACTTATAGCGGTGTTCTTCCCCCTTACGCTCGTCACCGGCATGACCGGCGTGCTCTTCCGCCAGCTGGGCTGGATGGTGTGCATTATGATGGTCATCTCGACCGTGTGCGCTCTCTCGCTCACCCCTATGCTGTGCTCGCGACTGCTCCGCCGCGACAACAAACACGGAAAGCTCTACACACTGCTGTTCACTCCCATAAACAAAGGCCTGGATGCGTTTGACCGCGGATACGCCCGGGTGCTCAACTACGTGGTGGAGCACAAGAGTCTCACCATCGGAAGCTGTATGGCGATATTCATAGGCTCGCTGTTCCTGCTCAAATATGTGGGAACCGAGTTTTTCCCGACTGCCGACGACGCACGCCTCGGCGTAAGCCTTGAGCTTCCCATAGGGTCGAGAGTGGAGCTTGCACAGGAGGCCACCGCACGCCTTTCGCGTGAATGGCGCGAGAAATATCCCGAGATAAAGATGCTCAACTACACCACCGGCAACGCCTCGAGCGACAACACCTTCGCCTCGCTGAGCGACAACGGCCCGCATATCGTGTCGATGAACATACGTCTCACCGACCCCGACGAACGCGAGCGGTCGAGCACGGAACTTGCCGCCCTCATGCGCCAGGACCTTCAGGAACGTTTCCCGGAATTCAAGAAAGCGCAGGTTAATGTGGGCGGACGCCGAGGAGGCGGCATGGGCGGACAGTCGGCCGTTGACTTTGAAATCTACGGTTATGACTTCACCGAGACCGACTCCGTGGCATCACAGCTCAAGGCGGCTCTTGAAAAGGTGCCGGGAGCGGCCGACGTAATGGTATCGCGTTCGGATTACCAGCCCGAATATCAGGTGGACTTCGACCGCGAGAAACTGGCGCTCTACGGCCTCAACCTCACCACAGCGGCCAACTATCTGCGAAACCGTATAAACGGCAATCTCTCGAGCTACTTCCGCGAGGACGGCGAGGAATACGACATGAAGGTGATGTATGCGCCCGAACACCGCACATCGCTCAATGACATTGAGAACATCCTCATCTACAATGCCGAAGGGAAAGGCGTGAGGGTGAAGGACGTAGGAAAGGTTGTGGAACGCTTCACGCCTCCCACAATCGAGCGCAAAGACCGCGAACGTATCATCACGGTTTCCACGGTAGTTGACGGCGTGCCCATGAGCACAATCGTAGACTCGGCCAACGTGATAATAGACCGGATGGAGATTCCTGCCGGCGTGAACATACAGCTTGCAGGATCCTATGAGGACCAGCAGGAATCATTCACCGACCTGCTTACTCTCGCCGTGCTGATAATTGTGCTGGTGTACATAGTGATGGCCGCACAGTTCGAGAGCTATACCTATCCGGGTATAATCATGACGTCGCTTCTGTTTGCTTTCTCTGGTGTGTTCATCATCCTGTATCTGACGGGACATACACTCAATGTGATGTCGATGATCGGAGCCACTATGCTTATAGGTATTGTGGTGAAAAACGGTATAGTGCTTATCGACTACATATCGCTGAACCGCGAGCGAGGCATGTCGATACGCCGTGCTGTGGTGCTCGGCGGCAAATCGCGTCTGCGTCCTGTGGTGATGACCACCCTTACCACCATTCTGGGCATGGTGCCGATGGCATTCGGTACGGGTCAGGGTTCGGAAATGTGGCGTCCGATGGGAACCGCGGTTATCGGGGGTCTTACCCTGTCGACCATCCTGACACTTCTCTTCGTGCCGACGCTCTACTGCATATTCGCATACGTGGGCGTAAGGCGCAACCGCCGGAAGCTCCGCGAATCCCTCGCCGCAACGAAATCATAAAGCTTGTTTCATTTAGAACTTGTTTAATATCGACCTGAGATGAAATCAGTTTTCATAGCCTTTGACCAGGCACATTACCATAATATAATAGACGCTCTCGACCGCAGCAACTGCCGTGGCTTCACGGCCTGGGACCAGGTTTCGGGGCGCGGAACCACCTCGGGCGAACCGCATTACGGCACCCATGCATGGCCGTCTATGTCATCGGCCATTCTCGCCGTAGTGGAGGACGCGAAGGTTGAAAACCTGCTTGGGCGCCTGCGGGCGCTCGACCAGGAATCGCCCATGCTCGGACTGAGAGCCTTCGTGTGGAACGTGGAGCAGATGATCTGACACTGAAAATACGGCTTGCACAGTTCGGCAATAATGCTTACCTTTGCAGCCGTAAGAGCGCGCGTGGCGTAATTGGTAGCCGCGCCAGACTTAGGATCTGGTGTCTTACGACGTGGGGGTTCGAGTCCCTTCGCGCGCACTATTTCAACCCCTTGTCCCCAATAAGTCAAGGGGTTTGTTTTTTTTAGAACTGCTTAACTTAACAAACCAGACCTGCCATGAAACCGGTTTTCAGGAAAATTACATCATTCATCACGCTCTCGCTGCTTCTGACAGCGGCGTCGCTTCACGCACAGTTTGCCGACAACAACGGAATGCGTCACGAACGCTCCGACGGCTATGTAACGCCCAATGACCCGCTGGTGTTGGACAAACTCGATAAATGGAAAGACCTTAAATTCGGAGTGATATTCCACTGGGGACTCTACAGCGTGCCCGGAATAGTGGAATCATGGTTCCTTTGCGGAGAGGATGTGGACTGGATTCAGCGTCCGGCCAACATGACCTATGAGGAATATAAGAACTGGTATTGGGGCCATAAGGAGACTTTCAACCCCACCGCTTTCGACCCCGCCAAATGGGCCGACATAATGAAACGCGGCGGCATGAAATATATGGTGTTCACCACCAAACACCATGAGGGATTCTGCATGTTTGACACCAAGCAAACTGATTTTTCAATCATGAACGGCCCGTTCGGAAAAGATCCGAGAGCAAACATAGCAAAGCATGTGTTTGACGCTTTCCGCGACAAGGGCTTCATGATCGGAGCCTATTTCTCGAAGCCCGACTGGCATTCTGATTACTACTGGTGGCGCCGCTATCCCACCCGCGACCGCAATGTGAACTACAAGCCTCAGAACCATCCCGAACAGTGGAAGAAGTTCCAGGACTTCACGTTCAACCAGATTGAGGAGCTGATGACCGGCTACGGCCCCATAGATATACTGTGGCTTGACGGCGGTCAGGTGCAGCCGCGCTTCAACCAGGACATAAAGATGGACCGTATTTCGGCAATGGCCCGCAGCCATCAGCCGGGACTGATAGTGGTTGACCGCACCGTAAAAGGCGAATTCGAGAATTATCAGACTCCTGAAGGAGAAGTTCCGGCTACTCAGCTTGACATTCCATGGGAAACGTGCATGCCTATGCACGGCTGGGGCTGGCGCGCCGAGGGAGAATATAAGAGCTCAAAAAAGATAATCGCAACGCTCATCGAGGTAGTGGCCAAGGGCGGCAACCTGCTTCTGGGCATAGGCCCCACGCCGATGGGAACCATTGACGACGAAGCCCGCGAGAGGGTGGAGAACGTTGGCAAATGGCTCGAGAAAAACGGCGAAGGAATATACAATACCGTCAACGCCCGCAATTACAACGACGGCAAGATGTGGTTTACCCGGAATAAGGACGGGAACACCCTCTATGCTTTCTATGCTCTTGACGATGACGACGCCCTCCCCTCCACCATAGAATGGGCCGGGAATATTCCGGAAGGAAACAAAGTGAAAATCCTCGGTGACGGCCGCACGCTGAAGTGCACCGTGAAGGACGGCAAGGTAAGCGTGAAGCTGCCCGGCAATATAGACCGCGGCAGCTCGCTGGGGCTCTCATTCAAAGCCAAGGCGGGGAAGTAGGAGACACTAATAATTTTAACTGATCACGGTTTCGCCTTTTGGGGCGGGCCGTGATTTTTGTTTGGTGGGGGGGATTGGAGGGATTTCCCGCGGCCGGGAGGGCGGTACAGTTTTATCGTC